>NZ_JARWOJ010000279.1 GCF_029868625.1 Nocardia neocaledoniensis | reverse complement strand
GGTGCGGGGGCCGCCGATCCAGGCGCGGGGGCCGTTGGGGGGGCCCGTCGCCGGGACACTTCCGGTGCCCCCGCCGCCGGGTCCGCCCACCATGCCGCCGCGCGGTCCGGTGCAGCCGCCGCGTTCCGCGCCGACGTCGGTCTTCGGTGACGCGGTCGCCACGCCGCCGCCGGTGCCGCCGCGCGCCCCTGACGCGTCGCCCTTCGGCGCGCCCGACCCGCGAGTCTCCGCGCCGTCCGAGGACCAGACCGTTCGGTTCAGTGGCGAGCGCAGGGACAGTTCGCCGTTCGGTGACTCGGTCCCGGTGACCTCCGGTCGCGAGGCCACCGAGGTGATCCGGCGCGACAAGCCGGGTCAGCGCGCCCAGGCTCCGGCCGCGGAACCGTCGCCGGAGACCGTCCGCATGTCCACCCCCGACATCGTGCGCCAGCCCGAGCGCGCCCCCGGCGCCGACGACGCCGAGGACAAGGCCTGGTGGAACAGCCCCGACGAGGGCGGTGCGGTGCCCAAGCCGCCGGAGGCCGGGCTGTCGTGGGCCGACGACCCGATCGCGCGGCGCCTCGCGCCGAAGAACCCCGTCCCGCCCGTCGCCGAGCAGAGCAAGGCCAAGGAATCCGATCGGCGGCTGCGCTGGATCATCGGCGGCGCGGCCGCGGCGGTGCTGCTCGTGGTCGCCCTGGTGCTGACGATCGGGCTGGTCAAGCGCGGTGGCGGCGAGGACCCTGGCGTGACAGCGGCGCCGATCCCGTCGGTCGCCTCGCCCACCGAGTGCAAGGCGATGTCGGAGCAGGCGGTCACCGTGGGTAACGGCCCCGGCGACACCTCGTCGGGCGCCAAGGCGATCCTCGGCTTCCAGTACGCCTTCTATGTCGACCGTTCCGGCGCCAAGGTGCGCGAGTACGTGGCACCCGACGCCGAGAACATCTCGCCCGCCGAGACGATCCAGAAGGCGATCGACGACCTGATCCCCGCCGGGTCCACGCACTGCGTGCGGATGCGCGAGACCTCGGTCGGCCGCTACGACGTGGAACTGCGCGAGTGGCATCCCGACGGCTCGGCCATCGTGTACAAGCAGGAGATCGTCACCACCAACACTGATGGAAAGTGGCAGGTCAAGTCGATCACCGCACGCTAGTGTCTCAATGTTTGGGACTGCAATTTCACATTCTGGTGGATGATATGCAATCGTAGGATGATTGCTTCCCTTGTCGTCCCCGGAGGTTCCCATGTCGCAGACCACTCCAGCGTTGGCGGGCAAGCTCGCGGGTCTGCAGAGCTCGGCGATCAGGGACCTGCTCAAGCTCACCGCGCGCGCCGATGTCATCAGCCTCGCCGGTGGCCTGCCGGATGCCGCGCTGATGCCGCGTGCGCGGATCGCCGCCGCGGCGGCGGCCGCGCTGGACGACGCCGCGGTCCTGCAGTACACCGAGTCGCCCGGCTGGCCCGCGCTGCGCGCCGTGCTCGCGGCCAGGGAGACCGCCCGGATCGGGCGCCCGGTCCCGGAGGCCGAGGTGTTCATCACCCATGGCTCGCAGCAGGCGCTGTCGCTGCTCGCCGAGGTGCTGCTCGATCCCGGCGCGCTGGTGATCGTCGAGGATCCCGCGTATGTCGGTGCGCTGCAGGTGTTCCGGGCCGCGGGCGCGCGCATCGTCGCGGTGCCGCTGGATCGGGACGGCATGCGGGTGGACGCGCTGGAGGAGCTGCTGGCGGCGGGCGAGCGTCCCGCGGTGGTCCACACGGTCTCCAATTTCCACAACCCCGGTGGCGTCACGCTCGCGCCCGAGCGGCGCCGTCGCCTGGCGGAACTCGCTGAGGCGCACGGGTTCTGGATCATCGAGGACGACCCCTACGGCGAACTGTGGTTCGACCAGCCCGCGCCGGCGCCGATCGCCGCCTACTCGCCCCAGGTGATCCGGCTCTCCAGCGTGTCGAAGATTCTCGCGCCCGCCCTCCGTGTCGGCTGGATGGTCGCCCCCGACCGGGTTTGTCGCGCGGTGGAACTGCTCAAGCAGGGCGCGGATCTGTGTGGTTCCGCCCTCACGCACCGCATCGTCACGGATCTGCTCACCGACACCGACTGGCTCGCCGCCCACGTGACTTCGGTCCGCACCGCCTACGGAGCCCGCGCCAAGTCCCTGGTCGACGCGGTCCGCACCACCTTCGGTGACCGTGTGAGCTGCACCGACGCCACCGGCGGCATGTTCGTCTGGGCCGATTTCACCGATGGCACCGACACCGCCGAACTGCTGCCACGCGCGCTCGATGCCGGTGTCGCCTACGTGCCCGGCGCGGCCTTCGCCGTCGGGAACGGGTACCGCCACTCGATGCGGCTGTGCTTCACCACCTCCGACGAGGCCGTGCTGGCCGCGGCGATCGGCAGGCTCGACTCGGCCGCGCGGTGAGCTCGTGTTCAATCAACGATTGAATCGTTGATTGAAACGTGTTCTACTGACGGGGTGCGACAAGCCGAGTACACGACCAGGGAACGGCTGCTGACGGCGGCTGAGCGCCTGCTCCTCGAATCGGGCTACGAGCGCGTCTCCGTCCGGGCGGTGTGCGCCGCCGCCGAGGCGAACCCGGCGGCCGTGCACTATCACTTCGGTTCCAAGGAAGCCCTGGTCGCGGCGCTGCTGCAGAGCAGGCTCGGGCCGCTGTGGGAGTCGTCGATGGACGATCTCGACGCGCGCGGCGCCACGGTCGCCGAATGCGTGTCGGCGATCATCGATCCGCTGGTCGGCCTGGCCGACGACCCGATCGGCCGGTTGCACATCCGGCTGCTGTCCCGGCTGGTGTCGAGCCGTCAGGACATCGCCTGGACCGCGCGCTGGTTCACCCTCGACCCGTTCGTGGAGTTGCTGCGCCACCGGCGCCCCGAGCTGTCCGAGCACGAGGCACGCACGCGCTGGATGCTGGCCTTCGACCTCATCCTCGGTCAGTTCGGCGCACCGCTCGCCGACGATCGTGTCCTTTCCGCGCGCACGGTCAGCTCGCTGCGCGCGTTCGTCACCGCTGGTTTGGAGTCCTGATGAACACGGTATTCGCGCCCGCTCAGCTCGGGCCGCTGACGCTGCGCAACCGGGTGATCAAGGCCGCGACCTTCGAAGGTCGCACGCCCGACGCGCTGGTCACCGATGACCTGATCGAATTCCATCGGGCACACGCCGCGGGCGGAGTCGGGATGACCACCGTGGCCTACTGCGCGGTCGCCCCGGAAGGTCGCACGGACCGCCACCAGATCTGGATGCGTCCCGAGGCCGTGCCGGGGCTGCGGCAGCTCACCGCCGCCATCCACGCCGAGGGCGCCGCCGCCAGCGCGCAGATCGGGCATGCCGGTCCGGTGGCCAACGCGGCGTCGAACCGGCTGCCCGCGCTGTCGCCGAGCCGGCTGTTCAGCCCGCTGGGTACGGCGTGGACCGTGCGGCCCGACACCGCCGAGATCCAGCGCGTGATCCGTGCCTTCGCCGACGCCGCGCTGACCGCCGAATCCGCCGGATTCGACGCCGTGGAACTGCATTTCGGACACAACTACCTGATCAGTTCCTTCTTCAGCCCCCTGCTGAACCGTCGCCGGGACGGCTACGGCGGCAGCCTGGCCAACCGCGCCCGCCTGGCCCGCGAGGTCGCCCACGCCGTGCGGGAGGCGGTCGGTGACCGGATCGCGGTGCTGGCGAAACTGAACATGGACGACGGCGTGGTCGGCGGACTGCGGCTCGCGGAAAGCCTGCAGATCGGCCGGTGGCTCGAGGGCGACGGCACGCTCGACGCTCTGGAGCTCACCATCGGTAGCTCGCTGCTCAACCCGATGTACCTGTTTCACGGCGAGGCGCCGCGCGCGGCCTTCGCCAAGGCCTTCCAGGGGCCGATGCGCTGGGGAATGCGGCTGGGAGGGCGGTTCTTCCTCCGCGAATACCCCTACCGGGAGGCGTACATGCTGGATCTGGCCCGCCAGTTCCGGTACGAGCTGAAGATGCCGCTGGTCCTGCTCGGCGGCATCACCTCGGCCGAGTCGATGCGGCTGGCGATGGCCGAGGGTTTCGAGTTCGTCGCCATGGGCCGTGCCCTGCTGCGTCAGCCCGATCTGTTGCTGCGCATCCAGGCCGACGAGCGCGCGCCGTCCCTGTGTACGCACTGCAACCAGTGCATGCCGTCGATCTTCAGCCGCACCACCTGCGTGCTGTCCGGACCGGACCTGCCGGTCCGGGCCTGATCCTCACCAGCGGTTGCGGGCCTCCTCGGCCCAGCCGACCATCCCGTCCAGATCCAGCCAGCGTCCGTCGTCGGTGCGGGCGCGGCCGGTGAAATGCCCGAAGCACTGGTGTGTTTCGCCGGCGACCACGAGCAGGTTCGCGGCGGCGACCCGCTCGTGGAACGGCTGGAACTCGACGTCGACCCGGTCACCGGTGATGTGCCACGGCGCGGTCCAGTGCTCGCGGTCGTAGTGCCATCGCAGTTCGTCGCCGATCTTGTGCAGGCGGCCGTCGACGATCAGCGCGTTCTCGGTGCTGCCGGTGCCGTCGGTCCATCGGCCGCCCAGCTGGATGCCGAGCCCGGGCTTGCCGCCTGCGGCCCAGTTCCAGGTGATCGCGTACGGCCACTTGCCGCGGCCGTGGTCCAGCACCGCGAAGGCATCGTCGAAGGCGTATTCCCGCTGTCCGAGTGTCAGCGTTCCGGCGGCGCGTCTGCCCACGTCTTTGACCGTGTACTGGAAGCGCTTTCGGCTCCACGGCACCACGACACCGAGCGATTCGTGTTCGGGTGGGCGGGGCACCACGGCCGAGAGCCGCACGCCCGCCGCGCTCGCCTCGATGCCGGTTCCCGCCGCATCGTCGGTCAGGGTGATCTCGATGCCGCCGCCGCGCGCCACACTCACGCCCTCGCCACTGCGGTCGGCCAGTGTCGTTCCCCGCGCGAAGGGAACGACGGCGTCGCGGGTGAATTCCTCGCCTGTGGCGCGGTCGAGCACGTAGATCCCGTGCAGTCCGGCGTAATCGAGGGAGGAGACGACGATGCCGATGATGTGGCGCGGCGTGATGATGCCCCAGTACTCCCAGCGCTTGCGGCGGCCCCAGCCCCGAAGCCCGGCACGGTGCAGGGGTTTTCGGGACCACCCGACGGCGTCGGGGTCGAGCAGGCCGTCCGGCCGGCACAGCTCGACCGGCGCGGTGATCTCCCGTTCGGCGCTCATGCTCTGCCCCCGGTCGCCCCGCCGTCGACGACGAACGCCCGCGCGTGCACGGCTCCCGTCCCCGACGCGGCCCCGCTGATCACCGTGACCCGCCCGGCCGGCCGTCCACCCATGGCATCTCCTCGCCTCGCGACTTCATCACCGCCAGTGAAACACGTTTCAATCAGCTGGTGGCGGAGGAGATTCCGGACGGCATCCAGCGGCTCGTCTACCTCTCCGCATTCTGCCCGACCACGGCCGAGGCGCCCAGTGCGATGGCGCTCGCGCAGCTGCCCGAGGCCGTCGAAGATTTCCGGCGCGTCAACATGCCCGAGGCCACCTTGGCACAGACGCTGGCGATCCTGAATTTCGGGATGCAGCACGAGGACGGCGCGCAGACCCAGTTCGCCGATGCCCGTGTCGGCGCCGAACGCTGGGGTCGGGTGCCGCGCAGCTACATCAGACTCACCGAGGACAACGTCCTGTCCGCCGCGCTGGTCACCAGGATGATTGCCGACGCGGACCGCCTCACCCCGGACAACCCTTTCGATGTGCACAGCCTGGCCGCCGGCCACGCGGGTGTCGTCCTGCGGGCGCGCGAGCTGGCCGCTCTGCTCGACGGCCTCGCGTAGCTCAGACCCAGCCGTAGGTGCGTTCTACGGCCTTGTTCCATTCGGTGTAGCGCTGGGTGCGTTCGGGGTCGGGCATCGACGGTGTCCAGGTGTGGTCGGCGATCCAGTTGGCGCGCAGGTCGTCGAGGCCGGACCAGTAGCCGACGGCCAGGCCCGCGGCGTAGGCGGCGCCGAGGGCGGTGGTCTCGCTGACGACGGGGCGTACGACCGGGACGTCCAGGATGTCGGCCTGGAACTGCATGAGCAGGTCGTTGCCGGTCATACCGCCGTCGACTTTGAGGGTGGTCAGTTCCAGATCGAGGTGCTGGGCGGCGGCGTCGGCGCGCATGGCATCGACCACCTCGCGTGTCTGGAAGGCGGTGGATTCCAGTGCGGCCCTGGCCAAATGGGCCTTCGTGACGAATCGGGTGAGCCCGGCGATGACGCCGCGGGCGTCGGGCCGCCAGCGCGGCGCGAACAGCCCCGAGAACGCGGGCACGAAGTAGGCGCCGCCGTTGTCCTCGACGCTACGGGCCAGCGGCTCGACCTCGGCCGCCGAGGCGATGATGCCGAGATTGTCGCGCAGCCACTGCACCAGCGACCCGGTGACGGCGATCGACCCTTCCAACGCGTAGACGGCCGGTGCGTCACCGAGCTGGTAGCAGGCGGTGGTGAGCAGACCGTGCTTGCTGAACACCGGCGTCGTCCCGGTGTTGAGCAGCATGAAATTGCCTGTGCCGTAGGTGTTCTTGGCTTCGCCGGGGGACAGGCAGGCCTGGCCGAAGGTGGCCGCCTGCTGATCGCCGAGAATGCCGGCGACGGGAGCACCCGCGAACGGTCCCGCGGTGATCTCGGCGTAGACCTCCGAGGAACTGCGGATCCGCGGCAGCAGCGACATCGGGATGTCGAACTCGGCGCAGATCCGCGAATCCCATTGCAGGGTGCGCAGATCCATCAGCATGGTGCGCGAGGCGTTGGTGACGTCGGTGAGGTGCTCACCGGTCAGTTTCCAGAGCACCCAGGTGTCCATCGTGCCGAAGCACAGGTCACCCGCCTCGGCCCTGGCCCGCACACCGTCGACATTGTCGAGGATCCAGCGCAGCTTCGGCCCGGCGAAATAGGTCGACAGCGGCAGTCCGGTGCGGTCGGCGTAGCGCTGCGGGCCCTGGTCACCGGCGAGTTCGGTGCACAGCTGATCGGTGCGGGTGTCCTGCCAGACGATCGCGTTGTAGACCGGTTCCCCGGTGGCGCGATCCCAGACGACAGTCGTCTCCCGCTGGTTGGTGATGCCGATGGCGGCCAGGTCGCCGGCCGAACAGCCGCTGTTGCCCAGCGCCGCCCCGAGCACCCATTCGGTATTGCGCCACACCTCCACCGGATCGTGCTCGACCCAGCCCGGCTTCGGGAAAATCTGCCGATGTTCCCGCTGCGCGGTCCCGACGATCCGGCCCTGCCGATCGAAGACGATGCACCGACTCGAAGTCGTGCCCTGATCGATGGCGGCCACATAGCGACGCATTGGAGCAGGCTACCCAAGTCCACCGGTCCCACGGCCGCAGTCGCGAGCTTCGGCGTAGGGACTCACCGACCCCGTCTTCGTCGAACGTGGCTGCCACGCCCGCGCCGTGAGCGTCCCGCGCGCCTTGCAGGCACTACGTTTAGCCTGTACGCAGCGGTGCCGGACGTGGCCCGGCGCCCACCCACTGTCGGCTGAACCGGCCGCCCGGTCGGCGAGGAGTCCAGCATGTCGCAGACACCGGAGTTCCCGTTCCTGCACCCGGGGGAGTTGGTCGCGGGCGGTTCCCGGCTCGGCCCGGGGCAGCTCGGCCCCGAGCAGCGCCGCACCGCCTGGGAACGCCTGGGCAAGGACCAGTTCGACGTGCTGGTCATCGGCGGCGGCGTCGTCGGCGCCGGGATCGCGCTCGACGCGGCGACCCGCGGCCTGTCGGTGGCGCTCGTGGAGGCCCGCGATCTGGCCTCCGGCACGTCGAGCCGCTCGTCGAAGATGTTCCACGGCGGGCTGCGCTATCTCGAACAGCTCGAATTCGGTCTGGTCCGGGAGGCGCTCAGGGAACGCGAGCTGGCGCTGTCGACGCTGGCGCCGCACCTGGTGAAGCCGCTGCGGTTCCTGTACCCGCTCACCCACCGGATCTGGGAGCGCCCGTACGTCGCCGCGGGTCTGACCCTCTACGACACCATGGGCGGCGCGAAATCCGTTCCGGGACAGCATCATCTGACCAGGCACGGCGCGCTGCGGCTGGCGCCCGGCCTGCGCAGGGACTCGATGATCGGCGGTGTCACCTACTACGACACCGTCGTCGACGACGCCCGCCACACCATGACCGTGGCCCGTACCGCCGCCCACTACGGCGCCGTCATCCGCACCTCCACCCAGGTCGTCGGGCTGCTCCGGGAAGCCGACCGGGTGGTCGGCGTGAAGCTGCGCGACACCGAGGACGGGCGCACCGGCGAGGCGCGCGCGAACGTGGTGATCAACGCGACCGGCGTGTGGACCGACGAGGTGCAGAGCCTGTCCCGGCAACGCGGCCGATTCCATGTGCGGGCGTCCAAGGGCGTGCACATCGTGGTGCCGCGGGACCGGATCGTCAGCGACGCGGCGATCATTCTGCGCACGGCCACCTCGGTGCTGTTCGTCATTCCGTGGGGCGCGCACTGGATCATCGGCACCACCGACACCGACTGGAATCTGGACCTCGCCCATCCCGCGGCCACCAAGGCCGACATCGACTATCTGCTGGACCGGGTCAACGAGGTGCTGGTCACCCCGCTCACCCACGCCGACATCGACGGCGTCTACGCGGGGCTGCGTCCGCTGCTGGCCGGCGAGAGCGACGAGACCTCCAAGCTGTCCCGCGAGCATGCCGTGGCCCGGGTCGCGCCGGGACTGGTGAGCATCGCGGGCGGCAAGTACACCACCTATCGGGTGATGGCCGCCGACGCGATGGACGAAGCGGCACAGGACATTCCGGCGCGGGTATCGCCATCGATCACCGAGAAGGTGGCCCTGCTCGGCGCCGACGGCTACTTCGCCCTGGTGAACCAGACCGTGCAGCTGGCCGAGCACTACGGCGTGCACCCCTACCGGATGACACACCTGCTCGACCGCTACGGCTCGGTGGTCGACGAGGTGCTCTCGCTGGCCGTCGGCAAACCCGAACTGCTGCAACCGATCACCGACGCGCCCGCCTATCTCCAGGTCGAGGCCGTGTATGCCGCCGCGGCCGAGGGCGCGCTGCATCTGGACGACATCCTGGCCCGGCGCACCCGCATCTCCATCGAATATCCGGATCGGGGTGCGCACTGCGCCGAGCAGGTCGCCCACCTCGTCGCGCCGGTCCTCGGGTGGGATGCCGACGAGATCGACCGCGAGGTGGCCACCTACCAGGCGCGGGTCAGGGCCGAGATCGAATCCCAGACCCAGCCCGACGACGCCTCCGCCGACGCGCTGCGGGCCGCGGCGCCGGAGCCGCGGCCGCAACTGCTGGAGCCGGTGCCGCAGGACCGCTGAGCGCACCACGGCGGGCAGTACGCCGTCGTGCGCCCCGACCACAGCGAATCAGACGCCGACGCCCTGCAATCGGCGCAGTTCCACCGCATTGTGCGCGCAGAACACCGCGACCTCGTCGCCGTGGCCGCGCAGGAGCTCGCGGAGCCGCTCCTGGTTGTCGATGCGCGCGGCGGGAACGGTCTGCACCAGGCGTTCGAACAGCGCCGCCGCGGGCGGCTGGTGCGGGTGCTCCAGATCGAGCTGGCCGGGATGAAAGTACGCGTCGCCGACGGAGAACTTCCAGCCCGCGCCGGTGTCGATCGCGACGCCCGCGTGCCCACGCGTGTGCCCGGCCAGCGGGATGATCAGCAATTCCGCCGGGAGGCCGCGCAATTGGCGCACGGCGCCGAAGCCGAACCAGGGCTCGCCCAGTTCGTCATAGCTCTCCCAGCGTGGTCCGTGCTCGAATTGCGCTGCCCGGTAACGGAACTTCTCGCGTGGCCCGTAGTGGCCGTCGAGGGCGCGCAGTTCCTCGCCGTAGACATGGACCTTCGCCCGTGGGAAATCGGCGAGCCCGCCGGCGTGGTCGAGATCGAGGTGCGTGACGACGATGTCGGTGACGTCCTCGCGCCGGTAGCCGAGGGCCTCGATCCGGCGGGCCACCGTGCCTTCCAGGTCGAGGACGGGTCGGGTCATCCGGATGAAGCGGCGGCCGAGCCAGGCGTCGGGCCTGCGCACCGAGCCTTCGCCGATGCCCGTCTCGATGAGGACGAGGCGGTCGTCGAGTTCGATCAGCACGCAGTGGCAGACCATTTCGGCACGGCGGGTGAGGCCGCCGACACCGTCGAGCAGGCGCCCGCCGAAGGGCCGCAGGGTGCCGCCGTCGAGGTGATGGATACGCATCAGGAGAGCTCCCGTTCGAGAGTGGCGCGCAGGTGGTCGGCGACCGTGCGCAGGGGGGTGAGGTCGCGGCGGGTGCGGGCCAGCAGGAGCCCGCCCTCGATCAGGGCCAGTGCGACGGTGGCCAGTTCGCCGGCGCGAACGTCCGGAATTCCCTTGACGCGCAGGAACTCCTCGATGGCGGTACGCCAGGATTCGAAGCCGGTGACGCAGGCTTCGCGGATCGGTTCGCTGTCACCGCCCGCGTCGAGCGCGATGGTGGCGATCGGGCAGCCGCGCTGGAAGTCCGAGTCGGTGAGCATCGCGCCGAGCGCGTCGAACACGCCGTCGACGTCGCCCTGCGCGAGTGCGGCCGCGAGCAGTTCGCGCAGCGCGTCGGCCGATTGGACGAGCGCCTCGGCGGCGAGCTGTTCCTTGCCGCCGGGGAAATGGAAGTAGAAGGAGCCCTTGGGCGCACCGCCCGCGCTGACCAGCTGATTGACGCCGGTGGCGTGGTAGCCCTGGGTGTGGAACAGGTCGGCGGCCGCGTCGAGGAAGCGCTGCCGGGAATCCGTGCGTGGAGTCACTCCCCGAGCGTAGCTCGAGTATGACGACCGGTCTAGTTATTGGGTTCGGGTTGGCAGCGGGGGCAGAAGTAGATGCCGCGTTCGCGCTGGGTGATGCGGTCGGCGGGGTCGTCCTCGCCGAGCAGCCGGGAGACGATGGCGGTGCCGCAGCGGGGGCAGGGGCGTCGGGTGCGGCCGTAGACCATGGGCCGCCACGGTGGCTCGTGCGCGGCTTTGCCCAGGACTCGATGGGCTTCGTCGACGAGCGCGGGCAAGTCGGCGATGTCGCCGACCGGGGTGACCGGGTGTACGCGGCGCAGGAAGCAGATCTCGCTGCGGTAGATGTTGCCGATTCCGGCCAGGTTGCGCTGGTCGAGCAGGGCGAGGCCGATGGCGCGGCGGGGATGGGTCTCGAGCCTGCGCAGCGCCTCGCCCGCGTCCCAGTTCGGGCCGAGCAGATCGGGGCCGAGGTGGTCGATGACGGTGTGTTCCTCGCTGCGCGGCAGCACCTGTACCTTGCCGAGCGCGAAACCGACGGCCTCGACCTCGTCGTTGGCGAGCACCAGCCGGGCGGTGACACGCGGCTTGGTCCAGCGCTGACCGCAATGGAACACCCGCCACTCGCCCTCCATCTTGAGATGGGTGTGGATGCTGAACCTGTCGGTGCGGATGAACAGGTGTTTGCCGTAGCTGCCGACCTCGGTCACGAGATCGCCGACGAGGTCCACCGTGGCGTAGCGGGGGACGCGGAAATCGCTGCGGGTGAGCGTCTTTCCGGCCAGCGCCGCGCGCAGGCGCTCGGCGGTGCGGAACACGGTGTCGCCCTCGGGCATGCGGCTACACCTGCCTGCGCAGGCGCAATCCGCGCGGCGTCATCGAGAAGCCCGCTTCCACGAGGACATCGGCGAAGGTGTTGCCGTGCACGGACTCCCCGTTGGCCTTGTCGATCACCAGGCTGTCGACGCGGCGGTCGTGCACCAGGCCGGCGAGCGCGACCGCGGCGGTGCGGCGCAGCCCGGGATCCTCGGTGAAGCTCAGCAGCGTCTTGCCGCCGCGCTCGACATAGAGCACCAGCTCGCCGCCGACCAGTACCACCAGGGCACCCGCCTTGCGGCCGGGACGATGCCCACCCTCGGCGTGGCCCTTCGGCCACGGCAGGGCCGCGCCGTACGGGTTCGCGGGATCACAGGCGGCCATGGCCAGCGCGGCGCCGGGCTGGGCGGCTCCACGGTCGGTGTCGAACGAGCGCAAGCGGTCGACGGTGTCGGTGGTGGAGAACTGGGCACCGCCGAGGGTGTCGACGAAATAGCCGCGACGGCATCGGCCGCGGTCCTCGAATTCGGTGAGTACCCGGTACATGAGCGCGAAACCGCCCGGCACGCCTTCGTTCTGGACCGATCCGCGCGTCAGCACCCCATAGCGTTCCAGCAGCTGGTCGGCGGTGGCGTGGGCACGAAGAGTGTTGTCCTGCACGCGTTCCGGCAGGATCGACCAGCGACCGGCCAGTGTCGGCGGGCCGGAACGGGTCGGCATGGACGGGCGCGGCAGGTAGGCGCGGCCGCGCGGTGCCCGGCGCGGCGTCCGGTGCGCGGTGGTGCTGCGGGCGGTCCCGGACAGCAGCGCGCGCACCGGGGCGAAGGTGTCGCCGGAGACATAGCCCGCCCAGACCAGCTGCCACAGGGCATCACCGACGGCCTTGTCGTCGAGCAGGCCGGTGGCATCGGAGAGCTGCCGGAAGAAGAACGCGCCGCCGCCGCGCAGGGTCGTCGGCAGGATGAACTGCCTGTCCAGGGCCGCGTCTTCGATGTTCGTGCCGCCGTCATCGCCGCGCACGCCGCCGGCGTCCAGCCAGCCGGTGTCTCCGGTCGCTCGGCCGAGGGCATCGTGGGCGCCGTCTCGCGCACCCGCGTCGAGATCGACCGGTGGGTGCCGGTCGGCGCGGGCGGGCGGCGATGGTTCCAGGTCGGCGCCTAGGGCGGCGAGCAGGCCGAGCTGGATCTCGGTGGGATCGATGTCGTCGGGTGGGGGCAGGGTGAACGGTGCCTGATCGGCCAGGTGCAGGGCGATCCAGCCGTCCTTGGCGGTGATCGCGCCGTGCCCGGACCAGATCACCTCGCCGCTGGCCATCAGTTCGTCCAGCATCGCCGGGGAGTAGTCGCGGACGCGGGTCGGCAGGATCAGTGACTCCCAGGCGGATGCCGGAATCGGCACGCCCGCGAGCTGTTCCACGACCGTTGCCACGCCGTCGATGCCACGCAGCTCGCCGGAGCCGACGTGTTGCCAGGCGGGCAGGAAGCGGCCGAAGGCGGCGGTGTTCACCGGCTCCACCTCGTGCCGCGCCGCCGCCAGCGAGCGGCGGCGCAACCGCCGCAGGACCTGGGCGTCGCACCATTCCGTTCCGGCGGTGGCGGGCGTGAATTCGCCCTCGACAACACGCTTCTCGGCCTGCAGGTGATGCAGTGCGGTCGCGGCCACGGCGGTGCCGAGGCCGAACCGGGCCGCCACGTCGGCGGTGGTGAACGGAGCATGGGTGCGGGCGTAGCGGCCGACCAGGTCGCCGAGCGGGTCGGGCACCGGCTCGATGAAAGCGGCGGGCACCCCGATCGGCAGCGGCACACCCAGCGCGTCGCGCAGTCGCGCGGCATCCTCGACCGCGACCCACCAGGTGCGCCCGGCGAAGGAAACCTCCAGCGCGCGCCGGGCATCGCGCAGTTCGGCGAACCAGGCCGGAGCATCGGAGTCGTCGAGAGGATCAGCGGTGTCGCCGGACTCGTCGAGCAGGGCGGCACCATCGTGCTCACCGCGCCGCACACAGCGGGCCGAGGCCTCGGTGGGGGTGAGCGGGCCGAGCAGGCGCAGCAGGTCGGCGAGGCCCTCGGCGTCGCGGGCCCAGCGTTCGGGGGTGAGGCGCTGGAGTTCGCGTTCGGTGAGGGCGAGGACCTCGGGGTCGAGGAGTTCGCGGAGCTCGACGCGGCCGAGGAGTTCGGCCAGCAGGCTGGAGTCCAAGGCCAACGCGGCGGCGCGGCGTTCGGCCAGGGGGCTGTCACCGTCGTAGAGGAACTGGCCGACGTACGAGAACAGGAGGGCATTGGCGAACGGCGACGGGCTCGCGGTCTCGACATCGATCAACCGGACCTCCCGCCGCGCCACCTTGGTCAGCAGCGCGCGCAGCGAGGGCAGATCGTAGACATCGCGCAGGCACTCGCGCACCGTCTCCAGCAGGATCGGGAACTCCGGGAATTTGCGTGCCACATCGAGCAATTGGGCCGAGCGCTGCCGCTGCTGCCACAGCGGCGCCCGCTTGCCGGGATCGCGGCGCGGCAGCAGCAGCGCCCTGGCCGCGCACTCGCGGAAGCGGGACGCGAACAGTGCCGAACCGCCGACCTGCTCGGTGACGATGTCGTCGATCTCGTCGGGTTCGAAGACGAACAGTTCGGCGCCGGGTGGCTCGTCGGTGGTGTCGGGGAGCCGGACCACGATCCCGTCATCCGACGCGGTCGGCGCGGCATCGATACCGAAGCGTTCCTGCAAGCGGGCGCCGACGGCCAGCGCCCACGGGGCGTGCACCGGCGTACCGAAGGGGGAGTGCAGCACCAGCCGCCAGTCGCCGAGCTCGTCGCGGAACCGTTCGACGATCAGGGTGCGGTCGGTGGGCAATTGGCCGGTGGCCGTGCGCTGTTCGTCGAGCAGTCCGACCATGTTGGCCGTCGCGTTCTGATCGAGGCCGGCCGTGCGCACCAGCTGGTCCAGGCGGGCGGCGGATTTGCTGAGTTCCTCACCTGGCCTCGCGGACGAGCCGCCCTTGCCGCGACGTCCGGGCGCCTGGACACCGGGCATCGGCGTCGGCTCACCATCCGCCAGGGCCATACCGGCCACGATGCGGGCGAACTCATCGGCGGGCACCTGACCGGCGGTACGTACGAATTCGCCCAGTGCGGAACCCAATTCGGCCGGACGGCCGAGCCCGTCACCGTGCCAGAACGGCAACCGTCCCGGCAGGCCGAAGGCGGGCGTCACCAGCACCCGGTCGAAGGTGATCTCCTCGATCCGCCAACTGGTCGCGCCGAGCGCGAACACGTCGCCGACCCGCGACTCGTAGACCATCTCCTCATCGAGTTCGCCTACCCGCGAGGCCTTCTCGCCCACCATGAAGACCGCGAACATGCCTCGGTCGGGGATGGCGCCGCCGGAGGTGACGGCCAGCCGTTGCGCGCCGGGCCGCCCGGTGAGCGTGCCCGCGTCGCGGTCCCAGACCACGCGCGGCCGCAGCTCGGCGAACTCGTCGGAGGGGTAGCGCCCGGCCAGTAGATCCAGCACGGACTCGTAGGCCGAACGCGGCAGATTCGCGTAACTGCCGGTGGCGCGGACGATGTCGAACCAGGCGTCGACATCGATCGGTTCCAGGGCGCACGCGGCCACGGTCTGCTGGGCGAGGATATCGAGCGGGTGCGCGGGAATCTGCAGCACCTCGATCTCGCCGGCGAGCATGCGCTGGGCCGCCACGGTGCAGTGGATGACATCGGTGCGGTGCTTGGGGAACAGCACGCCACGTGACACCTCGCCCACCTGGTGCCCGGCCCGCCCGACCCGCTGCAGCCCGCTGGCCACCGACGGCGGCGCCTCGACCTGCACCACCAGGTCGACCGCGCCCATGTCGATGCCGAGCTCGAGACTGCTGGTGGCGACCACGCAGCGCAGCCGCCCGCTCTTGAGGTCGTCCTCGATGATCGCCCGCTGTTCCTTGCTGACCGACCCGTGGTGGGCCCGTGCCAGCAGCTGGTCGGCACCGTGGATCACCTCGGTGGATGGCCCGAGCTGCGCGGGCGGCGCGTGCTCCGTCTCCACCGGTTCACCCAGCCGCGTGGCGTAGGCCTCGTTGAGCCGGGCGGTCAGGCGCTCGGCGAGCCGGCGCGAGTTCGCGAACACGATCGAGGACCGGTGCTCGAGCACCAGGTCGACGATGGCCTCGTCGACGTGCGGCCAGATCGATCCGGGCTGCTCGGAGTCGCCGGGGGCGGTCATGTCGGCCACGGGCACCCGCACCGACAGATCGAAGGTCTTGGGTGCGGGCGGCCGCACGATGCTGATCGGCGCCGACCCCACCAGGAACCGCCCGACCTCCTCGGGTGGGCGCACCGTCGCCGACAGCCCGATCCGTTGCGCGGGCCGCTCGGTGAGCTGGTCCATCCGGGCCAGCGACAATGCCAGGTGCGCGCCCCGCTTGGTGCCGGCGATGGCGTGCACCTCGTCGACGATCACCGTGTGGACCTGGGCCAAGCTCTCCCGCGCGGCCGAGGTGAGCAGCAGGAACAGTGACTCCGGGGTGGTGATCAGGATGTCGGGCGGGGTGCGCTGCATGGCGCGGCGCTGCGCGGGCGTCGTATCACCCGAGCGCACACCCACCGAGATCTCCGGCGGATTCAGTCCGAGCCGCTTCGCCGTCTGGGTGACCCCCACCAGCGGTGCCCGCAGGTTGCGCTCCACGTCCACCGCCAGTGCTTTGAGCGGCGACACGTACAGCACCGACGTGCCGCGCGGCGCGCCCGGCTCCGGCGCGGGCCGATTGGCCAGCCGGTCGATGGCCCACAGGAACGCCGACAGCGTCTTGCCCGACCCGGTCGGCGCGATGACCAGCGTGTGTTCGCCCCGGGAGATGGCGTCCCACGCGCCGAGCTGGGCCGACGTGGGCCCGGCGAAGGCCCCGTCGAACCACTGCGCCGTAGCGGGTGAGAACCGTTCCATGGGTTTCAGTGTGCACCGCGGCACCGACAAACCCGTCCAGGTGAACGGCGTCACAGTGACCGGCGCTACTCTGGGCACTCGTGCAAACGGTGCTCAGAGTCGACCTCGTCGGCCACGGCCTGACCGAGGCGGTGCGCAAGGCGCGATTCCCTGTTGACGAACCCCTGGACGAGTCGGGGCGGGCCGCGGTGCGGCGGGTCGCGGTGCGGCAGTACACCCCGCCCGCCGACGCCCAGGTGCGGACCGCGCCGGAGCGGCGGGCCCGCGAGACCGCGGAGGCGTTGGGCGTGGTGGGCGAGGTCGACGCGCGATTACGCGACCTCGACGCGGGCTCGTGGCGCGGTACCGAGATGAGCTCGCTGGCACAGGATCAGTTGTTCGCGTGGCTGACCGATCCCGAATTCCGCGGGCACCGTGGGGAATCGGTGACCGATCTGGTCGATCGGGCGCGGTTCTGGCTGGCCGAGATCGCCTCGGCGGGCCGCGATACCGTCGCGGTGACCCATCCCGCCGTGATCAGGGCGGCGCTGCTGGTGGTGCTCGACGCGCCACCGAAGTCGTTCTGGCGCATCGACATCCCACCCGGCTGCGTGACCCGCCTGCACTACCGCGGTACCTGGACCCTGCGGATGGGCGAACCCTGAGAACGACGAAAGGCCCCGGAAATAATCCGGGGCCTTTCGACCAGTAGCGGGAACAGGATTTGAACCTGCGACCTCTGGGTTATGAGCCCAGCGAGCTACCGAGCTGCTCCATCCCGCGTCGTAAATACCACTGTACACGGCCCGACGCGGATGACGAAATCGCTTCCTGATCAGCCGAAATGTATGCCCTGCGCCAGCGGCAGCTCGGTGGAGTAGTTGATGGTGTTGGTCGCCCTGCGCATGTAGGCCTTCCACGAATCGGACCCGGACTCGCGGCCGCCGCCCGTGTGCTTCTCGCCGCCGAACGCGCCACCGATCTCCGCGCCGGAGGTGCCGATGTTGACATTGGCGATGCCGCAATCGGATCCGGCGATGAACAGTTCGGCCTCGCGCTGGTCGAGGGTGAAGATCGCCGAGGAAAGTCCCTGCGTCACATCGTTGTTCAGGGCGATCGCGGACTCGATGTCGTCATAGGTGAGGACGTAGAGGATCGGCGCGAACGTCTCCTCGCGGACCAGCTCGTTCTGCTCCGGCATGCGCACGACGGCCGGTCGCACGTAATAGGCGTCCGGTCCGACCAGCTCCACCCGCTCACCGCCGCAGACGATCTCACCGCCGGAGTCGACCGCGCGCGAGAGCGCCTTCTGCATCGAAGTGAAGGCGCGCTCGTTGATCAGCGGGCCGACCAGCACACCGTCGTCGAGCGGATTGCCTACGCGCAGTTGGCCGTACGCGGTGGCCAGGCGTTCGACGAGCTGGTCGGCGACGGAGGTGTGCGCGATCAGCCTGCGCAGGGAGGTGCAGCGCTGGCCCGCGGTCCCCGCGGCCGCGAAGACGATGCCGCGCACCGCCAGCTCCAGATCGGCACTCGGCGCCACGATCGCGGCATTGTTGCCGCCGAGTTCCAGCAGGCACCGGCCGAACCTGGCCGCCACCTTCGGCGCGACCGTCCCACCCATCCGGATCGAGCCGGTGGCGCTGAGCAGGGCCACCCTGGAGTCCTCGACGAGGATCTCGCCGACCGCGGCACCGCCCTGGACCAGCTGGTGTACTTCGGGATCGGCGCCGACGTCGATCGCCGCGCGGCGCAGCAGCGTGTGGCAGGCCAGCGCCGTCAGCGGTGTGGTCTC
>NZ_JARWOJ010000278.1 GCF_029868625.1 Nocardia neocaledoniensis | reverse complement strand
TACCGACAGTTGGCGGTCCCCGGCCGGGGGGCCCCCGCAGGGGCCCCGCGCCCCCCCCGCCCCGGGGGGGGGGGCCCGGGTGGGGGGGGGGGGGGGGGGGGGTTGGGGGGGTTTGTGGCCCCGGGGGGGGGGGGCCCCGGGGGCCCGCGGGGCCCCCCCCGGGGGGGCACCCCCAACTGTCGGACCGCCGTTCCAACCGCGCGCTGGCCGGCCCGCGGGCCCGCGGACCGGCGATGCGGGCCAGGGTGAAGCCCGCCCTGCGGTAGTAGTCGTGCAGCTCGCGATTGGAGGTCCAGGCGTCCAGCCGGACCCAGTCGCGGTGCTTCTTCTCGGCGAGGCGGGCGGCGTGCTCGAGCATCCGGTGCCCGATCTGCAGACCCGCGAAATGCAGGTCGACGATCATGAAGTGCACGATCATCGATTCGGCCAGCTCCCACGGCGACCACAGCCCCGGATCGGCGCGGTGGTTGACGGTGATCGTGCCCGCCGGCTCGCCGTCGACCTCGGCGATCCAGGTCTCGCCCGCGTCAAGGGCCCTGCCCACCGCGCAGGCGAAGATCTCGATGGGCCGCCCGCGCCCGGCCACCGTCCACTGATCGGAGCCGCGGGTGGTGAGCCACGCGGTCCGTTGCACGCGTAGTCGGCAGATCAGCGGTAGGTCGCCCAGGGTGGCCGGGCGCATCCCGACGGTCATGGCAACGCGACGGCGGATCCGGGTGCGATGCCGAGGGTGCGGGCGATGACGGCGGTGCCCGCCGCGTCGCCGAGTTGGTAGGCCAGCCGGTTGCGGCCGGCCAGGGAACGATGCCGGGTCGCCCGGGTGACCCGTTCGTGGTTGGCGCCGATACGCAGGTGGTCGAGCAGGACGGTGCCGGTGGCGACGCCGAGCACGGCGGCCTCCTCGGCGGTGGCCGGGCGCGCGGCCAGGGTGTCGCGGTGGGCGGTCTCGCCGTAGCCGCGGTCGGCCAGGCGCCGGGTGGTGCCTTCGGGAATGTCATGGGGGGAGTCGATGCTCGCCGCTTCGGCGAGATCGCGTGGGTAGAAACTCACCTCCCACGACCACGGTTCGTTGTCCAGGTACTGCACCACGGTGCGGGCGAGCACCCAGGAGTCGACGGGGACACCGAGCCAGTGCGCGACCTGATCGTCGGCGGGCTCCATCCTGGTGCTGAATTCCTTGGTCGGCTCGCGGTTGGCCGCGCGCGCGATCTCCTCGAAGATGTCGTGCGCCGAGCGCGGCCGGTCCGGGCGGATGTGGTCGGTGACCACGGATTCCAGCACTTCCTGGTTTCGGACGATGGTGCCGCGGGAAGTCGCTGTATAGACGAGGTTTTCGGCGACGAGCACCTGGATCGCGTTGCGCGAGGTGGTGATCGAGACCTGCATCTGCTCGGCCAGCTCGGAATGGCTGGGCAGCCGGTCGCCCGGTTTCCACGTGCCCGCGCGGATCTCCTCGCGGAGGAGGTCTGCGATCCGGAGGTAGGTCGGACCGTCCGCCATCATGCTCCTCGGTAGGTCGTGCAGGTAACGAAGTGTACTCGTCTGGGTTACCTACGGCCGAGTAATGCTTGACAGTGAGCTTGCGAGGTTTATTGTAATGAACGTCCTGATCCGGTGCTGTGCGGCGACGACGGCGAGGCAACGTGGCTGGTGCGGAGAGTTCCACGGTAGTAATGGCTTTCCCCGACACATTGCGGTGTGTCGATCCCGCCGGTCCACCGGCATCTTCCGGTCTACTGCCACTTTCCGATCTGCTCGTCCGGGCGTGTCGCGGCCACCGCGTGGTGGGCGGGCCGCTGCTGTGGTTCGCGCGCGATCTCGCGGTGCTGCACGAGAAGCGGATCGTCGGCCGCGGTGGTTTCGTCGACACCGATCCGGTGGTCCAGCGTGAGATCGACTGCCGCCGAGCCGAACTCGTCCTCGCCATCGACGACTGGGTGCACCGCGGCGTCCCCCAGCACCGCCTCGGCGCCACCCTGCACACCGAGACCATCGGCGCGGTCATCGACCGCCTGGCCGTGTGGTGGGTGCGCGCGCACCACGCCCTGATGACGATGGCCGCCCATGACGAGATGCTGCACGGCGCCTGGCACCACCTCGCCGAACTCGCCGACGCCTACGACGACCTGGTCCGCGACGTGACCGCGGGCCGCCGCAGGCTCCCGGAGTGGTGAGCTAACCGAAGCGGCGGTGGTCGACGGCGAACTCGTCGGCCACGGTGGCCGCCAGCTCGACGTAGGCCCGCTTGGTGGACTTGTGCAGGCGGTGCAGGTCGATCTCGGCGCCCTCGGACAGGTGCTCGTCGTAGGGGATGATGTGCACGGCGCGGCAGCGCGAGAGGAAGTACTCGCGCAGCTGCTGGACACCGACATTCGGAGAACCCTCGCGCGGCAGGTTGATCACCACGACCGCGTTGCGGACCAGATGGTCGTGCCCGTGCAGGGACAGCCAGTCCAAGGTCGCGGCGGCGCTGCGGGCGCCGTCGATCGCCGCCGAGGAGATCAGTACCAGGGAGTGGGCCAGATCGAGCACGCCGCTCATCGCCGAGTGCATCAGGCCGGTACCGCAGTCGGTCAGGATGATGTTGTAGAACCGCTGCAGGATCCGGGCCACCGCCCGGTACTCCTCGTCGTTGAAGGCCTCCGACGCGGCCGGATCACGTTCGCTGGCAAGCACTTCCAGTCTGCTCGAGCCCTGCGAGGTGTGCCTGCGGACATCGGAATAGCGCTGGATCGCCGGATCGAGCAGCAGATCGCGCACCGTCGAGCGGGTCTGCAGCGGTACCCGCTGCGACAGCGTGCCGAAGTCGGGGTTGGCGTCGACCGCGATCACCCGATCGCCGCGGATCGAGGAGAAGATCGAGCCAAGACCCATGGTGGTGGTCGTCTTGCCGACGCCGCCCTTGAGTGAGAGCACCGCGATCCGGTAGTCACCGCGCACGGGCTGACGGATCCGCGCCACCAGTTCCTGCAGCCTGCGCTCCTCGGCGGACATGCCGGGGTTGATGGCGCCGCCCGAAACATGGTGCACCGCTTTGCGCCAGCCGCTGCCAGGCGTCTTCTTCGCACGCTTGACCGGGACATTGTCGAGCGAGGGCGGCTGGTAGCCGTGCTGCTGCGGAGTCGCGCCCCACTGCCCGTGGCCGGGCGGCTGCTGGTAATGCGGCGGGGCAGGCTGCTGATACTGCTGATTCCACTGCGCGGCACCACCATCGGGCGCCTGCCTGCCGTCCACCGGGACCCAGGTACCGTCCGGCAGCTGCTGCATCTGCGGCGCGCTGTTCGGCGGCGGGGCCGGGCTGCCGTCGGGATGGGCCCAGGTTCCGTCGGGCCGCTGGACCGGTGAGCTCGCTGCCTGCGGGCTCTGACTACCGACAGGGTTCGTCCAGGTGCCGTCGGGTCGCTGGACTGGGAGTTCGGGGGAGCTGGCCGCCTGCGGGCTCTGGCTGCCACTGGGGTAGGCCCAGGTGCCGTCGGGTCGCTGGATCGGAAGTTCGGGCGAGCTGGCTGCCTGCGCGCTCTGGCTACCGACAGGGTGCGTCCAGGTGCCGTCGGGTCGCTGGACCGGGAGTTCCGGCGAGCTGGCCGCGGGCTGGTGCGGAGCGGAGGGCTGTGCGAATTCGCCGGAGCCGTAACCGGATTGCGGCTGGCCGGCAGTGCTGTGGCGGCCCGGCTGCGCGTAGTCCCCACTGGGCGCCTGAGTCTGCGCGGCCCGCAGACGCGGGTCGTCGTGGCGCAACATCTCGGTCTGCGCATCGGGCGCCTGGGTGCCGGCCCCGGGCGAAGGATCACCGGGAATCGAGTTGTACTGCGCACCAGGGTGAGCCGGTGTCCGCGTCGCATACGGCGACTGCGATTCGGGCCCTGGCGCCTGCTGCGGAACGCCGGAGCTGTACGGCGACCCCACGGATCCGCCGGTGGCGTAGGCGGTTCGATAGTCGCCCTGCGCCAACGCCTCACCCACACCCGAACCTGCTTGCGCGGGACCGGTGTTCGCCGAGCCGGTGCCGGCTTGTGTGGGCCTGGTGTTCGCAGCGCCGGTGTTGGCTTGTGTGGCACCGGTGGTTGGTGTGCTGGTGTCGGCTTGTGCGGGACCGGTGGTTGGTGTGCCGGTGTTGGCTTGTGTGGCACCGGTGGTTGGTGTGCCGGTGCCGACATGTGCGGAACCGGTCGACGGCGCGCCCGTGCTTGTTCGTGCCGATCCGGTGTGCGGCGAGGCCGTGCCCACCGGGGCTGCGTCGGTAGATGTGCCCGCGGTCGACTGTGGGAGATCCGCGGTCGGAGTGCGTGTTTCCGCGGCCGTGGGCACTTGGCCGGTGGCAGGAGTCGGCCGCTGAGCCGCGCTGCCGGTCGACGGAGACAGGCGGTCGGCGCCGTCGGCGGGTGCCGAGTTCGCCGCGGGTCCCTGGTTCGGAGTGCCGCCGTGCGACGGGGTCGCGGCGGACGGGGGAGTCGTCCGGGTCGCGGAGTCGCCGGGTACGGAAGCACTCGCGCCGACGGTGCCGGACACACCCGGTGTGCCACTGCCGGTAAGCGACTGCGATGGCGGCGCGGCGCCCACGGGGACGTCGCTGTCCTGGGGCCCGGTCTCGTTGAGGCTGTGTCGGCCTACTCGATCGGGAGAGCCCGTGGTGCCGCCGGTGGTCGGCGCGTTGGGCGTCGGCGATCCGACAGCGCCCGTCGAGCTGCTGTCGGACGCAGCCGGATTCCTCGGCTGCTCCGGGCCGCCTTCGGTCAGCCGGTCGGTGCCGGGCCCCACGGCGTCGGTCCCGCTCATTTCGGCGGCCGCGTCGTCGGGCATCGACCAAGCGCCGGCCGGGTGCGATGACGCGTCCGCCCGATCGGCGGGCGTGGTCGGGCGCGTCGAGGTATCGCTCGGGTCGGTCAGCCGCGGCGGCGCTTCCGTCGGCCGTGGGCGTGCGGGCGGGTCGGGGAGCGGCGGCGGGGGCGGAAGGTCGGGCAGCTGGCGCTGGTTCGTGCCGAGGGGCGTGAACCCGTTCGACGGCGGGCCGGGCGTGCGGGTCGGCAGCGACGGCCCACCCTGGGCCGGAAGACCCGGCTGACCGGCGAGGGGATCGGCGGACGTCGGACCAGTACTCGTACCCGGCGCGGAATGGCCACCGGTGGGGGCGGACTGGGAGTACGGATTCGGAGCGGACGGGTCTTCCCCGATCGTGCCCGACTGAGAGAACGGGCCCGGCGCGGCAGAGCCAGCGGTGGGCTCGTTAGAGGGATCCCCGGTAGGGCCGGCCTGGGGGAAGCCGCCGTGCGCGGATGGATCGCCAGTCGGAACGGCTTGGGAGAACGGGCCCGGGTCGACGGGCGGTCGGGTGCCCTGCGGAGACGCCGCACCGGCATCGGGACGTACCTGCTCGTGCGGCGGCCAGGACCCCTGCGGACCGGGGGACTGCGGCGGCTGTCCCTGCCGGGACTGGTGGTCCGGCAGCCGCTGATCGGTGTGGGCGGGCGGGTTCGCCGCGTCAGCGCCCCAACTCGACTGCCGGCGGCCGGGCTGTTCGGTGGGCGGCGTGGCCTGCGCTTCGCTCGCCTGATCCTCGGACTTGCGGCGACGACCGCGCTTTTCCTTCTTGTCGTCGTTTCCCCCGAGGCCCATGAAGCGGCGGCGTTTGGGTGCCTCGTCGATCAGGTCGTCCTGGGGCAGGTTCTCGACCGGAGCCTCGTACCCGACCTGTGTGACTTCGCTCTCCGACAGCCACGGCGGCAACATGGGGAGGCTGTCGTTGTTGCGGCTCACCGGTGCGCTCCGCTCACCAGGGTCCCCCGATCTCCTCGACCCACTTCTCCGACGTCGGTGAGTTTACGCGACAGCCCCTGCCCGGCGGCGGGCGGTCCGGGCGGACGGGACCCCCGGACCGGCGTACGGTTCGGGGCGTTTTTGCCTCTGGAGGTCCGGACCGGTAAGCTTGAGCGGCGGTGCACCCATGCGCCGACTGCTCGCATGCCAGCGAGCAGCTACGAGGCAATCCAACTCAGGTTAGAAGCATAACCGGGATCGCGGAGGATATGGCGAAGAAAGACGGGGCCATCGAGGTCGAGGGTCGAGTTGTCGAGCCGCTGCCCAATGCGATGTTCCGGATCGAGCTCGAGAACGGTCACAAGGTTCTCGCGCACATCAGCGGAAAGATGCGGCAGCACTACATTCGCATCCTTCCGGAGGACCGCGTGGTCGTCGAGCTGTCGCCGTACGACCTCTCACGCGGCCGGATTGTCTACCGCTACAAGTGATGCCTGCCTGACGCCGCGAGCCTGAAGCGCACGCGGCGTCGCATGGTGTTCCGGCCGAGGTCGGAGCGCGCTACAAAGACTTCCCCAGTCGTCGGCTGGGGAAAAACTGTGTTCACAGACCTTGTGGACCAAGAAAAGATTGGACGGACGTGAAGGTTCAGCCGAGCGTCAAGAAGATCTGCGAGAAGTGCAAGGTGATCCGCCGTCACGGCCGGGTCATGGTGATCTGCGACAACCTGCGCCACAAGCAGCGCCAGGGCTGATCCAGCAGCACCGCCGGGCACCGATCGTCTGATCGGACTGACCGAAAAGAAGAACTCCCAGCTCCAGCACGCACGCAGGCTGTGCGCGCCAACCACCGGTACGGAGGCCGGTGCCCCCACCTCAAGACGGGGGGACGGACAGGGAGCAGACCTCCGCAACCATTAAGGAACCTGCCACATGGCACGTCTGATGGGCGTCGATCTCCCGCGCGAGAAGCGCATGGAGATCGCGTTGACCTACATTTTCGGAATCGGGCGCACCCGCGCCACCGAGATCCTGGCTCAGACCGGCGTCAGCCCGGACCTGCGCTCGAAGGATCTCAGCGACGACGACCTGACCAAGCTCCGCGACTACATCGAGGCGTCGGAGTTCAAGGTCGAAGGTGACCTGCGCCGCGAGGTCCAGGCCGATATTCGCCGCAAGATCGAGATCGGCTGCTACCAGGGCATCCGCCACCGTCGTGGCCTGCCCGTTCGTGGTCAGCGCACCAAGACCAACGCGCGTACGCGCAAGGGTCCGAAGAAGACCGTCGCCGGCAAGAAGAAGTAGGGATAGCGTATGCCTCCGAAGAGCCGGGCCGCTGGCCCGAAGAAGACTCAGAAGTCGCGTCGCCGGGATAAGAAGAACATCCCGCACGGCCACGCGCACATCAAGAGCACGTTCAACAACACCATCGTCTCGATCACCGACCCCGAGGGCAATGTCATCTCGTGGGCGTCGTCGGGTCACGTCGGCTTCAAGGGTTCGCGTAAGAGCACCCCGTTCGCCGCGCAGCTCGCCGCCGAGAACGCTGCCCGCAAGGCGCAGGAGAACGGTGTCAAGAAGGTCGACGTGTTCGTGAAGGGCCCGGGTTCGGGCCGCGAAACCGCGATCCGTTCGCTGCAGGCCGCCGGCCTGGAAGTGGGCTCGATCTCCGATGTCACCCCGCAGCCGCACAACGGCTGCCGTCCGCCCAAGCGGCGTCGCGTCTAGCGGGAAAGGATTTAGCGAAAAATGGCTCGTTATACAGGCCCCATCACCCGCAAGTCGCGTCGTCTGCGCGTCGACCTCGTCGGAGGCGACCAGGCGTTCGAGCGTCGTCCTTACCCGCCCGGCCAGCACGGCCGCGCGCGGATCAAGGAATCCGAGTACCTGATGCAGCTGCAGGAGAAGCAGAAGGCTCGCTTCTCCTACGGCGTCATGGAGAAGCAGTTCCGTCGCTACTACGAAGAGGCCAACCGCCTCAAGGGTAAGACCGGCGACAACCTGCTCCGTCTGCTCGAGTCGCGTCTGGACAACGTCGTGTACCGCGCCGGTCTGGCCCGTACCCGTCGCCAGGCTCGTCAGCTGGTCAGCCACGGTCACTTCACCGTCAACGGTGTGAAGGTGAACGTGCCCAGCTACCAGGTCTCCCAGTACGACATCATCGATGTCAAGGAGAAGTCGCTGCCGACCCTGCCGTTCCAGGTCGCACGCGAGACCCTGGGCGAGCGTCCCGTTCCCGGTTGGCTGCAGGTCGTCCCCGGCCGCCTGCGGATCCTGGTGCACCAGCTCCCCGAGCGTGCCCAGATCGATGTGCCGCTGCAGGAACAGCTCATCGTCGAGTACTACTCGAAGTAAGCGCTTTTGGTGGGGGCCGCTCACATGGCGGCCCCCGCAATCACTGATTAGGCGTCAAATAGCGGACGCCCTGAACAGGAAGTAGATCCTCATGCTGATTTCCCAGCGTCCGACACTGACCGAAGAGGTTGTGGCGGAGAACCGCTCGAAGTTCACCATCGAACCCCTCGAGCCGGGCTTCGGTTACACCCTCGGCAACTCGCTGCGTCGTACCCTGCTGTCCTCCATCCCGGGGGCCGCGGTCACGAGCATCCGCATCGACGGTGTCCTGCACGAGTTCACCACCGTTCCCGGCGTGAAGGAAGATGTCACCGACATCATCCTGAACCTCAAGGGTCTGGTCGTGTCCTCCGAAGAGGACGAGCCGGTCACCATGTACGTGCGCAAGCAGGGCCCCGGCACCGTCACCGCTGGTGACATCGTGCCGCCCGCCGGCGTCGTCGTGCACAACCCGGACATGCACATCGCCACCCTGAACGACAAGGGCAAGCTCGAGATCGAGCTCGTCGTCGAGCGGGGTCGCGGTTACGTGCCCGCCGTGCAGAACAAGGCGACCGGTGCGGAAATCGGCCGGATCCCGGTGGATTCGATCTACTCCCCGGTGCTCAAGGTGACCTACAAGGTCGAGGCCACCCGTGTCGAGCAGCGCACCGACTTCGACCGTCTCATCCTCGACGTGGAGACCAAGAACTCCATCACGGCGCGGGACGCGCTGGCTTCGGCCGGCAAGACCCTGGTCGAGCTCTTCGGCCTCGCCCGTGAGCTCAACGTCGAAGCCGAGGGCATCGAGATCGGCCCCAGCCCGGCCGAGGCGGATCACATCGCCTCCTTCGGTCTGCCGATCGAGGACCTGGACCTCACCGTCCGGTCCTACAACTGCCTCAAGCGCGAGGGTGTGCACACGGTGGGCGAGCTCGTCGCCCGCACCGAGTCGGACCTGCTGGACATCCGCAACTTCGGCCAGAAGTCCATCGACGAGGTCAAGGTCAAGCTGCACGCGCTCGGCCTCTCGCTGAAGGACTCGCCCGCCTCGTTCGACCCGTCCTCCGTGGTGGGTTACGACGCGAGCACCGGCACCTGGAGCGATTCCGGCACCTTCAGTGACACCGACGGCGGCGAGCAGGACTACGCCGAGACCGAACAGCTCTAGGTCATCGGGGGGCACCCCGGTAGACCTTTCCCAAGGAGAATCCAATGCCCAAGCCCAAGAAGGGTGCTCGCTTCGGCGGGTCGGCGTCGCACCAGAAGGCGATCTTCGCCAACCTGGCCACGGCGCTTTTCGAGCACGGTCGTATCACGACCACCGAGGCCAAGGCCAAGGCGGTGCGTCCGTACGCCGAGAAGATCATCACCAAGGCGAAGGGCGGCACCCTGGCCGACCGTCGCGAGGTGCTGAAGGTCATCCGCAACAAGGACGTCGTGCACGCCCTGTTCGCGGAGATCGGCCCCTCGTTCGAGGGTCGCGAGGGTGGCTACACCCGCATCACCAAGGCGCTGCCGCGCAAGGGTGACAACGCGCCGATGGCCATCATCGAGCTGGTCCGTGAGAAGACCGTGACCAACGAGGCCGACCGGGCTCGTCGCGTCGCCGCTTCGCAGAAGACCGAGGCCGCCCCGGCCGCCGAGGTCGAGGAGACCGTCGTCGAGGAGACCGCGGCTGACGCCCCGGCCGCCGACGAGGCCACCGAGGACAAGAAGGACGCCTGATTCCCAGGCTTCCGGCCGAGCCCGTCACCCCGCGTGGGTGGCGGGCTCGGTTCTTTTGTCAGTGACTACGGAGGATGCGATGGACGACACCGGTGCGCAGCGCGCGCAGATCCGGGTGCGGCTCGGGATCAGCTACGACGGCACCGATTTCACCGGCTGGGCCCGGCAGCCTGGCCTGCGGACCGTGCAGGGCACGCTGGAGGAATCCTTGTCGAAGGTGTTCCGTGAGCCGATCCAGCTCACCGTCGCCGGGCGCACCGACGCCGGCGTACATGCCGAGGGTCAGGTCGCGCACTTCGACACCACCGGCGAACTCGACGCCGACAAACTGCTGTACCGGATGGCGCGATTCCTGCCCAAGGACGTCCGCATCACCGAGGTCGCGCCCGCTCCCGCGGAGTTCGACGCCCGCTTCTCCGCGATCCGCCGCCACTACGTCTACCGGCTGACCACCGCCCGCTACGGCGCCGAGCCGCTGTCGGCGCGCAGCGTCGTCGCCGCGAAGCCGGGCCTGGACCTCGACGCGATGCGCGCCGCCTCCCGGCACCTGCTCGGCCTCCATGATTTCGCTGCCTTCTGCCGCCGCCGCGAGGGCGCGACGACAGTGCGCGAGCTGCAGCGCTTCGACTGGGAGCGCGACGGCGAGCGGCTCGACGCCTACGTCAGCGCCGACGCGTTCTGCTGGTCGATGGTGCGCAGCCTGGTCGGCGCCGTGCTCGCGGTGGGGGAGGGGCGCCGCGCGCCCGAGTGGGTCGCGAGCCTGCTCGCCGAATCCGAGCGGTCCAGCTCGGTGACGGTGGCGCCCGCGCACGGCCTGAGCCTGGTCCGCGTCGACTACCCGGCCGACGCCGACCTCGCCGCCCGCAACGCCCAGACCAGGGAGACCAGGACGCTGCCGGCGGCGGGATGCTGCGGCGACTAGCCGCTGAAAGTTAGCGCGCCCGCGCCGACCGGCGGGGATACGATGGCCGGACTCGACATCAGCGAGAAAGCCGGGCAGATGACAGGTGATTCTGGTGGCCGTATCCCGCTCCATCGGCGAATAGCCGTCCTCTTGCTGGTCGTCGCGACGGGGCTGCTCACCCTGGTCGCCGTGGTCGCCGGGTACCTGCGCGCGCAGGTGCTCGACACCGATCGCTATGTCGACACCGTGGCGCCGCTGGCCGCCGACCCGGCGATCCAGTCCGCCGTCGCCGAGACGCTGACCGATGCCGTCCTCGCCCGCATCGATGTCGAGGGCGCCGCCGCCGACCTCGGCCGGGCGATCAGCGCGCCCGACGAGCGCAATCCGCTCGTCGCGCTGACACTGCGCAACCTGCCTTCGGTGCTGGGCGCCTACACCGAGGACCTGATCGCCGACGCCGCGAGCACCCTCGTCCACAGCGACGCCTTCCCGCGCCTGTGGACGGCGGCCAACCGGCAGGCGCATCGCGGGGCGGTGGCGGCGCTCACCGGCGTCGAGGGCGGTGTGGTGCGCACCGATACCCCCGGCGTCATCGCGATCTCGCTCGATCCCCTGCTGGCCGAGATCGGCGACGAATTGGACAGCCGCGGTTTCGTCCTCCCGGAGCGGGAGTTCGCGCTCGGCACCGAGTTCGTGATCGTGGAGTCGGCGGAATTGGCGCGGGCCCAGCGCGCGGTGCGGATCCTGGATCGGGGTGCCATCGCGCTCGCCCTCGCGGCCCTCGCCTGCGCCGCCGGCGCGATCTTGGTGGCGGGCACGGGGTTTCGGCGATACACGGTGATCGCGCTCGGTGCCTGCGTGATGGTGGCGATGGCGGTGCTCGCGTTGTCGCTGTGGGTCGTGCTGCCGGTGTATCTCGAGCAGGTGTCCGCACGAGACGGCGTCGCGCGGGCCGTCTACGACACACTGCTCCATCCCCTGCGGGTGGACGCGGGGGTGACGGCGTCGGTCGGTGCGTTGGCGGTGGTCGTCGCGTTGCTGGCGGGACCGTCGAGGCCGGCCACGCGGCTACGAGCGACGGGCCGCCGGATGTTCGATCGTCTGCGCCGCCCGGCGCCCGGCTGACAGGCCTGCGTGAAAGTTGCTGGACGGCACCGCGTTCCATCGCGGAGCCCAGCCCGCCGCGTGGGCGGCGCAGAGCTGGCGCCCGGGCCGGCCTGTCGACGGGACCGATGGTCGCGGGAAAATCGCCGAGCCCGGCTCCTCGTGCTCGTTCGGGCCCGTGTGTTGCCGCGATACCTGGTGAGGAGCATCACAACCACCGGACGGCTCCGGGTGTCGAATCACCGGCGGAAGCTGGGCCGAGTTGAATATTCAAGGCATGCGGAATGGATTCGGTCTGTCGGATTCAGTGGCGATACCAGCTCGAATCTGGCAGTGTCGATCCCCAAGTAAGGGGCGATACCTCGAACGCCCGAGGTTTGCTGGTCGGCGGCAGGAAAGCGGGGTGGGTGGCGTGGCATCGTCGGATCCGCTCGTCGAGCTGACATTGCGAGACAGTCCCGATTTGCGGGGCGGCGAGGCTTTCGCGCAGTGGGAATCGCTACTTTCCGAAAGTTACGTTCCGTTGGCGGTGGAGCCGGTACCGGACTCGTCGTTCCACGGCCGGATCGTGCGCGGTAGTCTGCCCGGCTTCGAATTGTCGACGGTGGGCGCCAGCGCGCAACGCGTCCGGCGCACCAGGCGCGGTATCGCGGGCACCGACGGCGAGTTCCTGTTCGTCAGCATCCTCACCGAAGGTTTCGGCCGACTGCACCAGGACGGCCGCATCGCGGTGGTGCGCCCGGGTGACATGGTCTTCTACGACACCACCCGGACCTACCACTGGGACCTCGAGGGTTCCTGGGAACAGGTCGTGGCGAGGGTCCCGCTGGCGCTGCTCGACGAATACCTCACCCTCGATCGCAGTGCGCTGCCGACCGCGACCACCGTGTCCGCCGACAGTCCAGGGGGCGTGGTGTCCGCGTTCATGCGCGACCTGGCCAGAATCCAGCAGAGCGCCCCCGGCCAGGCCACCGTGCTCGCCGACAACGGCGTGCGGCTGCTTGCCTCGGCGATCACCCTCGCCGGCGGGGCGCGCCCGAGCGGCCGGTCCGCACAGGCGCTCACCCGTGAGCAGGTGCTGGCGTACATGCGCGCGAACTGCACCGACCCCGGCCTGACGGTCGACATGATCGCGCGCGCCTGCCTGACCTCGCGCCGCAGCCTCTACCGGCTGTTCGACGAGCCGGGTGAGGGTCTCAGCGCCGTGCTGCGCCGCATGCGGGTCGAACGGGCCCGCGGCATGCTCGTCTTCGACGCGGAACGGTCTACCACCGCGATCGCGCACGCCGCCGGCTTCGCCTCGGAACGCCATTTCTTCCGTGCCTTCCGGGTCGAAACCGGGATGACGCCAGGCGAATACCGAGTCGCCGCCGCCACCGGACCGGAGCGCGGCGAGATCAGCCGCCACACGGCGTGAGGGGCGGCGTCGGTGTCTCGCCATAGCACGGTCAGTGTCCGTACCGGCCCCTATCAGCCGTCCCAGCGGGTGATCGAACGCTGGGAATCGCTGCTGTGCGAGACCTACATCCCGCTGGCGGTGACCCCGCACGCCAGCGAGCGGTTCGGTGGCCGCATCGCCGCAACGGAATTCGACGGACTGCTGGTCACCTCCGTCCAGGCGGCCGCGCAGACCGTGCGCCGGACGCCGCGGCTGATCAGCGCCGCCACGGACCGCTACATCCTGGCCAGCATCTACGCGGGTGGTCGCGGGATCATGCACCAGGACGGCCGCACCGCCTATGTCGAGGCGGGGAGCATGGTCTTCTACGACAGCGCCCGGCCCTACCTGTGGGAGATCGACGAGGAGTTCGACAAGGTCGTCGTGCAGGTGCCGATCGCGGCGCTGGAGGCAGTCGGCGCCCCGGTCGGTCGGATACCGTCGGCCATCGCGCTCGGCCCCGACCACCCCGCGTCCGCCGTCGGCGCCTACTTCCGTGGGCTGGCTCGGGTGCAGCGCACCGATCCCGAGGTGGCCGAGGAACTGGCGGTCCATGGTGTGGGGATGATGGCGTCGGCGCTCTCGCTCGCCGCCGAGTCGATGCCGCGTGGCACGGGCGCCGACGACCTGACCCGCGCCAGGATCATCGCGTTCATGCGGCGCCGCTTCTCCGACGCCGACCTCACCGTCGACGTGGTCGCGCATCGCTTCGCGATCTCGCGGCGGACCCTCTACCGTTTGTTCGAGGGCGAGGAGAGCCCGGCGCGCCGGTTGCTGAGGATGCGACTCGAACATGCCTGCCAGTTGTTGCGAGACGGTGGAATGCGGATCGAGGAGGTGGCGGCGGCGGCCGGATTTTCCGCGGAACGCCAGTTCTATCGGGTCTTTCGGGCGGAATTCGGGATGGCCCCCGGAGAATTCCGCGCCGGGTGAAATGTCACGGCCCGGCGTTCGCTGCGCAATAGCCGCCCGGTTTGGCACGGACGGTCAGTCGCCTGGCACGCCATGACAGTTTGTGTCGCCGCGATCTGCGAGAGAGTGAATAGAGCACTTTTCACGGATTGAGCGACAAGGGGAACAGATGTCTGGTCGCGTACGCGTAGCCGCGGTGCAAGCCGAGCCGAAGTGGTTGAATCTCGCAGCGGGGGTCGAGCAGGCCATCGAGCTGATCGAAGCGGCCGCCGACGGCGGTGCGCAGTTGGTCGCTTTTCCCGAGACCTTCCTGCCCGGGTTCCCGTGGTGGATGTGGCTCAACTCCGTCGACTGGGGTGAGGAGTTCCTCGCGCGCTACCTGGCCAACGCGCTGACCGCCGAAGGTCCCGAACTGCGCGCGATCGCCTATGCCGCGCGCCGCAGAGGAATCCACGTCTCGATCGGCTTCGCCGAGCGGTCCGGGCGCGAGGTGTACATGTCGCAGGCGATCGTCGACGCCGACGGCGAGATCTCGATCGCCCGCAAAGGCGAGCCGACCGGGCTCGAACGCACCGTCTTGCACCGCGCCGGGGGTGAAAGCCAGCGGGTGTGCGGGAACACCCGGG
>NZ_JARWOJ010000277.1 GCF_029868625.1 Nocardia neocaledoniensis | reverse complement strand
CCCCGCCCGGGCGCCCCGTCTGCCGCGCGGGCTCCCGCCTCCCCCACCCCACATACCCCCCCCCCCCGCCACGGTGTTTGGGGCCGCCCCCCGCTCGCGTTCGGGTTCGGGTGGGCCGGGCTCTGGCTCAGCCGTGGTACGGCTCGGCGCTGACCAGCGTCACCTTCATGGTGTTGCCGTTGGGCAGCGTGTACTCGCGGGTCTCGCCCACCTTGGCGTCGATCAGCGCGCCGCCCAGCGGCGAGTTCGGCGAGTAGGTCTCGAGGTTGGTGGCGCCGAGGCCCTCTTCGCGGGTCGCGATGAGGAAGGTCTCGGTATCGTCCTCGTCGCCGTCGTAGTACACGGTGACGACCGAGCCGGGCAGGGCAACGCCGGACTTGGTGGGGGCGACGCCGACCTTCGCGTTGTTCAGCAGTTCCTGCAGCTGGCGGATGCGCGCCTCCTGCTGGCCCTGCTCTTCGCGCGCGGCGTGGTAGCCGCCGTTCTCCTTGAGGTCGCCTTCTTCGCGGCGCTCGTTGATCTCGGCGGCAATGACCGGACGATTGGCAATGAGCGAGTCCAGCTCGCCCTTGAGCCTGTCGTGCGACTCCTGGGTAAGCCAGGTCACATTCTCGGTCATCTCGATCACTCCCTAGTAGTTGTTCCCGGCGCACCGGGATTCCCTGAAACCCGCGCGCTACCGACGAGGCGAGGGCATGCGCGGGCCCGACGGCTGGAGCGATCCTGGGGGTGAACCCGTAACCCGGAACAGCATCGCTGGCCGCCAATGCAGCAAACACGGCTCCGAGCCCCGGAACCGTGTATCAGGCCATTTTAGCATGTCTCATAAATATGCAGGTCAGGCTAGGCGAGGCCGCTATTCCACGCGCAGATAGCCGGGAACATCGTCGCTGCAGCCGTAGATGTCGCCCGCCGACGGCCGGGACGAGGTCTTGACCGTGGTGGCCACCTCCAGGCTCTGATGCTCGGATCCTGGTACCAGCACTTCGCGCCGGCCGACCTCGGCGTTGTCGCGGTTCATGGCCCGGATGAAGCACACGACGTCGGTACGCGGGTCGTCCCTGGTGATCTTCATGCGCACGGTCAGGGTCGAGTCGTCGACGACCACGTACCCCAGCTGCTCGGTCTCGATCGGCTTCGGACCGTACTTCTGGTAGCCGAGATAGGCCACGACCAGCCCGGCGACCAGCACACCGACGCCGAGGACCACCATCAGCCACGGCCGCCGCACCGGCGGTTTCGTGCCGTAACGGTCGGCGTGTCGGGCCGCCGCGGCGGCCGGGGTCGCGGTGGCGTCGGGGGCGGGTTCGGTCATCGGTTTCTCGCTCCCGGGGGTGGTCGGAACAAACAGGGGGTCGGATGGAACTATAGGGAACGTAGTTCTGACACCCGCGAGCGAGAGCGATGGTGAACGAGACGTGAGTGGCCTTCGCCTCATGGCGGTGCACGCACACCCCGACGACGAATCGAGCAAGGGCGCCGCGACCATGGCCAGGTACGCGGCCGAGGGCGTCGACGTCCTGGTCGTGACCTTGACCGGCGGTGAACGCGGCAGCATCCTGAACCCGGCCATGGACACCCCCGGTGTGCTGGACCGGATCGAGGAGGTCCGGCGCGAGGAGATGGCCGCGGCCGCGCACGCGCTCGGCGTGCGTCAGCACTGGCTCGGCTTCGTCGACTCGGGTCTGCCCGAGGGCGACCCGCTGCCCCCGCTGCCGGAGGGCTGCTTCGCGCTGGTTCCGCTGGAGGAGTCCACCGAGGCGCTGGTGCGGGTGGTGCGCGAGTTCAAGCCGCACGTCATCACCACCTATGACGAGAACGGCGGATACCCGCATCCGGACCACATCCGGTGCCACGAGGTGTCGGTGGCCGCGTACGAGACGGCCGGTGACCCGACGAAGTTCCCCGACGCGGGCGAACCGTGGACGCCGTCGAAGCTGTACTACGACCACGGCTTCAGCATGAAGCGCCTGGAGGCCTTCGCCGAGGAGTACGAGCGCATCGGCGAGAAGTTCCCGCTGCAGGAGTGGCTGGATCGGATGCGCGAGTACCGGCGCGGTGACGCCTGGAGCCGGGTGACCACCCAGATCGAATGCTCGAAATACTTCCCCCAGCGTGACGACGCACTGCGCGCGCACGCGACTCAGATCGATCCGAACGGGGCGTTCTTCGCGATCCCGTTGGAGATGCAGCAGCGGCTCTGGCCGACCGAGGAGTTCGAATTGGCCAAGACGAGGGTGCGCACCGCCATCCCGGAGACCGACCTGTTCGCCGGCATCGAGGACGCCGACCGGTGATGTTGGTTCTCCTCGCGCAAAATCCCGGCACTCCCACCGGCCCCGAATTCGGTAAGGCGTCGCCGCTCGGCCTGCTGGTGATCCTGATCCTGCTGGCGGGCACCGTGCTGCTGGTCCGTTCGATGAACAAGCACCTCAAGGGTCTGCCCGAGACCTTCGAGCCGGAGCATCCGGAGCCGGATCAGAAGGCCGACGAGGGCACCGAACCGGGTGCCATCCCGGCCGACAACGAGGGGTCCGACCCGCCGAAGCCCACGGCGACCTAGCGGGCTGCGGCCAGATCGGCGACGAGTTCGCCCACCAGATCGCGTGCGGCGGTGGCATGTTCGGCCACCGACCGCGGCGCGCCCTGGGCGCTCAGCTCGATCATGGTGTTCATCAGGCCGAACAGCGCGACAAGTCGGCGCAGCGCGGCCTTGCGCTCGGCAACGGTCATCGGGGCGGTGGTGATCGGCACATTCACAGCTGTACCATCGCCCCCTCCCGCCGGTTTGTTTCTCGCTGTGCCCAGGGCGATCGCTATCGGGCTACCAGTCGATGAGGTCGAGGGCGTGCAGCCGCTGGAAGACCATGAGGGAACCCGGCGCGACCTGCGGCATCGCCGCGTATTCGGCGCCGGTGAAGTAGCGGAATTCGGCGATCTCGCCGGTCGCGCGTGGTTCGCCGGTGAAGTCGGCGAGGAAACAGGTCATGTGCAGCGGGGTGTTCTTGCCGTGGCCGAAGGCCTCGGCTTCGAAGATGCCCAGTTCGGCGACGCCGGACAGGCCGACGCCGAGCTCTTCCTCGATCTCGCGATGTAGCGCCTGTAAGGGGGTCTCGCCCGGGTCGATCTTGCCGCCCGCCATGTAGAAGACGTCCTTGCCCTCCGGGCGCGTCTGGATGAGCCTGCGGTCGCGGACATGGGCGAGGGCGGCGGTGCGGATCATGGGCATCACTCTATGGAGCGATCGGCTCGGACTCATCTCGAACCGCTGGTGGGATAGGTCGCACCAGCACCGGGTGAACGAAGGATGCCGACCCCGCGCGATCACCCGAACACGAGGTCTTGCTGATCCGGGATCACGCTGCCGTCCGGTCGGCGCAACGGTGCGCCTGCGCCCGATGGGGTGATGAAACCCGCTGTCGCGCAGGGGTACGGATCGGATTTGCGGGGCTTGGGGTCAAGGAACATCGGGTTCACGACCCACTGGCCGTCCGCCGAGCCGTAGGCATTGCACATCAGTTCGGTCTTGTTGCGGTTGATGACCAGGCGCAGACCGGTCGCGTCGCCGAGGAACACCACATCGGTGTCGGAATCGCCCGCGGCGAAGGCGGCGCGTCGGTCGGCGGGCAGCTGCTGGAACGCCGCGGCGCCACGGACGCCGAACACCTGCTCGTTGATCCGGCACCGCTTGCCGTCGATATAGGTGATCACCTGGTCGGTTCCCGCGTCGCCGCAGCCGGGGAGGTGCCCGGTGTAGACACCGTTGTCGGCCAGCAGGGGAACACCCATCACCCGGTCACCGGTGATGCCGAGTTCCTCGGCCCAGACCTTGACCACCGGTTCGGCGGAGGCCGAGATGATGCGCACGTCGAAACCGTTGTCCCGCAACACCCGGATGAGATCGGTCATCTGGGGGTAGTAGCGCACCCAGCCGTCCACCTTCGTGGTGCCGATGGTCTGCTCGGTCCGTTCGGCCGCGGCGAGGTTCTGCGCGCGCGCGGCGCGGGCGAACTCGGTGATCTGGGCCTCGGTGTAGCCGCGCATCAGCTGGACCACGAACGCGTAGCCGGGTTCGGTGCGGCGGTGGTCGTACTCGGTGAAGGCGGCCTTGCCCGCCGTGGTCTTCGCGCTGTCGGCCACCGCGACCAACTCGTCGGCGCAGGCCGGGTTCGTCGAGGTGGGCAACGGGGTGTCCGGATCGGCGCCACCGCAGGCCGCGGCGAGCGCCCCGGCGGCGTCGGGGGTGAGGTGGGCGCCGACGGTGGTCCAGTCCCTACCGACCGGCTGTAAGACCTTGTCGTTGGCGAGCATCCAGTAGAAGGTGGCCACGCCGATGTCGTTCTTCACGATCGTGTTGTCCCAGTCGAACAGCGCCAACGGCGCCGGGCCGGAACTCGCGCCGCCGCAGCGCCCGGTCTCCTCGATGAACCGGGCGAGGCGTTCCCTGTTGTCGCCGTACCAGGCCTGGCTCGCGTCGAGGGTCGAACAGTTCTCCGACGCCGCGCGTGGTTCGTCGGTTCCGCAGGCGGTCGACGTCATCAGGGCAGCCGTCAGCGCCACCGCCGCGAGGGCGGAGTTCTTCTTCATGTCAGTGGTCCTTGTTCTCCAGCGCCACGGCGATGGTCGAGATGTCCGCGCCGAGGGCGTCGGCGCGGGAAGTGTCCTTGAGGTCGACGCCCGAGCGGCCGAGCTTGCGCGCTCCGGCCACCAGCCCGGCCACCACCCGCGCGGCATCGGTGTAGGTGAGGCCGTCGGGCGGATGGATGTTGGAGACGCAATTGCGTTCGGCGTCGGCGCGGCCGGGGCGCGGGTCGTGCGTGAGGTAGATGCCCAGGCTGTCGGCCACCGAAAGACCGGGGCGTTCGCCGATGATCACTAGCACGGTCCGCACGCCCAGCGCCGCGGCGATGTGGTCGCCCAGCGCGACGCGCGCCTGGGTGGCGATCACCGGCGGAGCCAGGGTGTACCGCTCGCCGAGTTCGTCGGCGAGGGCGGCGAGCAAGCCGGCGCCGTGATCGGTGAGCGCGCGCGGGGACAGCCCGTCGGCCAGCACGAAACCGATGTCGGCGCTGTGGTTTTCGATCCCGGACAGGTCGGCGGGCAGCCTGCCGAGATCGGGACGGCGCAGGTATTCCGAGCGGTCGGCGGCCTTGCTGGTCACCGTCACCGGGGCGCCGAGACCCATGCTCGCGATCTGTTCGGCGAAGATGTCGACCTCGAGGGGGACGTGCACCGCGTCGCGCGCGGCGGCGTGCGCGGCGCGCAGGGCGAGGACCTCGCTGGTCGGCAGCGCGTCGCCGGTGCGGCCGAGCCCGATCCTGGCCTGCGTATTGCGCCGCAGCTCGCGCCAGAACTCCTGGGCCACCGCGGCTTCGGCGCGTTCGTCCGGTGTCTGCTCGCCCACCGTGTGTCCTTTCCGGTCCGTCGATCGCACGAGGTGCAGCGCTGGTTTCGGCGTCATCGGTTCGCCGCCAACGCGCGCAGCGGTGAGGACAGCGGCGCCACCTGGCGCACCCGGCCGTTCGCGTCGAGCATGCCGAGACCCGACAGCCACGCCTCGAATTCCGGCGCGGGGCGCAGGTTCAGGACCTGGCGGGCGTAGAGGGCGTCGTGGAAGGCCAGGCTCTGGTAGCCGAGCATCACGTCGTCGGCGCCGGGCACCGCGATGACGAACGCGCACCCGGCCGCACCGAGCAGGGTGAGCAGGGTGTCCATGTCGTCCTGGTCGGCCTCGGCGTGGTTGGTGTAGCACACGTCCACGCCCATCGGCAGTCCGAGCAGCTTGCCGCAGAAGTGGTCCTCGAGCCCGGCGCGAATGATCTGCTTGCCGTCGTAGAGGTATTCGGGCCCGATGAACCCGACAACGGTGTTGACCAGCAGCGGGCTCAGCTCCCGGGCGACGGCGTAGGCCCTGGTTTCCAGGGTCTGCTGGTCCACCGGCCGATCGCCCACGCCCAGATGGGCATTCGCGCTCAGCGCCGATCCCTGACCGGTCTCGAGATACATCACGTTGTCGCCGACGGTGCCGCGCGCGAGCGAGCGACCGGCCTCGTTGCCCTCGCGCAGCAGCGAAAGTTTCACGCCGAAGCCGGAATTGGCGCCCTCGGTGCCCGCGACGGACTGGAACACCAGGTCCACCGGCGCGCCGGCTTCGATCAGGTCGATGGTGGTGGTGACGTGCGACAGCACGCAGGACTGGGTCGGGATGTCGAAGCGCAGGCGCACCTCGTCGAGCAGGTGCAGCAGGTCGGCGGTGGCCTGGGGTGAATCGGTGGCCGGGTTGATGCCGATCACCGCGTCACCGCAGCCGAGCAGCAGCCCGTCGAGGGTGGCGGCGGCGATCCCACGGGGATCGTCGGTCGGGTGATTGGGCTGCAGGCGGGTGCTCAACCGGCCGGGCAGGCCGATGGTGGTGCGGAAGCCCGCGGTCACCACGGTCGCCTTGGCCACGGCGATGAGGTCCTGGTTGCGCATGATCTTGCTGACCGCGGCCACCATCTCCGGGGTGAGTCCGGGCGAGACGGCGGCCAGGGTGGCCGCCGCCTCGTCGGTGGCGGCGACCGCGAGCAGCCAGTCGCGCAGCCCGCCGACGGTGAGGTGCGCGATCGGCGCGAACGCGGCGCGGTCGTGGCTGTCGATGATCAGCCTGGTGACCTCGTCGGTCTCGTAGGGCACGACCACCTCGTCGAGGAAGGTGGTCAGCGGGACGTCGGCAAGCGCCCACTGCGCGGCCGCCCGTTCGGCGTCGGTCGCCGCGGCGCAACCGGCCAGCTGGTCGCCGCTGCGTTCGGGGGTGGCCTTGGCCAGCAGATCGACCAGGCCGTCGAACAGATAGGTCGTGACGCCGACGGAACTGCGGTACACGGTCATCGGGTGCCGCCTCCTTTCTCGGTTCGGTGCGTGGGGCGGGGCGGGGGGGGCCCCCCGGGGCCCGGGCCGCGCCCGCACTCACCCCGGAGAGGGTGGCCGCGGTCAGAAAGATCATGCGCAACCAGCACCTCATCGCCGTGGCAAAGGCGACCGTGGTGACCGCGGGCTTCC
>NZ_JARWOJ010000276.1 GCF_029868625.1 Nocardia neocaledoniensis | reverse complement strand
GATGGTTTGTTGTTCTTGGAGTTGTTTTTTGCGGTTGCCCTGCCTACCACCTCCCCGCGTTTCCGGTTTGTTTTTATAAATCACATGGCCTTGGGTAACAATTGTAACAGGCGGGGCTACCTTGCGGGTGAGGGCCGGTCGCCAGGACTCGCCGCTGGAGACCAGCTGGTTGTAGATGCTCAGCGCGCCCGCCGGAATCAGCAGGTAGGTGATGAATTTGAGGATCTTGTCGATGCCCGAGCGCAGTTCGGAGTGCACCAGGGTGAACTTGCTGGCCTCCTCGGCCAGCTTCGCCGCGTAGGCGTCCTTGCCGACCTTGGTCGCGCGGTAGGCGCCCGAGCCCGACACCACGAAGCTGCCCGACATCACCGGGGCGCCGACACCCTTGTCGATCGGGTCGGCCTCACCGGTGAGCAGCGACTCGTCGATCTCCAGCGCGGCCGACTCCTCGACCTCGCCGTCGACGACGATCTGGTCGCCGGGGCCGAGCTCGATCAGGTCGTCGAGCACCACCTCGCCGGGCGAAACCTGCGCGGCGACGCCGTCGCGGCGCACCGTGGGCTTGGCCTGGCTGACGATGGCGAGCTGGTCCAGGGTCCGTTTGGCTCTGATCTCCTGGATGATGCCGACCGCGCTGTTGGCCACGATGAGCAGGCCGAACATGCCGTCGATCAGCGAGCCGGTGGACAACACCAGCAGGAAGAGCACGCCGAGGATGGCGTTGATGCGGGTGAAGACGTTGGCCCGGACGATGTCGCGGACCGAGCGGCTGGCTCTGGCGGGGACATCGTTGGTGCGCCCGTCACGGCGTCGTTCCTCGACCTGTGCCGCGGTCAACCCGGTCGCCGCGGGCTCCTGCACGGAAATGGACATGCTCGTCAGGCTACGTCAGTCGTAACATGGGATGAATGCAGCGCAGCCCCTCTCCGCCCGGTGTCGTCTTCGGGACCGGCGCGTACCTGATCTGGGGCATGTTCCCCGCGTTCTTCGGGTTGCTGGCCTTCGCCTCGGCCGCCGAAGTCGTGGCCCAGCGCATCATCTGGACGCTGGTGGTCGTGCTGATCGTGCTCGCGGTGGCCGGGCGGCTGCGGGAGATGCGCGGGATCGACGCGCGGACCTGGCGGCTCGCGGCGGCCGCGTCGGCGGCGATCGCGATCAACTGGGGCACGTATGTGTACGGCGTGAATTCCGGGCATGTCGTGGAGTGCGCGCTGGGGTATTTCATCAACCCGCTCGTCACGGTGGCGTTCGGCGTGGTGCTGTTCCGGGAGCGGCTCACCAGGGCCCAGTGGGCGGCCTTGGGGCTCGGCGCGCTCGCGGTGGTCGTGCTGACCGTCGACTACGGGCGACCGCCCGTGATCGCCCTGGTGCTGGCCTGTTCCTTTGCCACCTACGGCCTGGTCAAGAAGGTGATCCGGCTCGACGCCCTGCGCGGCATCGCGGCCGAGGGCATCGTCGCTTTCCCGTTCGCCCTGGCCTTCCTGATCGTGCTGATGGCCACCGGCCGCAGCGAGTTCACCTCCACCCCGGCGCATTTCGGCCTGATGCTCGCGACCGGCCCGGTCACGCTGATCCCGCTGCTGCTGTTCGCGGTGGCCGCCCAGCGCGTGCCACTGTCCACCATGGGCATCCTGCAGTACCTCACTCCCGCCCTCCAGATGGCCTGGGGCGTGGCCGTCATGCACGAACCCATGCCCGCCTCCCGCTGGGCGGGCTTCGCCCTCATCTGGGCCGCCCTGGCGGTCTTCACCACCGACGCCCTACGCCGCGGCCGCAAGGCCCGCCGCGACAAGTCGCCCGCGGAACCGGTCGGCGAAGTCACCACCCACTGAGACGGTCGAGCCCGGCGGACCCGCGGCCTGCGCCGACACGATGGGCGCGCCGGGGCGAAGCTGGGTGTGTCGGACAAGCCGACCGGTAGGCTCGGTCGGCTGGATGGTCGGGAGCGGCGCCCGGGAGGGGTGGTTCGGTTGGTCGGTTCGGGGTTCTCGGATCGGGTGGCGGGGGTGCTCGTCGGTGGGGCCGCCGGTGACGCGCTGGGGGCGGGGTACGAGTTCACGAAACCCGGGCCTGCGACCGTGATCGACATGATCGGTGGCGGGGTGTTCGACTGGGCGCCGGGTGAGTGGACCGACGACACCTCGATGGCGCTGGCCATCGTGCTGGCGGCGGTCAACGGGCCGGGGATCGACCTGGACGCGGTCGCCCACGGCTTCGTCGCCTGGTTCGACTCGGATCCGCCGGACATCGGCAATCAAACCCGGCGGGTGTTGTCGGCGCGGCCGTCCTCCGCGCTGGACATGCGGGCCATCGCGATGTCGCTGACCGGGCGGACCGGCGGCAACGGGTCGCTGATGCGGACCGCGCCGGTGGCGCTGGCCTATCTCGACGACGCCGCCGAGTGCGTCGCGGCGGCCGAACGGATCGGCATGCTCACCCATCACGACGAGCAGGCCGTCGAAGCCTGCAAACTGTGGACCTACGCCGTGCGCCACGCCGTGCTGCATGCCGACTTCGGCGGGGTGCGCGAATACCTCACCGGCTCAGCGCATGCGGCGTACTGGACCGAGCGCCTCGACGAGGCCGAACGCGGCACTCCCGACGATTTCCCGAACAACGGCTGGGTCGTGCACGCCCTGCAGACCGCCTGGTGGGCCATCAGCACCACCGACCAGTCCACCCCCGAGCACCTGCCCCGCGCCCTGGAAGCCTGCGTGCGCGCGGGCAACGACACCGACACCACAGCCGCCATCGCCGGTGGCCTGCTCGGCGCGCGCTGGGGCGCGTCGGCCGTCCCGCCGCGCTGGCGCGCCATGCTCCACGGCTATCCCGGACTCACCGGCGCCGACCTGCCCGACCTGGCGCAACGTATCGCCGCCCACTCCCACTGAGCGACGGCCGACCCGACGAGGTCGGTCGGGATCGACTACCAGGCGGTGATGATCGGGCCCGGAGTCCATGTCCCCCAGCGGTTGTCGGACGACACGGTGGGCTGCGCCGGGACGGCCGTGTTGTCCAGCGGCAGGTACTGCTCGAGCGAACCCCAGTCGCGGTCCCAGTCGTTGTTCAGGTAGGTCGGCAGGGTGCGGGCGGTGAACAGCAGCTGGGTCCAGCCGAGCGGGCCGCCGCCGTCGTGCCCCTGCCACAGGTTGGTGATGGTGGCACCGTTGCGGTCGGGCAGGATGCGGTACTCGGGCAGGGCCGAGATGCCGTTGTAGGTGGGCAGGTGGTTCTGGCACGGGAAGTGCAGTCCCACCGCCCAATCCAGCAGCACGGGGGTATCGCTGCCGACGACGGCGTTCAGCGTGGTCAGCTTCGGCACGCGCGGCGGGGTGACGGCGAGCCACTGATCGGGGCCGAGATCCCGGTCCCGCGCGACCAGCCGCACGACGCCCGCGTCGGCGGGCACCTGATCGAGCGGGACGCGCAGGTTGCGCCACATCGGCGCGGGGCCGATGTCGATCGGCGCCACCTGTCCGGCCGGCGTGACCGAGCCGTCGGGTCCGGCGGTGCCGTACTCGACGGTCAATTCCTGGCCGGGGTGCACGATGCCGTCGGCGTCGACCGAGCGGATCCGGCCCGCCACCGCCACCGTCAGCAGCGGTCCGCGCGGCCCGTCGGGCAGGCGGAACCAGCCGCTGGTGAGCGCCGCGGGCTCCTGCGCGCCGGAGCGGTAGCTGCCGAGGACCGGGGTGGTCGCGGGATCGAGGCCGAACGGGAGCGCGAGAGAACCCTGCCGGGACTCCGAGCCCGCCGAGGTGGAGGCGTCGCGCAGCTTGTCGGGATCGTCGGAGACCGAATTGGCCTGTCCCGTGGTCGATTCCACCTCGTCGGAGGTGAGGACCGGGGCCACGCCGTCGGGCCGGAACCCGGTGGCGTCGGTGCCTGCCAGTGCCGTCGTCACGTCACCGGTCAGGGGGACGAGCATGGACGCGTTCGGGTCGGTCTCGACGAGGACCTCGTCGGCCATTCCGCACCCGCCGTTGAAGGCGGACTGGAAGTTCGAGTTCGCCAGCGAGTACGCCGGGTGCTGTGCCACGGTCGCCTTCGCGAACGAGGCCACCTCGAACAGCACCATCATGGCGGCCACGACGGCGAGCACGGGCACCCGGGTGAGCCGGCCCGCCGTGGCCGACGGGTTCGGGTGGATGTGGAACCAGGCCGCGATCGCCAGGCACACCACCGTGAGTCCGGCGAACAGCGTCGAGACCCCGAATCCGGCGACGGTCGGCGGCTTGTCCCACCACGGGATACCCCAGGACGACGCGTACCAGTAGCCGTTGGCGCCGACCCAGGTCATCGCCAGTGCGAAGAACACCGCGGCCGCGAACAGCGCCCGGTTGCGCAGCGGGCGCAGCACCGCCGGGCTCACCGCCACCGCGGTCACCGCCGCGACGCAGGTGCCCAGCCCGGCGAACACCCCGAACTGGTGGGTCCACTTGGTGGGCGAGAACATCATCAGCACCATGGCGGCGAGGGTGATCCCGAGCAGCCTGCGCGTCGGACCGACCGCGGTGCCCGGGATGTGACCGCCGCGCCGCAGCATGGTCGCCGCGCAGACGATCAGGCCGAGCAGCATGACGAACACCCCGAAGCGGCGGGTCAGCCAGCCGTCGGCGTTGATCTGCAGCAGGTACTGGTAGCGCAGGAACTCGAAGAACCAGGATTCGCCCGGCCCGATCTTGCCGTGCACCTCGAACATCTCGCGCACGCCGGCCAGGGTCCGGTCGGCGAACACCACCGTCAGCACCACGGTGCCCGCGGCCAGGATCGGCAGCAACTGCGCGAGGTAGCCGACCGACTTCGCCCGCCGCACGATGACCGCCGTGACCGTACGGGCGCCGGCGACCAGCGCGCCGAGGCAGATCAGGCCCGACGGCGCACCCGTGAGGGTGAACGCGGCCACGATCACCGCGACCGCGAAGGGCAGCAGCCTGCGGGTCGCGATGGCCCGTTCCACCGAGACCCAGGTGACCAGCACCCCCAGCGCGACAACGAATTCCGCGCGCAGGCCGTTGTTGTAGGGGAGCCAGAAGGCGAGGAACACCAGGGCCGCGGTCCAGGTGGCGACCCGCTGGCGGCGCACGGCCGTACCCAGCCGCGGCAGCACCTCGCGGCTGATCAGCCACCAGGTGAGCAGCCCGGCGCCGAGCGCGGGCAGCCGGACCACCGGGCTCGCGGTGGACAGGTGGGTGAGCCAGCCGATGATGTCGGTGTAGGGCGTGTAGAACGGGCCCTCGTCGACGCTGAACCAGCGGTAGTAGTTCGACATGTTGCCGGAACTGCGCGCGCCCCTGGCCATGCCGAGGATGTAGCCGTCATCGGAGGTGTTGGCGCCGATGAAGTGCCACACGGTGAGCACCGCGAACACCAGCCAGTCCACCGGGCGCAGCCGCCACCAGCGCTGCGGCAGGAACCGGCGGGCCGAGCGGCCGTCGAGCGCGTCGAGACGGTGCAGCGCGAACAGCGACAGCGCCGTGGCCAGCAGGCACAGCACGATCGCGGCGAGCTTGATCCAGGTGGGCGAGGTGATGTAGCGGGAATCGGCGACCACGTCCACGGCGAGGCCGGTGGGCGGCGCGCCGGTGAGTTCGCTGAAGACGCCGACGACCTGGGGCCGCAGATCGGTGGCCACGGTTGCGCCCGCGGCGCCGAGTCCGGTCGCGGTGACCGCCGCTTCGCGCGGGGTGATCGAGGCCGAGATCGCGCAGTCGGCGCCGAGCACGTCGGCCAGCGGCGCGGTCCACAGCAGCGTCGACCGGGACACCACGTCGACGCGACCTGGCCGCTCGTCGGTGTCGGCGACGACCTTGACCACGAAGCCGTACTTCTCGCGATCGGCCGACTGATACGGGATCGTCGACACCGCGACGCCGCCGGTCGCGGCCAGCGAGCTCAGCGCGGCGCACGGCACGGTCGCGGTGAGTTCGGCGGGGGCGTAGGCCACCAGCGGCGACTCGATCGCGGTGAGGGTGCCGCGCTGCGGCCACGACACCGTGGCGGTGTCGACCCGCACGGGCAGGAACGGGATGGCGACCGCGCTCAGGACGCCGATGAGGGCGGCGACGATCGCGACGAGCCGCGCCCCTGCGCCGATACGATCCCGTCGCGCGGGCTCCGAAGCATCCTCGGTCGGATGTCCCGGCCGCACGATCGTCTCAACCACGGGGCCCGATAGTAGCCGCGCGGCGGACCGGTCGCGAAAATGCCCGAAGCCCCGGCCACGACGGGTGTCGGGCCGGGGCTTCGCGGGTTCGGTCAGGCGCAGGCGACCGACTGCTGACCCAGATTGGTCAACATCGTGCAGGCCCACGACTTCTGGACCTTCCACTTGCCCTCTTCGGCCACGAACGGCACATCCACCACATTGGTCTGACCGTTGATGGTGAAGTTGGCCTTCGCGTTCACACTGTCACCGAACGAGGTCACCTCGGTGACCTGCACCTGGGCCCCGGCCTGCTGCGCGGCCACCGCGAGCCGGTTCGGCAACTCGGGATCGGCCTCACCACCCTGCACGAAATCCAGCTTCTGCTCATTGGGCACCGACGGATCCAACGCGGTCGTGAGCTGCTGATTCAGCTCTTCGACGGTCGGCACCGGGGGCAGATTCGTGGCGGCCGTGGTGCTGGCGACCTTGCTGGTGGTCGGCTTGGCGGCGGGCTTGTCGCCCTTGTCGTCGCTGCACGCGCTCAGTCCGAGGGCGGCGACCACGGCCAGGCCGGCGATCGCGACACGTCCGGTCGTACGAAGCTTCAACTGCTCGTCCTTTGCGTTCGAGGTGGGAGTTCCATCGCGGTAGTCGAGGCTACTACTCACGCGAGGCTGTCGAGGGGGTCGGCCCGGGTGAGGTCCGGGTCGTCGGCTGGAAAGGTACGCGCCGGGCCGGGGCCTGTCGAGCGGGTCTCGAAGCGGACGGTCACCACGCCGTAGCCCGCGCCCTGCACCCAGCCGTGGCCGAACTCGGGGTGGCGGACGTCCATGCCGGGAGACCAGTGTCCGACCGGGGCGTCGCGGGGCTGGGCGGGCTCCTCGGCGGGGGGCGCGGTGTCCTCGATCGTCGAGTCCGCGGGCAGCGCCTGGTCGAGTTCGGGGAACAGGGATTCCTGCCGGACCAGCGACAGGCCGCCGTAGCCGACGCCGACCAGGCGGATCGGTCCGAGTTCGGCGGGATCGATGGCGGAGCGCTGCGCGGCGGCGGCGAGCGTGGTGAGGTCGGCCGTGGCGTACGGCAGGGTGAACGACCTGGTCACGATGCTCATATCGGACTTCTTGAGCTTGAGCACCACGGTGCGCGCCGCCCGGCCGTCGCGGTCGAGGCGGCGATGGGCGGCGGCGGCCATCGCGGCGACGGCGCTGCGCAACTCGGGCAGGGTGACGATGTCGCGCTCGTAGGTGTTCTCGGCACTGATCTGTTTGGCCTCGGCGCGCTCGGTGACCGGCCGGTCGTCGACGCCGCGGGCGAGGCGGTGCAGCGCGGCGCCGATACTGCCGCCCAGGATCGAGGCCGCCTCGGTTTCCGGCAGCGCCGCGAACGCGCCGACCGTCTCGATGCCGAGCCCGCGCAATCTGCTCTCCGCGACCGGCCCGATCCCCCACAGTTTGCGTACCGGCAGACCGGCCAGCAGTTCGCCCTGCTCGGCCGGTGAGATCACCCGCATCCCATCGGGTTTGGCCAGGCCGGACCCGATCTTGGCGAGTTGCTTCCCGGTGCCTGCGCCGATCGAGGCGGTGAGTCCGGTGCGCTCGCGCACGAGGGCGCGCAGCATCGCGCAGTACTCCTGCACGTCGGCGACGGTGGCGCCCGCCAGTTCGGCGGGTTCGGCGAACGCCTCGTCGAACGACAGCGTCTCCAGGACCGGGATGCGCCCGCGCAGCGTGTCGAACACCTGCCCGCTCAACAGCGAGTACACCGCGCCGCGCGGCGGCACCACCACCGCCGACACTCCGATCAGCCGCCTGGCCTGGTGCATGGGCATCGCGGAGCGCGCCCCGTACACCCTGGCCTCGTAACTGGCGCCGGCCACCACCCCGCGCTGCCCCGCGCCGCCGACCAGCACCGGCCGTCCGCGCAGCGTCGGCCGGGTGAGCTGTTCGACCGAGGCGAAGAACGCGTCCATGTCGATGTGCAGCACCCAGCGACGCGCCGTGACCGCGGCATCGGGCCTGGCCGGGGCGCCCGCGGTGGAGGCGTCGGTGCTCACGCCCGCAATCTACGCCGCGCCGCCGACAGGTTTCCCAGCCCACTGACAGCGGTGCCACAGCGACAACCCCGTCCGGTGTGTGATGATCGGAGAATGAAGATCCGCAAGGCTGTCATTCCCGCTGCGGGCATCGGCTCCCGACTGCTCCCGCTGACGAAGGCGACGCCGAAGGAGATGCTCCCGGTCGGCGACAAGCCGGTCATCGAGCACACCGTCCGTGAGCTGGTCTCCTCCGGTATCACCGACATCACCATCGTGGTGAGCGGCGGCAAGTCGCTGATCCAGGATCACTTCCGCCCGAACCCGGCACTGGTCGCGCAGCTGCGCGCCGACGGCAAGTCCGCCTTCGCCGACGCGGTGGAGGAGGTCGGCGAGCTCTCCGCCGCCGGGCACATCACCTACCTCGACCAGCACGGGCCCTACGGCAACGGCACGCCCGTGCTCAACGCCGCCCGCCACCTGGGCGACGAGCCGATGCTGGTGCTGTGGCCCGACGACGTGTTCGTCGCCGAGGTGCCGCGGGCCCAGCAGCTCATCACCGCCTACGAGTCCACCGGCTGCCCGGTGCTGGCCCTGCTCCCGATGGAGCCGGGCGAGTCGCAGCGCTACGGCGTCCCGGTCGTCCGCGAGGACCTCGACGACGGGCTGCTGCGCATCTCCGGCCTGATGGAGAAGCCCAAGCCCGAGGACGCCCCGTCGGCGTTCGCGGCGATCGGCGGGTACGTGGTGACCCCGGGCATCATCGAGGAACTGCAGGTCCAGACCGACAAGTGGTACACCCACCAGAACGGCGAGGTGTACCTGACCGACGCGATCAACAGCTACGCCGCCAACCACGCGGTGTACGGCCAGGTGATCCAGGGCCGCTGGTACGACACCGGCAACCCAGCCGACTACCTGGTGGCCCAGTTCGCCTCGGCCCTGGCCCATCCCGAGTACGGACCGCTGTTGCGTCAGCTCGTCGACTGAGTCGTCAGAACCGGCGGATGGTGAAGATGTCGAATTCGCGCAGGGGATGCAGGCCGACCGGAACGCCCGCCGCGTGGGCATCGAGGATCTGGCCCATCCCCGCGTAGATACCGACGTGGGAGCCGTCGCCGTTGAGGATGACGACGTCGCCGGGCGCGAGCCCGCGGAACGTCACCGGCATGCCGACCTTCGCCTGCTCCCAGGTGGTGCGCGGCAGGGTCACGCCGACCTGCCGGAAGGCCCACTGGACCAGGGCCGAGCAGTCCCACGAGTGCGGGCCCGTCGCGCCCCATTCGTAGGGTTTGCCGATCTGGGTCGCGGCCGCGGTGAGCGCCCCGATGCCGGTGGCGCTGGGCAGTGGGATACCGCCCGAGCCACTCGAACTGCCCGAGGCGGAGCCGGAATCGCCCGAACCCGAGGCACTGCCGGTCTGGGACCAGGCGGGTCCGGCGAGGACGAGGGTGGTGGCGAGGGAGGCGACGAAGCCGAAGGCCAACCGTCGCAGAACTTTCCGTCTCATGCGCGCGCCCTTCCTCACGGCCGGACCGGTGGGCCCGGCTGGTCGGTTATCGGGTGGCATCGGCACCGCTGACGGCCGGCGCCACCCCGGGTGCAGCGCCGCGCCCCGAGCGGTCACCGAAGGCACGGCGCTGTTTCCACAGGACAATCGTCACAAGCAGTTACTGTCGCCTCAGCGGGTTCCATGCGCATCAGCAGTAACACCTCGATTGTGCGCGAAGATCACGTCGCTGTCTCGAAGATTCAGCAAATTGTCAGCATCGTTACCTTCGGTCAGCTCCGGCGCGACAAAGGGGCGGAGCCGAAAGTCGGCTCCGCCCCTCGATTGTCGCTGTCAGGCCTTGACGACGACCGCTTTCACCCCGCCCGTGAGTTCGGCCGCGTCGGTGCCCGCGGTGCCGAAATCGAGGGTGGTGGCGAGGATTTCACCGGCGATCAGCTCGCGGTGGGTCTGCGCCCAGGCCAGCCGCTCGGCAGGCACCTCCAGGGTGACGGTGATCCGGTCCGACACCTCGAGGCCCCGCGCCTTGCGCGTCTCCTGCAGGTCGCGGATGAGGTCACGGGCCCAGCCCTCGGCCTCCAATTCCTCGGTGACCACCGAATTCAGCACCACCAGACCGGCATTGCCGGGCAGGGCGGCGGTGGACTCGGGTTCGGCGGCGACCAGGCGCTGGGTGTACTCCTCGGGCAGCAGGGTGATCCCGGCGGCGGTGACGACACCGTCGGCCGATTCCGACCACTCCCCCGCCTTGACGGCCTTGATCACCGTCTGCACGTCCTTGCCCAGGCGCGGACCGGCGGCCCGCGCGTTCACGGCCAGCTCGAACCGCCCGTGCGCGTCGACGTCGGTGGTCAGGTCGACCTTCTTGACGTTGACCTCGTCGGCGATCAGCGCGGTGAACGGCGCCAGCCGCTCGGCGTCGCCCGCCGCGATGGTCACCTCGGCCAGCGGCAGCCGCACCCGCAGGTTCTTGGCCTTGCGCAGGCTCAGCACGGTGGAACACACCACGCGCACCTCGTCCATCGCGGCGACCAGCTCGGGATCGTGCGGCAGCTCGGTCTCGGCGGGCCAATCGGTCAGGTGCACCGAGCGCTCGCCGGTGAGCCCCCGCCAGATGACCTCGCTGATCAGCGGCAGCAGCGGCGCCGCGAGGCGGGTGACCACCTCGAGCACCGTGTGCAGGGTGTCCACCGCGTCGCGGTCCTCGGACCAGAACCGCGAACGCGACCGGCGCACATACCAATTGGTGAGCGCGTCGGCGAAGGAGCGCAGCTCGTCGCAGGCGCCGGCGATGTCGTAGGTCTCGAGCGCCTCGGTGATCACGTCCCGGGTGGCCGCCAGCTTGGCCAGGATGTAGCGGTCGAGCACATTCGGCGAATCCGTGCGCCACACACCGGGCTTCGAGGCGTAGAGCTGCAGGAAGGTCCACGCGTTCCACAGCGGGCGCAACGCGTGGCTGACACCCTCGCGGATGCCGCGCTCGGTGACGATGAGGTTGCCGCCACGCAGGATCGGCGAGCTCATCAGGAACCAGCGCATCGCGTCGGAACCGTCGCGGTCGAAGACCTCGTTGACGTCGGGGTAGTTGCCCTTCGACTTCGACATCTTCAGGCCGTCGTCACCGAGCACGATGCCGTGCGCGGCAACGGTTTTGAACGACGGCGAGTCGAACAGCGCGGTGGAGAGCACGTGCAGGGTGTAGAACCAGCCGCGCGTCTGCCCGTTGTACTCGACGATGAAATCGCCGGGGAAATGGCTGTCGAACCAGTCCTTGTTCTCGAACGGGTAGTGCACCTGGGCGAAGGGCATCGAGCCCGACTCGAACCAGCAGTCGAGCACCTCGGGGACCCGGCGCATGGTCGACTTCCCGGTCGGGTCGTCGGGATTGGGCCGGGTGAGGTTGTCGATGCCGGGGCGGTGCAGGTCCTCGAGGCGCACGCCGAAGTCGCGCTCGAGCTCGTCGAGCGAGCCGTAGACGTCCGTGCGCGGGTAGGCCGGGTCGTCGGAGACCCAGACCGGGATCGGACTGCCCCAGTAGCGATTACGGCTGATGTTCCAGTCGCGCGCGCCCTCGAGCCACTTACCGAACTGGCCGTCGCGGATGTGCTCGGGCACCCAGGTGATCTGTTTGTTCAGCTCGACCATGCGGTCGCGGAACTGGGTGACGGCGACGAACCAGGACGGCACGGCCATGTAGATCAGCGGCTGCCCGGAGCGCCAGCTGTGCGGGTAGGAGTGCTCGATCGTCTCGTGCCGCAACAGCTTTCCGGCGGCCTTGAGGTCCTTGATGATCACCGGATTGGCGTCGAAGACCATCAGGCCCTCGTACGGCGGCACCATCGAGGTGAACTTGCCCGCCGGGTCCAGCGGCTGCACGATCTCGATGCCGTTGGCCGAGGCCACGTCCATGTCCTCCTCACCGAAAGCCGGTGCGAGGTGGACGATGCCGGTGCCGGAATCGGTGGTGACGTAGTCGGCGGTGAGCACGCGGTGCGCGTTCGGGTGGCCGAGGAAGAAGTCGAACGGCGGGGCGTAGGACAGGCCGGCCAGGGCCGCGCCGTCGTACTCGCCGAGCACCGTCGGCTCCTCGCCGAACTCGCGCGCATAGTGCGAAACCCGTTCGGCGGCCAGCACATAGCGCTTGCCGTCGGCGGCCTGGACGTGCACGTAGCGCACGTCGGGGTGCACGGCGATCGCCAGGTTGGACGGCAGGGTCCACGGAGTGGTGGTCCAGATCAGGGCGTTGGCGCCGTCGAGGGCGGCCAGCGGGTGCTCGGCGGGCACGGCCAGCACCATGTCGACGGTCACCGCCGGGTCCTGGCGCATCTTGTACGCGTCGTCGAGACGGGTCTCCTGGTTCGACAGCGGCGTCTGCTCGTACCAGCTGTAGGGCAGCACGCGGAAGCCCTGGTAGATCAGGCCCTTGTCGTAGAGGGTCTTGAAGGCCCACATCACCGACTCCATGAAGTCGAGATCGAGGGTCTTGTAGTCGTTGTCGAAGTCGACCCAGCGCGCCTGGCGGGTGACGTAGTCGCGCCACTCACCGGTGTAGCGCAGCACCGAGGACTTGCAGGCGGCGTTGAACTCGGCCAGCCCCATCGCGTCGATCTGCGACTTGTCGGTGATGCCGAGCTGCTTCTCGGCCTCGATCTCGGCGGGCAGGCCGTGGGTGTCCCAGCCGAAGCGCCGGTCGACCTTCTTGCCGCGCATGGTCTGGAAGCGCGGGATCAGGTCCTTGACGTAGCCGGTGAGCAGGTGGCCGTAGTGCGGCAGGCCGTTGGCGAAGGGCGGACCGTCGTAGAAGACGAACTCACCCGCGCCGTCACGGTTGTCGATGCTGGCACGGAACGTATCGTCGCGGCCCCAGTAGTCGAGGACCTGCTGTTCGAGTTCCGGGAACGACGCGCCGGAACCCGCGCCGAAGTCGACCCGGGGGTATGCACCGGTGGTTGTCTCGTCCGCCATCGCGGATTCACTCCTCGTGCCGCCGCGCCGTGGGCGCGAATCCTGGGCACGGGGACGATGTCGACGCCGGTGCGCCGGACCGCGGTACCACCCCGCTTGCCCGTGCCGTCCCGATCGGAGCGGTACGGGCCTCTCGTTGTGAGCTGTGACGGGCTCACCCGTTCGGTTCTACTGAGCGCCTGCGCGCCGTTCTTCCGAAGGCTCCCCGGTGATGGCCGGATCAGTGCCGTGTATCTGTCGATTCTAGCGGGGACCGTCGAGTGATTATTCCGCGGTCAGTCCCGTCGGACGTGACGCCCCGGCCGGACCTCGTCGTTCTCGGGTTTCCGCGCGGCCAGCGCGCTGACCAGCAGGGTGGCGGCGCCGATCACACAGACCAGGATGCACCCCCAAGCCCAGAGCACCGAACCGGTGGCGAGTGCCGCGACGAGCAGTCCGAATCCGATTGCCGCGAGGACGAGCGTCAAGACGAGCATGCTGACTCCCAAGAAACCCGAGCAGCCCGACGAAAGCTGGGCGTTCCCGGATCCCGCGGGGTGCCGCGCGATCCGGGTCCAGTTTACTTGCCGCCCTTGGCGAAGGAGGCCGGAGCCAAGCTGTTGGCGGAGCCGTTGGTCTCGCCGGCGAACTCGCCGCCGTCGACCGGCACGGCCGACCCGCGGTTCTCCAGCTCCTCCAGCTGCGACTCCAGGTACGACTTCAGCCGCACGCGGTACTCGCGCTCGAAGGTCTTGAGCTGCTCGATGCGGCTCTCCAGGACGGTGCGCTGCTGGGTGATGGTGGCCATGATCTCGGCGTGCTGACGCTCGGCGTCGGCGGTGAGGGCCTCGGCCTTGTCCTTGGCCTGGCGCAGCTGGGTGTCGGAGCGGTTCTGCGCGTCGGCCAGCATCGCGTCGGACTTCTGGCGCGCGTCGGCGATCATCGCCTCCGAGCGGGTGCGGGCGTCGCCGACCAGTCGCTCGGAGTTTGCCCGCGCGTTCGACAGCAGACCCTCGGCCTCGGTCTTGGCGTCGGTGGTGAGCCGATCGGCCATCTCCTGAGCCAGCGTGAGGACCTTGGCGGCCTGCATGTTCGCGTCGGGGCCGGAGTTGTCCCGGACCGGCGCGGCGACCGGCATCGGCGCGGGCGGCGCGGCGGGCACCGGCGGCGCGATCGGTTCAGGTGCCGGTGGTGGCGCCTGTTGAACCGGCGCCTTCACGGCGTTGACCGGGGCGGATCCGCGGTTCTTCTTGGCATCGGCCAGCTCGGTGTCGAGCTCGGCGACCCGCTGACGCAGGTCGGCGTTCTCCTCGATCAGGCGCGAAAGCTCCTGCTCGACGAGATCCAGGAAGGCGTCGACCTCGTCCTCGTTGTAGCCGCGCTTCCCGATCGGCGGTTTGCTGAACGCGACGTTATGCACATCGGCAGGAGTCAGCGGCATCGAAGGATCCCTTCACGCGTCTTTTGGAGAACTAGCAAGCGGTCTTCTCGATTCAGTATGTCACACGGAGGTCACGGGCTGCCCGAGCCTACCCACGATGGACATCAGGATGAAGACCACGAAGAGCAGGACCATTATCGACAGATCGAGCCGAATACCCCCGAGATTCACAGGAGGTATCAACCGCCTCAGGAGTTTCACCGGCGGGTCGGTGATCGTGAAGATGACCTCCAAGATGATCACCACCACACCGGTCGGGCGCCAATCACGCGCGAAACTGCGAATGAACTCGACGATCACCCGGCTGATCAGCAACAGCCAGAAGATGAAAAGCACCAGGTACAGAACCGCGAACAGGGCCACGGCTTCACTCTGCCGCAAAATCGGCGGCGTGCAAAATGGCCGCGCCGCGCGATGCGCGGGCGGCCATCATCAGCGGACGGAAGTTGTGGCTATTTCTGGTTGTAGAAGCCGTTTTCGGCGATGCGGCGGCGTTCTTCCGCCGATACGTCGACATCGGCGGGTGAGAGCAGGAACACCTTCGTCGCCACCTTGTCGAACGAACCACGCAGGGCGAATGCGAGACCCGCCGCGAAATCCACCAGTCGCTTCGCGTCGGCGTTGCTCAGGTCGACCAGGTCCATGATGACCGGGTTGCCCTCGCGGAAACGCTCACCGATGATCCTGGCCTCGCTGTAGTCGCGCGGACGCAGCGTGGTGATCTTGGACAAGGGGCCTCCGTCCTCGAAGATCCCCGGCCGACGCGCCGCCGCGGGCTCGGGTCGCATGCGCTCCTCCAACCTGCGCTCCTCGGCGTCGGGATCGACCGCGAGCGCGCCGCGCGTGGAGCCGCGCATCCCCGGGGCGATTCCGCCGGCCCGGAACGAACGACCCGAGGAGGGCGCCGTCTCGATCCTGGTCGGGCGGCGGGGCGCCTCGTAGCGCTCGTCGGCGTAGGTGTCGGCGACGTAGTCGTCGCGACGTGCCTGGTAGGCCGACTTGTAGGCCGGCTGCGGGTAGTCGTCGGGCTCGTCCTCGAAACGGTCTGCGCCGTAACGGTCTTCGGCGTAGCGGTCGTAGCTGCGCGGGCGAGGGCGGCCGAGGCGCTCATCGGCGCCGCGAGGGGCGTGATCGTCGACGTAATCGTCTTCGTACTCGTCGAGCGGAACCATGCCGAAGTACGCCTTGAACTTGTGCAGCGTGCTCATGATGGACCTTCCTTCGGCCCCGGTGGCGGCCGGGTGTTGAAGTTCTTGCTCAGCGCCTCTTCGGCCCAATCGTATGTGTCGAATGTGACTGATGAGGTTTCTTTGCTACGCCGAGGTTATCGGTCGGGCGCCCATCAACGCGGTTCCGACACGCACACAAGTCGAACCATGTTCGACCGCGACTTCCAAATCACCCGACATACCTGCAGAAAGTTCGGTCGCCTCGGCGTGTTGCGCGAGCAGCGAAGTGTGCAAAGTCGCAAGATTCGCAAACGACGCATCACTGGCGGCGTCAAGGGGCGGAATCGCCATCAGACCGGCCAGATGCAGCCCGGGAGCCTTCGCCACGAGGTCGGCCAGCGCGGGGAGATCGGCGGGTGCGACACCCCCACGCCCCGGGTTGGCGTCGAGGCTCACCTGCAGCAGCACCCGCAGCGGCGCGGTACGCTCGCCGGCTGCGAGTGCGTCCTGCGCGGCCCGGTCCAGCGCGTTTGCCAGTCGTTCGCTGTCGACCGAGTGCACGGTGTGTGCCCAGCGCGCCACCGCGCGGGCCTTGTTCCGCTGCAGGCGACCGATCATGTGCCATTCGACGTCGTCGTAGGCGAGCTCGGCGACCTTGGCCGAGGCCTCCTGCTCGCGCGACTCACCGAACGCGCGGCGGCCCAGGCGGTACAGGATGTCGACATCGGCGGCGGGGAAGAACTTCGTCACCGGGAGCAGCCGGACCGAACCGGCCGGTCGGCCCGCCGCGGCCACGGCGGCATCGATGCGGGCGAGCAGGCCGTCGAGCCGGGCCGAGAGTTCCGCTTCGCGGGTGTCGGAGCCGGTGGTGGTCATGCGTGCGCCGAATCCATCCAGATCACGCTCCCGATCCGGCCGGTCGGGCCGCCGCGGCGATGGCTGAACAGGGTCTTGTCCTCGATGGTGCAGCGCGGGTCGAGGGCGATGCCGCCGACCCCGGCCTCGGTGAGCTGCCTGCTGATCCCGGCACGCAGGTCCAGGCCCGGGGTCTTGCGGACCGTCGTGGTGGCGCTGCCGGGCAGGTGGGCCTCCACGTCGGCGCGCATCGCGGCGGGCACCTCGTACTGGCGGCCCGACGCGGCGGGGCCGAGGAAGGCGCCGATCCGCTCCATCCTGGCGCCGACCGAGACCATCGCCTCCAACACCAGCGGGACGATGCCGATCCGGGCGCCGATGCGGCCCGCGTGCACCGCGGCGATCACGCCCGCCTCGTCGTCGGAGAGCAGCAGCGGAACGCAGTCGGCGGTGAGGACGACGAGCGCGAGATCCGGCACCGTGGTGACCAGCGCGTCGGTCACCGGGACCGGTTCGGCGCGCGGTCCGTCGACGATCTCGACATTGCGCCCGTGCACCTGCTCCATCCACACCAGGCGATCGGGAGTGAGTCCGATGCCCTCGGCCAGGCGAACTCGATTGCGGCGCACGGCTTCCGGATCGTCGCCGACGTGATCACCCAGATTGAACGAGTCGTACGGGGCGGCGGAGAAGCCGCCGGCGCGGGTCGTTGTCACCCGGCGGACGGTCACGGTCGGCGGTGCGGAAGTCATGGGATCGAGGGTAGTGCGCACCGGCGGGTGCTGGTCGCGCGCACGCGGTGACATCGATCAACTCCGCAGGTTACCGGGAGGTCGCACCGCACCTCCTACCGCGCTCGGCGGGACCGTGCGCCCGGACAGCTCAGCCAACGGCACGGCGGCTCAGCGGGAGGTGACCTCGGCGACGGCTCCGGCATGGCGAGAACCAAACCCGGCAACGGCCCGGGTGCGGCGAGAACCGGCCTGGCAACGGCCCGGAAGTGGGCGGCGATTCGCGTCGTCCACGTGGGGTCAGGCCGGGGTGCTGTCGAGTTCGTCGAGTCTGCGGGCGATTCCGGCGCGGCCGGTGAGACCGAGCTTGCGCAGGACGCGGCTCAGGTGGTCCTCGACGGTGCGGGGGCTCAGGTACAGCAGTGCGGCGATGTCCTTGTTGGTGTGGCCGCGCGCGGCCAGATCGGCGACCTCGCGTTCGCGCCGGGTCAGCATGTCGGCGCCGCCGACGGGGCGACTTCCCGCCAGCCTGCGCTGCGCGCTCGTGGTCTCGGCCACGAGGCGGTGCGCGCCCGCGGCGGCGAATACCGCACGCGCCGTAGCGAATCGACTCGTGGCCACGCCGAAATCGCCGCGGCGACCCGCGACGATCCCGGCGAACAGCTCCGCCTGGGCGGCGTTGACGACCATTCCGGCGCGGGTGAACGCCGCGATCGCCACCCCGGCGGCCCGCTCCGCGCCGACGAGGTCACCGGTGGCCGCGGCGTACTCGGCCCTGGCCAAGGCGACGGCACCGACCTGACTGCCCCGGAAGAGTCCGGCACTGTCGCCGCCGCACACTTCCTCCGCGCGGGTGACCAGGGTGGCGGCGGTGGGGAGGTCGCCGGTGGCCAGGGCGGCCTGGGTGGCGCGGGCCAGGTGGGTGGGGTGGAGGGGGCCGGGGCGTTGGTCGAGGGGCGTGGTGTCGGGGACGGGGAGGTGCAGGGCGCGGGCGGTTTCGGTGAGGGTGGTGTCGACGACCTGGCGCCACCAGCGCATCGCGGGGCGCGTGAGCGCGGCGACCGTGTGCCACTGGGCGGCCACCTGGTCCGCCGGTGCGGTGAGCTGGAGGGTGCGGAGTTTGATCGCGCCGGCGAAGGCGAGCAGGTCCGGGTAGTGGAAGGTGGTGGCCGCCGCGGTGGCGTCGTCGGCGGCGGCGATCGCGTCGTCGAGGCGGCCGAGTTTGGCCAGCGAATAGGCGCGGACGGTGTGCAGTTCGGCGATCGCGTACGTGCGGCCGTAGCGGCGGCTCACCCGGATCGCGCGCTCGAGGTGGACCAGGCCCGCCACGTCGTGGTCCAGGAAGTAGGCGCACCAGCCGAAGGCCGGGACCGCGTGCACGACCTCGCGGAAGCCGGTGTCGTCCAGTGCGCTGAGGGCCCGGTCGCACAGCGGGTAGAGCTGTTCGGCCTCGTTCAGCCGGCCGTCGGCGATGAAGCCGATCGCGCGCAGGGCGGTGGCGGCGGCCCGCACGGCCGGATCCTCGATCGCGGCGGAACCGAACAGCGCGTCCAGGCGCGCCTGCCCGTCCGCGTCCTGGTGGTCCTGCATCTCCAGGATGGCCAGTTCCAGCTGGACCGGGCCGTCGCCCACCCGGCGCGGCAGGTCGGCCGCGCGGGCCAACAGCGATCGGGCCCGGTCGACCCGGCCGAGCATGCGGGCGCAGCGCGCCGCGAGCAGCAGGGCTTCCAGTTGGTGCGGTCCCGGTGTCGCGATGGCCGCGTCGAGGGTCTCGCCCGCGCCGACGGCGGCGCCGGACAGCAACTGCGCACGGCCCAGTGCGACCGCGTCGGCGAGCGGGTCGACGGTCGACGGCGCGATCCGCTGGGCGATCGCGAGCCAGCGGGCGCTGGCGGCGGGCGTATCCGCGATGACCTGGGCGGCAGCCTGCCGCAGTTCGGCGCCCGCCACCTCGTCGGGGCCGAGCATGGCGTGCTCGAGTTGCCCGGCGCGGGCGGGCATCGGTGCGTCGCGGGCGCGCAGGGCCTGGGCGGCGCGACGGTGCGCCATCGTCCGCCAGCCGGGCCCGGCCGAACGGTAGGCGGCGGTGCGGACCAGCGGGTGGACGAAGGCCACCGTGTCCCCGCCCGGCACGATCACCCCGCGTCGGACCAGCCCGTCGAGCGCGTCGGCCACGACCTGTTCGGGGAGACCCGCCGTCGCACCCAGCAGTTCGAGATCGGGCGGCACGCCGCACACCGCCGCCGCCTGGGCCACGGTCCGCTCGGTCTCGGGCAGGTGGGCCAGCTCCGCCCGGATCGTGCGGTCCAGCACCGCGTAGTCGTGCGAGGGATCGGGGTTCTCGCCCCGCAGCGTGCGCTCGAGTTCGGGATCGGGCAGCGCGGCCAGCAGCGACAGGTACAGGGGATTGCCGTGCGAGGCGCACAACAACCTGGCCCGGCGCGCCGGGGTCTCCTCGGGCAACAACCCGTGGACGTCGGCCGCGGTGAACGGTGGAATCCGCAGGTGGGCCGAACGCACGTGCGAGGCCCGGAGCAGCCGGGCGATCATCGGCGGACAGGCGCCGTCCCGATAGGCCAGCACCAACCGGAACCCACCCTTCGGCCGATTCCGGATCACGAACGCCAGCACCCGCAACGATTCCGGATCCGCCCAGTGCACGTCGTCGACCACGAGCAAGGTCCGCACCGCCCCGAGCCCGCCACGCACCCGCCGCGCGAAACCCACATCGGACACCACCTCCGCCCCCGATCCGCCTTCACCCGACAGCGTCCCCGCGCCGACGAATCCCCCGATTGCGCCACGCACACAGCCACCATCCGGCCCCGGCTCCCCCGCCGACGCCACCTCCACCGCCGAGCTCACCTCGTCCTCGCGCCGGTCGGCGGTCCACGCTCCATCCGCTACTGCCGCTGCCTCGCCGGGCAATCTGCCTGTGCCGGCACCGAGAACCGCCGATCCACCCCGCACGATCGGCACACCGTCCCACGCACCCGAGTCGACCTGACCCGTCCCGCGCACCCGCGACGCGGCGGCGGCATCGCCCGCGGTGGTCGCGGAGTCGCCGAGTTGTTCGGCGATGTCGTCGGCCAGGTAGCGCGGCTGGGGCTGGGCGTCCTCGGTGCCGGTGACCAGGAGGACGCGACAGGGGGCGGTGTCGGCGAAATGGGCGATCAGGCGGGACTTGCCGATTCCGGCCGGGCCCTCGACCAGCAGCAGCCAGGGGGCCTCCGGCGTGGCGAAGGTCGCGGTGAGGGCGGCGAGTTCGGCGGCGCGGCCGACGAAGGCGCGTTCGATCATCGTTGACACCCTTCGCACACCGGATCCGCCGGGTCACAGCGTAACCCGGACCACTGTCCAGTAAATCCCGTGGTTTCCCGGATGCTCGCCGGTCGGGCGTGGGGTTGGGTGGGCGAGGCCGATCACCGCCGAAGGGTCCGCGGTGAGGTACTTCAGAAAGTAGGTTCGCATGACGTTCACCGGCAAGGGAATGGTTTCGCGGTTCGCGATCGCCCTGCTCGCGGTCGCGGCACTCGGCG
>NZ_JARWOJ010000275.1 GCF_029868625.1 Nocardia neocaledoniensis | reverse complement strand
AGGCAGACCTTCGAGGACTTTCGTGGGTACTGGCCCGAGCAGGTCGACGACCGGACCGGGATCACCGAGTCGTTGAACCGGCAGCACAAGTACGTCGTGTCGGCCACGATGACCGATCCGGGGTGGCAGAACTCGACGGTGACCGACTTGGCCAGGTTGCGCGGCTTGTCGACGTCGTAGCCGCGGGCCTGCGCCACCTCGGCGGCGAAGATCTGCAGCGGCACCGTCGACAGCAGCGGGATGGTGCCCGCGATCAGGGTGCCGACGGTGCGGCCGATGGGCCAGCGCACCTTGACCGCGAGGTCGGCGGTGACGAGCAGGTAGGCGAAGTACACCCAGCCGTGCACGACCGCGATCCAGCTCGGGGTGTCGACGCCGAAGCCGTACTTGGCGATCATCTCGATGGTGAGCAGCAGCAGCCACAGGCCGGTGACCCACGCCAGCACCCGGTAGCGCTGCAGCGCCGGGCGGATCTTGGCGGTGCCTGCCGCCGGCGTCTGATCGAGCGACGGTGCGGTGGTGTCTTTGTCGGTGGTCACCCGGCGTTCCTCTCCGTGGCGCGCGGGTCGGCCGAGCGGACCCCCGCGTCGATGTCGTTGGCGTGCAGACTCGCCAGGTATTCGTTGTAGGCGACCGTCTCCGGGTCGTCGGTGGGCGCGGCCTTCGGGCGTTCGGGCAGGATCCCGGCGGGGATCTCGCGCGGCGCCTCCTGACGCGCCGCGGTCGCGGCCGTCGCCGGTTCCTCGGCCTCGCGTTCGAGCCGCACGAACCGGACGTAGGCGAACACCGCGAACGCGGCGAACAGCGGCCACTGCAGCGCGTAGCCGAGATTCTGTCCGGTACCCGACGCCGATTCGAACCGTTCCCACTGCCACCAGGCCAGCGCGAGGCAGCCCGCGGCGACGACAACGACCAGCGCGATCAGGGCCGGCTTGTTGTGCGCGGGGCGTTCGGGTGAAGCGGACACGCGCTCCACGGTACCCGCCTACTACAGGCGACGTAGGAGCAGGTCGCGGGGTCAGAACTTGTAGGTGATCCCCGTCATCCGCTCGGATTCGGTCCACAGCCTGCGCAGCAGTTCCGGATCGCGCGAGATGGCGCTCGACGGGCACGGCTCGACCGGGCCCTGTGACTGCATCCACCGGTTGGGACCCCAGTAGACGGTCGGGTCGGCGTCGGGTTCGGTGGCGGCGAACAGGGTGGAGTGTGCCGCCTTGGCCGGCGGATGGCCGATGAGCTTGATGAACGGCTTGCTGATCCGGTCGAGCGGGGTCTCGGTGCGGGCGAACAGGTCGGTCGCCGAGACGCCGGGGTGCACGGCGTAGGACTTCGTCGTCGCGCCGGCCTCGGTGAGCCTGCGCTGGAGTTCGCGGCCGAACATGAGATTGGCCAGCTTGGCCTGGGCGTAGGCGAGATTGCGCTGGTAGCGGCGGTTCTCGTAATTGAGGTCGTCGATCCACAGCTTGGGCGTCTGCTTGTGGGCGATGCTGGCCAGGGTGACCACCCGATCGGTGATCTTGTCCAGCAGCAGCCCGGTGAGGGCGAAGTGGCCGAGGTGGTTGACGCCGAACTGGGTCTCGAACCCGTCGGCGGTGCGCGAGAACGGGATGTTCATCAGGCCCGCGTTGTTGACCAGCACGTCGAACTCGCCCTGCTGCTCGGCGAACGCGCGCACGGAAGCCAGATCGGCCAGGTCGAGGGCGGCCACGCGGACGTCGCCGGGGATGGCGTCGGCGATCGGCTGGGCCTTGGCCGCGTTGCGGCAGGCCATGATCACGGTGGCGCCCTTGCCTGCCAGCACCCTGGTGGTTTCGGCACCGAGGCCGCCGTTGGCCCCGGTGATCACGAACGTGCGCCCGGTCTGGTCCGCGATGTCAGTTGGTTTCCATGCCATGGCCCGGATCTTACTCTTCAGTAAGATCCGCGCATAGGGTCAGTCGAGCAGCCCCGCCAGCGTACGGGCGCACCCGGGCCTGCGGAGTTTGGTCATCGCCTTCGCCTCGATCTGGCGGGCCCGCTCGCGCGAGACGCCGAGTTCGGATCCCACCTCCTCCAGCGTGCGGCCCTCGCCGCGATCCAGGCCGTAGCGCAGGCGGATCACCGCGGACTCGCGCTCGGTGAGCCCGGCCAGCGCGGCGGCGAGATGGCCGGGGATCATCCGCCGGGCGACCACCTCGGCGGGCGCGGGCGCGGCGTCGGGCAGCAGGGCGCCCAGCTCGGTGTCCTCGCCGACGGGCGCGTGCAGCGACACCGGCTCGGCCTCGTACCGCAACATCGCCTCGACCTGCGCGACCGTGAGCTCGGCGGCCTCGGCCAGTTCCTCGACGGTGACCGAGCGGCCCAGCCGGTGGGTGAGCTCGCGGCGGACGCGGACCACCCGGTGCAGCACGTCGGCCACGTTCGAGGGCAGCCGGATCGTGCGCCCCTGATCGGTCAGCGCGCGGCCGATCGACTGCCGGATCCAGTAGGTGGCGTAGGTCGAGAGCTTGAGCCCGCGCCGGTGGTCGAACTTCTCCACCGCGCGCATCAGGCCCAGCGTGCCCTCCTGGATCAGATCCAGCAGCGACATCCCCGTGTTCGTCGGGAACCGGCGGGCGATCGAGACGACCAGCCGCAGATTCGCGCGCACCATGTGGTCCTTGGCGCGCAGTCCGTCGATCTCACTGCGGCGCAGCAGCTCTCGCCGTGCCGCGCTCGGTTCGACACCGGCGGCGGCGTGCTCGTCCAGTTCGGCGCGGGCCGCGATTCCCGCGGCGACGCGCTCGGCGAGGGCGTGCTCCTCGACGGGGGTGAGCAGGGGAGTGCGGGCGATGGCGGTCAGGTAGTCGCGGACGGGGTCGGTGGTGACAGTCAAGAGAACTCCCAGGCGGCTGCGGTAATCGGGGGAGGGGAGGGGGGGGGGGCCGGCAACCCCCCCCCCCCCAGCGGCAACAGCCCGGGATCCGACGAGGGTATGCCCCCGTAGGACGCGGCGGGACCGCGCAACGGGTAGCCGCCCGCGGGGGCGGGGGGGGGGGGGGGCCCACCCCCCGCGGCGGGGCCCGCGCCCGGGGTGGCCCCCCGGGCCCCGGTCTCGGTTAGGGTGTGCGACGGCCGGATCGAGCAGATCGCGCTCACCAACGCCAACGG
>NZ_JARWOJ010000274.1 GCF_029868625.1 Nocardia neocaledoniensis | reverse complement strand
CGAGGCTATCAAGTCGCCGTGCCGGACCGGGCGCTGTCGCGGAACAGCGTTTCCGCCGTCTCGACATGGTGCCGGGGGATCGTCGACGGCGTTACGATGCGGAGATGGCGCACTCCGCCCCGCCCAATCGAGCACACGGTGGTAGAGCCCAGCCCCCTACACTCGACCCCCGTAACTCCCCCGTCCCACCCTAGTTCTATTGCCCCGAAATCTACCTGGGGTCGATTCCTCGCCGGTCACGGCGGCCCGGAGCAGCCACGGGCCGTCGCGAGCGGAAAGGAATCTAGAGCATCGCGTTCATGATGGTGCCCGCGCTGGTGGCCACCGCGCCGCCGATCATCGCGCCCGCGATCATCTTCGGCGACTCGAGCCCGCCGCCGGTCCACTTCTCCCAGGCGAACTTACCGCCCGCGTATGTGATGGCAATCACACCGGAGAGCAGGATGAACCAGGTGAAGTAGCGCACCAGTTGCAGGATCTTGTCCGACATCGGCGGTGCTTCGGGCGTCGGATTGCCGATCTGCGCCAAGGTATCGGTGACGGCGGCCAGAATCATGTTTGCTCTCACTCGGTACTCGGAGGAACGGCGACGAACTGCTGAGGCTGATGTTATCCGGTCGAATCAGGCGCCGCAGCCGCCCACCCGGAGCGGACCACGCGGTTTTGTTGGTGTGCTGGGGGTTCGCGCCCTTATCCTGGACTCGTCCGAATACGACAGTGCTGGAACGCAGTTCGCATCACGCGAAAAGGGGAGCAGGCTATGAGCATCATTCTGACGTCGATGGCCGAGACTGTCACGACGTTCGCGCAGGTCGGCAACCCCACGCCCGAGGCGCCACCGCTGTCGGACAAGATCATGCAGATGGTCCAGTACCTGACCTGGTTCATGATCCTGTCCGGCGTGCTGGCCATCACCGTCGCCGGTGGAAAGTTCGCCTGGGAGAAGTGGAACGGCAGCGCCATGGAATCGCCCAAGATGATCGCAGGCGCGATGATCGGCGGCGTGGTGGCCACCAGCGGTGGCACCATCATGAACGCGATCCTGGGCTAGATCCGGGCGCCCTTGGCGCGATTGCAGGCCCGGCACAGGATCTGCAGGTTCGCCGCGCTCGTCGCGCCGCCACGGCTGAGCGGGATGATGTGGTCGAACTCCAGGTAGTGGCCGTCGCCGCACTCCACGCAGCGACCGCCGTCGCGCTGCCACACCTGGGCCTTCACGTCCTGCGGGATGCTGCGGCTGTCGCGTTGGCCCGGGGTCAGGACCAGGCGTTTCGCCACGCGCAGCGCGCCTTCCAGCGCGGCCGCCACATAGTCGGGATCGGTGACCCCGAACGTCGCGCCGCCGCGCGCCGAGGTGGCGGCCAGCACCACCGTGCCGTGCTCGGGATGCACCGACACCACCCGGTTCCACGGCAGCTCGATCCCGGTGCCGTCGCCCACGAACCGCAGCTTCTTGGAGCTGCCGATCAACCGGCCCTCGGTGTTACGCGGGCCGCGCGCCAGCATCCTGATGTGCACGGCGGGCAGGTCGAGGTGCACGCGCTCCTCCGGGTCCAGGTGCAGGCCCGGGGTGTCGATGGTGGGCAGTTCGCCCGCGCGTAGCCGGGACAGGGTGCGGCCGCGGTGCATCCGGCGGCGCAGGTCGTCGACGATCGGGCCGGACAGCGCCAGCTCGCTCACCACGTGCTCGAACGCGTCGAGCTCCTCGGCGAACACCTCACCGTCGGCGAAGGCGAACGCGACCATCCGCTCCACCTGCGTCAGGCCCGCCTCGCGCAGGACCGCGCGCCCACGTTCCTCGTCGATGCGCTGGTAGCGCAACGACGCCCACACCGCGAGCCATTCCTCCGACAGCGTGCCCGGGCCGGTGAGCACCCGCCGCGCTCTGGTGCGCCAATGCGTGAGGAACTCCTCCACCTCACCCGCGCACGACTTGCAGGGGCCGTGGCCGCCGAAGAGCTTGCGGCGCAGCGGGGCGGTGCAACGTGCGCAGCGGACCCGCTGGTCCTGGATGTGCGGGCGGGTGCTCGTCGTCCACTCCTCGCCGTCCCACCAGCGCACCTGACCGGGGACCTGCGGGTCCGGATGCCAGTCGGCCAGTTCCGGATCCTGCGGAGGCGGGGGCGGCAGGTCGATGACGCGCCGGGTCAGGGCCGGGGGACGCGCCGGGATCCGGTGGGCCGGGTCGGGATGATCAGGTTCCGGAGCAGCCGCCCCGGAGGCAGGGGCCGAGGTGCGCGGGTCGTCTTCCGGAGATTCGTGGTCGACTGCTGATCCCACGGCTCGCGAGGAACGCCGCAGGCCAGGGTCGTCGAACTCGCCGGTGGCCGCCGTCGCGTGCCCGGTCCCCGCCGAGCGGGCGGGCTCCGACGAGTGCTCGGGCGCCGGCGATCCCACCCGGGCTCCGCGCGGGCGGTCGTGTCCTCCGAGCTCCGGTGACCCGGCCCGTGATCCGGCCCGCGGGTCGTGCGAGCGGGTCTGCGCGAACGGCGTCGCCGGTCCGCGATGGGCACGATGCGGACCGGGATCGGGCCGCCGTGCCTCGCCGGGCTCGTCCACGGTGACACCGAACTCGGTTGCCAGCCCGGGCAACCCGCCTGCCCACCCCTGACCGATCGCCCGGAACCGCCACAGCCCGTCGCGGCGATAGAACTCGCCGAACATCATCGCCTGCACGTCCTCGATGCCGTCCAGCGCGTATCGGGCCACCGGCCCGTCGGCGGCGTGCACCGTGAGCGTGAGTTCGGCGAGCTGATCGAAGGTGCCCTCGTCGAGCGAGGCGCTCACCACGATCCGCGCCACCTCCGCCTCGGTCCGCGGCAGCGACACACTCAACCGCGCCGTCCCCGGCGCGGGCTCCTGATCCAGCGTCACCGCCTGCGAGGCATGCCGCGGCGCGTTGAAGAACACGAAATCCCGATCGTCGCGCACCAGCCCCGACTCCGTCACCAGCAGCGCGTGCGCGTCGACAGCATGCGCCGACCGCCATGAAAGAACCACGGCGAGAAGCGATGTCGGCACCGGCGCATGCGCGCCCTTTCGGAGTTCCATGGTCCCCGCATGATGCCACGCCGCACCGACAGGGTTTTCGGAGCGCTGGCGCGCTCGAGTTCGCGGCCCCTCCTGTCCC
>NZ_JARWOJ010000273.1 GCF_029868625.1 Nocardia neocaledoniensis | reverse complement strand
GCGCACGGGTGCGCGGACGAGAGTCGCCCGCGCACCCGTGCGGTGCCGCTCTACCGGATCAGGGCTGACCGGTGGCGAACGCGATCACCGAGTCCAGGAATTCCTGGCCACCCATCACGTAGCCGCCGATCAGCATCCCGGCGGGGATGGTGATCAGCCACAGGAACGGGATGAACGCGCCGATGACGCCACCGATGACGATGCCGGGCAGGTTCTTGTTGACCTGCTCCATCAGCCGGTCGTAGGAGCTGATGTCCTTGGCCCCCGCGATGCTCCGCAGCTTCGCGGTGTCCTCCTGCGTCATCGACGCGGCCAGCACGACGGTCTTGCCGTCCGCGCTGATCTGCTGGTTCACCGCGATCGGCAGGCCGGCGACCTCGGAGCGCAGCGGCGCCTGGTCGACGGTGACGCCGTCGGCGGTCTTCAGCAGCACGGCGCTGCCGTCGGCCGCGACCTCGAACCGGCCGCTGTCGACGGCCCAGGTGATGGTCTTGTCCGCGGGCGACACCGAGGTGGTGTAGTTGATGCCGTTGTTGGTCCCCGAAGTCGCGCCCCCCGAAGCCACTACAGCGGGCTGCTCGGTCGCCACGGCGGGCTGACCGTTGGCGGTGGCCGCGGAAATCCCCATCGCGGTGATCGCCATGATTGCAGCGGTAGTGATCTTTCCGAACTTCATTTCCGTGAATCCCCTTCGTTTCGCGTGCCCTCGGAAATGGGCAGCGCGAGAACGCTAGCGCGACGGAAATTCGCTGCCGCGCAAGGGGGTTCATCGTCAAACAATCGTAATATTTGCTGTTCGGATGCTTCGCGATGGCGCGCCGTCCGGCGAACGACCGAGCCGGTGCGCGGCGCGTACTACTGTCGAGATGTGACTCTCGATTTGCATGCCGACCCCATTCAGCTCACGGCCGCCCTCGTCGACGTGCCCAGCGTGTCGCGGGACGAGGCCAAGATCGCGGACCTGGTCGAGCAGGCATTACGGGAGCAGACCACCGGCTTCGAGGTGTTGCGGCACGGCAATGTGGTGCTCGCGCGCACCCACCGCGGCCTGCCGACCCGGGTGATCCTGGCCGGCCACCTGGACACCGTGCCGATCGCCGACAACGTCCCGAGCCGCCCCGCGCAGGTCGACGGCGAGCCGGTGCTGTTCGGTTGCGGAACCGTCGACATGAAATCCGGCGACGCGGTGTTCCTGCATCTGGCCGCCACCATCGCCGACCCCGCGCACGACCTCACGCTGATCTTCTACGACGGCGAGGAGATCGCCGCGGAATTCAACGGCCTCGGCCACATCGAACGCGAATTGCCCGAATGGCTCGAGGGTGATCTGGCCGTGCTCGGCGAGCCCTCCGGCGGCTGGATCGAGGCGGGCTGCCAGGGCACGCTGCGGGTGCGGCTGAGCACCTCGGGGGTGCGCGCGCATTCGGCGCGGGCCTGGCTCGGTGAGAACGCGATCCACGCCCTGGCTCCGGTGCTGGCGCGGCTGTCGGCCTACGAGGCGCGCGAGGTCGACATCGACGGCTGTGTCTACCGCGAGGGCCTGTCGGCCGTGCGCGTGTCCGGCGGGGTGGCGGGCAATGTGGTGCCCGATGTCGCCGAGGTGGATGTGAACTTCCGTTTCGCACCCGACCGGACCGTCGAGCAGGCCGTCGCCCATGTGCGCGAGGTCGTCGCCGGCCTCGACGTCGACTTCGTCGTCACCGACTCCTCGCCCGGCGCACTGCCCGGGCTCACCGCGCCCGCCGCGCGCACCCTGATCGACTCGGTCAACGCCCACGGCGGCGGTGGCGTGCGCGCCAAGTACGGCTGGACCGACGTCTCGCGCTTCGCCGCGCGCGGCATCCCGGCCGTCAACTTCGGGCCCGGTGACCCCAATCTCGCCCACAAGCGCGACGAGCACGTCCCGCTGTCCCAGATCACGGCCGTCACCGCGATGCTGCGCACCTACCTGTCAGCCAGCTGACGGCTGTCGGTAAATCGGGCACAGTAGCGTGGTGGGCATGTCTACCGATTCCGCTGACCAGGCTGGGAAGGTCAAACCGACGGCGAAATTCCGGGGGCCGGTGATGTTCCGGCGCGATCGCAAGCCGGGCGTGCGGACCGCGGATCGAAATCTGCTCGATTCCCGGCAGGACAGCGACTGGGTGCACACCGACCCGTGGCGGGTGCTGCGGATCCAGGCCGAGTTCGTCGAGGGCTTCGGCGCCCTGGCCGAGGTGCCGCCCGCGGTCACCGTGTTCGGTTCGGCGCGCACGGCGGTCGACCATCCCGAGTACGCGGCGGGCCGGGCGCTCGGCGCCGCGCTCAGCGAGGCGGGCTTCGCCGTGATCACCGGCGGTGGTCCCGGCGCGATGGAGGCGGCCAACCGCGGTTCCTCGGAGGCGGGCGGCTATTCGATCGGGCTCGGCATCGAGCTGCCGTTCGAGCAGGGTCTCAACGACTGGGTCGACCTCGGCATCAACTTCCGGTACTTCTTCGTCCGCAAGACGATGTTCGTGAAGTACTCGCAGGCCTTCGTCTGCCTGCCCGGCGGTTTCGGCACCCTCGACGAGCTGTTCGAGGCGATGACCCTGGTGCAGACCCGCAAGATCACCCGCTTCCCGATCATCCTGTTCGGCACCGCGTACTGGTCCGGGCTGGTCGACTGGTTGCGTGATTCGATGGCCGCGGCGGGCAAGATCTCGCCCGAGGACCTCGATCTCATCCAGCTCACCGACAGCGTCGAGGAGGTGGTGGCGATCATCAAGGGCGCCACCGGCGAGCACGCCGACATCGAGCGGCTCGGCACCGAGGACAAGTGGTGAGCTACTCCGTCTGCGTCTACTGCTCCGCCAGCACCACCGACCCCGAGCTGCTGAGCCTGGCCGCGCGCACCGGCACCGAGATCGCCCGGCGTGGTTGGCAACTGGTCTCCGGTGGCGGACACGTCTCGATGATGGGCGCGGTGGCCACCGCCGCCCGCGCCGGTGGCGCGCACACCATCGGCGTGATCCCGAAACACTTGGTGCACAAAGAAGTCGCCGATGTCGACTCCGACGAACTGCTCGTCACCGACACCATGCGCCAGCGCAAGAAGCTGATGGAGGACCGCGCCGACGCGTTCCTCGCGCTGCCCGGCGGCATCGGCACGCTCGAGGAGTTCTTCGAGACGTGGACCGGCGGCTACCTCGGCGAACACACCAAACCCGTGGTGGTGCTCGACGCGGACGGCTTCTACAGCGGCCTGTTCCGCTGGATCGGCGAACTGTCCGACCGGGGGATGGTGCCCGGCCCCGCGCTCGACCGCATCATCGTCGCCACCGACCTGCCCGCGGCCTTCGCCGCACTCGAACCGGCCGCGACCCGAGGCTAGGAGTATTTCGACGTGAGCAACGACGCCCGCTCGACCGTCAGCGTGTTCGACCTCGCCAAGGCCCTGCCCGGCATGGCGCTGGACGCGCCCGGCATGCTGCGCAACGCGCGCGGAATGCTGGTGGGGCCCAAGGACAAGGCTTCCATCGGCCTGTACTTCCAGCGGGTCGCGCACCGCAGGCCCGACCGCCAGTTCCTGCGTTTCGAGGGCCGCGCCTACACCTACCGCGCCGCCAACAGCGAGGTGAACCGGTACGCGGCAGTGCTTTCCGAGCGTGGCGTGCGGCGCGGCCAGGTGGTCGGCGTGCTGATGACCAACCGGCCCGAGACCCTGTTCACCGTGCTGGCCGTGCTCAAGCTGGGCGGCACCGTCGGCCTGCTCAACTACAACCAGCGTGACGACGTGCTCGCGCACAGCATCGGCCTGCTCGACAGCGTGCTGCTGGTGGCGGGCGCCGAGTGCGCCGAGGCGCTGGACTCGCTGTCGGCACCGGCGGAGAACGTGCTGGCCGCCGAGGAACTGGCCGAATCCGCCCGCACCGCACCGGATGCCGACCCCGCCGTGTGCGCGCGGGTCACCGCGGGGGAGCGGGCGTTCCTGATCTTCACCTCCGGCACGACCGGCATGCCCAAGGCCAGCGTGATGACCCACCATCGCTGGACCAAGAGCATGGCGGGCCTGGGCGGGCTCGGAATCCGGTTGCGCGGCAACGACGCCCTGTACTGCTGCCTGCCGCTCTACCACAACAACGCGCTCACGGTCGCGCTGTCGGCGGTGCTGTCCGGCGAGGCGACCTATGTGCTCAGCCGCAAGTTCTCGGCGTCGAAGTTCTGGGACGAGATCGACCGCGAACGCGCCACCGCGTTCATCTACATCGGCGAACTGTGCCGGTACCTGCTCAACCAGCCCGTGCGGCCCGCCGAACGCGGCAACCGGGTCCGGCTCGCCGTCGGCAACGGGCTGCGCCCCGAACTGTGGGACGAGTTCCGCAGCCGGTTCGGCATCGGCCGGGTGGTGGAGTTCTACGGGTCCAGCGAGGCGCCGCTGGCCTTCGTCAACGCGTTCGGCGTCGACCGCACCGCGGGCTTCGGGCCGCTGCCCTACGCCGTCGTCGAGTACGACGACGAGACCGGCAAGCCCCGCCGCGGCGCCGACGGCAAGCTGCGCAAGGTGCGCTCCGGCGGGGTCGGGCTCCTGCTGGCCAAGGTCAACGACCGGCAGCCCTTCGACGGCTACACCGACAAGAAGGCCTCCGAGGCCAAGCTGGTGCGCGACGGCTTCAAGAAGGGCGACTGCTGGTTCGACACCGGCGATCTGGTCCGCGACCAGCACTTCTGGCACATCGCCTTCGTCGACCGGCTCGGTGACACCTTCCGCTGGAAGGGTGAGAACGTCGCGACCACCGAGGTCGAGGCGGCCATCGACCACGATCCGAGCATCGAGCAGGCCGTCGTCTACGGCGTCGACATCCCCGGCACCGACGGCAAGGCGGGCATGGCCGCGGTCACCCTGCACCCGGACGCCGAATTCGACGGCAAGGCCCTCGCCGCCACCGTCTACCGGCGGCTGCCGGTGTACGCCATCCCCCTGTTCGTGCGGGTCGTCGCCGAACTGGAGCAGACCTCGACGTTCAAGAGCCGCAAGGTGGAGCTGCGCAAGCAGGGCTACGAACCCGACAGCGAGAGCGAGCTCTACGTACTCGCCGGCCCGGACACGGGGTACGTCCCCGCCTACGACGGCTACGCCGCCGACGTCGCGGCCGGTCAGGCGCCGCGCTAGCAAGGTAACGTCTGATTCCGCATGAACATCGGTAACTCGCCTGGCGCGCCCGAACCACGGCCCGCCGCACCACCGCCTGCCTCGATCACCAGCAGCCGCGGTGCCGAGACGTCGGCGGTGGGCGTCACGCCGACCTTCTGTGGGCGTCCGGTCGCCACCGATCGCGCGCTCGTGATGGCGATCGTGAACCGCACCCCCGACTCCTTCTACGACCGCGGCGCCACCTTCAGCGACGCGGCCGCGATGGAACGGGTGGCGCGGGCGGTCGACGAGGGCGCCGATCTGGTCGATATCGGTGGGGTGAAGGCGGGTCCCGGCGAGACGGTCGACGCGGCCGAGGAAACGCGGCGGGTGGTGCCGTTCGTCGCGGCGATCCGCGCGAAGTATCCCGACCTGTTGATCAGTGTGGACACCTGGCGCGGCGGCGTCGCCCGCGCGGCCGTCGCGGCGGGCGCCGACCTGATCAACGACACCTGGGCGGGCGCCGACCCGGAGCTGGTGCACGTGGCGGCCGAGCTGGGCGCCGGCATCGTGTGCAGCCACACCGGCGGCGCCGTGCCACGGACCAGGCCGCACCGCGTGCGCTACGCCGATGTGGTGGCCGAGGTGACCGCGACGGTGGTCGCGGCGGCCGAGCGCGCCGCCGCGGCGGGGGTCCGGCG
>NZ_JARWOJ010000272.1 GCF_029868625.1 Nocardia neocaledoniensis | reverse complement strand
GGGGGCGGCGCGCGCCCGCGCGGGGCGCGCACGCCGTCGTCCACACCACCCCACCCCAGGCCGGGCAGTCCTTGGGCCCAAATCTGGCCACCCCACCGCTGCTCTCGACCCCGCCGCGCGCCGGGGGCGCGACCCCGCAGGCCCCACCCGGCCCGCCCCCGGTGCCCGCGGCGCCCTATCCCACCACCACGGTCCTGGTGTTCGACGGCATCGCCCCGACCACCCATCTCGGCGGCGCGACCATCGTCGAAGTCCGAACCGCCGAACGCGATCCGGAAGCCGTGCCGCCGGACGTGACCCTGATCCAGGACCCCTACGCGCCGAACCGGATCACGGTGCGCACCAGCACCGGCAGCGCCACGGTGTCGATGGTGACGACCCCCGACGAGATGCACTACATCGGCGAGTCACTGGCGGCCCGCTGACTTTCCGGCGAATCCGGGTCGGCCGCAGACGCCCCGGCTCGCCGCGGCGAATCGGCAGCGGTGGCGCCGCGACTCACCGCAGGGCGAGTTGCGCCCGGTAGTGCGCGCGCACGGCTTCGAGCCGGTCGCGATCGAAACTGCCCGGTTCGACGGCGAAGAGCGCTCGGCTCTCTGCGGAGACGAAGGCCGACGCCGGGACCGATCGCGCGGAGTCCGGGATGAACTTCAGTACCTCCTCCACGGCGGCCAGCGCCGTCGCCAAGGCGTGCCGCGCGGCGGCTCCGCCGGGCGCGGTCTGGTCGGCACAGATGCGTGAATAGCGCAGCCACTCACCGGGATCGAGCAGCTGCGAGGCCGCCTCGCCACCGAAGCGCACCGCGCCCGCGGGCGGCGGGAGGATCTGCTCCGGCAGCCGGAACACGTATTCGCGCCGCGCGCCGCACGACTCGCACTGTCCCGCATATCTGCTCGCAGGCCCGTCCGCGGTGATGACCGAGCTGACGAACTCGCACCGCCGCGCACCGCACGTCGCGCACGGGTGCAGCCGCAGGAACAGGCGGGCCTCGGCATTGGTCCTGGCCAGCGGCAACGGCGCCGTCATGACCGGCCCTCTTCCGTCGATCCGTCGGACAGCTGTGGATACATTGCCCGTTCCGCCGGCCGCAAGCGCGCGATCTGCAGCTGACCCGCACCGCGACAGATCGGGCAGACCCGCTGCTCGCGGCATTCCGGGCACGGTCGCCGCAGGCCCGCGTCGTCGAGCACCCAGCCGTTTCCCCCGCACGCCGGGCACCAGCCGAGTCCGTCGCATTCGTAGCAGAGCACGTGCCCCGGCTCGACGGTCTCGGCGGTGCGGGCCGGGTCGGGCTGCCGCGCTCCCGATGTCCGCAGCGCGAGCGTCGGGGTGAGACCCGCGTAGACGACGTCACCGGTCTCCGGCCACACCCGCACCTCGATCAGGAATCCGTCTCGACTGCCCGTCACCACGACGCGCGACGCGACGGTGCCCGCACGCCGATCCTCGGCGATGTCGAAACCACCGGCCGCGAGAACCTCGGAACCGCGGCGCACGGCCGCCGCGGCGGAGTCGCCCACGGCGAGGGCGGTCTGGACGCGCACGCTGTACCGGTAGCGCAGCGGCTCGGTCCATTCGGCGACCTCGGGAAGGTCGGGCAGCGCGGAGTCGGGAACCACCGTGTCCGGTGTGACGTGTGCGGCGATCACCCGCACCTGCTCGAGCAGACGCACACCGAGCCCACGCAGTTCCTGTTCGGCTCCGGGAACCTCACCCATTCATCCTCCGACCACGCACCATAGCACCGCCGACAGCCGTCTCGCCCCGAGCATGCCATGCCACCGCGGCGACCCGGCCGTTACCGACCGTTTCCGTTGGCATGGTTCGGAATTCATGTAATGATCGAAACTTGTTCACACAGACGAGCGAGGTGCGACATGGCTGATCCGGTGGAGGTCTACATCAGCAACTTGCGCGGCACGGGTGGCGACCTCGACGGCCTCGCGACCCGGATCGACGGAATCCTCAGCCGGGTGGCCGCGGCCTCGCAGGCGCACTGGGGGCGCTGGGGGGCCGACGAATTCGGCACGAGCTTCGCCGAGGGCGAGCAGGGCTACAGCGCCTCGGACAAGAACCTCCAAGCGGTCGTGGCATCGAAAGTCTCCCTGTTGCAGTCCTATTCGAGTGCGCTGGTGGACGCCGCCAACCGATTCCAGACCGCCGAACAAGCCAACAAAGACGGGCTCAGCTGACCTGTCGGCGCCGGACGGGCAAGCAGGAGGAACATGGCGAACGACGCGGCGTACGGCCGGCTCGAAGATCTGGCCGACACCGTGCGCGAGGGCATGGAGACCATCGCGCGCGCCCAGCTGGCACAGTCGCGCCTGACCGCGACCGCGACCGCGGCGGCGGGCCGGGTCGTCGTCACGGTCAACGCGGAGAATGTCGTGATCGAGGTTCGCTTCGCCGAGAACATCGGCGAGCTGGGCTACGAGGAGATCGCCCGCGCCGTCACCACGGCGACCCAGGACGCCGCGGTCGCCATGCGCCGCAAGACCAGGGACCTCCTGGACACCCTGCGCGCCGACACCGCGCGCATCCCCCGCCTTTCGGAGTATCTGCCCGGGATACCCGATGTCCAGGACATGATTCCCGAACCTCCGCGTGCTCCGGTCGCACCGCCCAGCGCGCGCCAGGGCCTGTTCACGCCTTCCGACGGCACGGTGCGGTTCACCGACGATCCGTCGACGACGAACGAGTCGGCCTGGTGATCGCGGTCGGCGGAGGTGGCGGGTGTCGGGTCTAGCCTCGGTCTTCGATCTCGTCCCCGGCTGGATCCTGCAGGCACTCAATTTCGGCACCGCGTACCCGAAGGGCGACGAAGACGATCTGTTCGCCCTCGGAGACGCGTGGAAGCAGGCCGCCGAGGAACTGCGCCTGCTCGAGCCGGACCTGCGCGCCGCCACCGACGCCACCGCGAAGTTCTACAGCGGGGACGGCGCGGTCGAGGTCAAGAAGGAGTTCGACAAGCTGTTCTCCGGCCCGAACTCCGTGGACGAGCTGGCCAAGGCGCTGGAGGAACTGGGCACCTACACCCGCAACGGCGGAACCCAGCTGGAGTACACCAAGATCATGGAGGGCAGCTTCGCCCTCATCACCGCCTATGCCGTCTACGCGTTGATCGCCGCCTGGCCGTGGGGGTCGGCCGGGGTGCCGCTGGCGCTGGCCGCGGGCCGCACCGCCGTCGGAGCGGCCGCCACCCGCGGCCTCCAGCAGCTGGCCCTGGAGGCGGGCCGTGTCGGCCTGCGCAATCTGCTCAAGCCGTATCTGAAGCAGATCACCATCGCCGGCCTGAAGGCGGGCGGCATGGGGATGGGCCTCGACGGTGGTATCCAGGCGTATCAGCTCGGGATGGGGCACCGCGACTCGTTCGACATCGGTCAGAACCTGCGCACCGGATTCGAATGGGGCGCGGGCGGTGTCGTCGGCGCGCCCGTCGGCATGGGGATGCACAAGCTGCTCGGCCGCACCGGCATGAGCCCCGCCATGCGCGGGGTACTCAGCGGCGTGACCGGCGGCGCCGCCGGCGGGCTCGGCATGTACGGCGGCGGACTGGCGTGGCAGGTCGGGGACCAGCTCGCGCACGGCTATTTCGACGCGAACAAGATCGACACCACCTTCGACCCGAAGCTGGTCGTCGTCGGCGCGGCGCTGGGCGGTGCGCACGGCGTGCGGTCCGCCGCGGGCCTCGGGCACGCGCCGACCATGGAGGCGCCCAGGATGTCACCGGCCGGAGCGTCGGCGGCGAAGGCGCCGATCGTCACCGAGGCTTCCGTGCGCGAGGGCAAGCAGCTCTACCACGATCTGGCCAAGCAAACCCATCCCGACCGCTTCGAACCCGGGGCCGAGCAGAACCGGGCCCACGACGTCTTCCAGCGCGCGAACGACGTCAAGATCGACTCGAAGGGCCGCTACAGCGACCAGCACGTCGCCCGGCTCGAACAGCTGCGGACGGAATGGAACAACTCCGGCGCCGCGCCACGGGACGGTGCCACGGCGCGCCCGACCGAGGCGGCGATGCGGGCCGAGACCCAGGGCCGGGCCGACTCGGGCGCCCGGGCCGAGGGCTCGACCACGCGGGCGCCCGAATCCGTTGTGCGCGCGTCTGATTCGGGCGCACGCACGGCTGTGAGCGAACGCGCTGGTACGGCGGCGCCGGAAGCGCGAACCGGCGAACGTCCGGCCGCCGGGGAAGCAGCCGGAAAGAGCAAGACCAGGGCCGGGCTCGCCGAACAGAACAGTGCCACCTCGAATCTCACGGCGACGTCGAAGGACCGGGTGGCCGAGCCGGCGGGCGAGCAGCGCCGCGCCGAGCCTCGTACCGAACAGGCCGGCGCCACCGCTGAGGCGCCGGGCGCGAGCGAGCCCGGTAGGCCGAAGGAACCGGCGGTAGCGGAACGACCCAGGGCCGAAACCGAGCTCGTCCGGAGCGAGCCGACGACCCGGCCCGCGCCGCCGGTCGTCGAGCCGGGCACGCGGGCGGGCGTCACGCTGGAGCCGCACGGTGGGACCGCCGCGAGTGTCGGGGAGTTCCACGGCGAGGCGCGCCCGCCGAACCAGCCGGATCTGACCACGCGCGAAGTCGTCCATGCGGTGGAGGACAGCCTCGCGCTCATCACCCCGGCGGACATGGCGTGGAATCGCGACACCAAGCGCTTCCTCCTGCCCGATGGTCGCGACATCAGCGTCACGGCCGAACCGACGACCGGTGGCGCCGTCGCCGAGTTCCGCGGCCGCCCCGACGGCACCGGCTACGACGTACACGTCTCACCGCGCGCACGGGACCAGGATGTCGTCCGTGGTGTCGCGCACGAGATCGCCGAGATCCGGCTCGCGCAGGAACCCGAGATCATCATCGATCCCGTGCGGGAGAGCCCCGATCGGCTGACCGATCACCTCGGCGGCAGATTCGCGGAAGTCCGTGTGCTGCTCAACAAGATCGACGCGGCCACCATCGATCCCGCGCGAGCCGACCAGCTCCCCGGACTGCGCCGTGATCTGGCCGATCTCGCCGGACACCTCGACCTGCACCCCGGCAGCACCGCCGAGCAGCTCCTCGGCGGGCACGATCCGGCACTCGCGCAGCGCTACTCGCTCGAGCGCTCGGGCCTGACCGAGCACCGTCCGATCTTCAGCGAATCGCTCACCGCGGCCGAATACGATCGCGGCAGCGCCGCGCACCTGGCGACACTGAACGAGCTGGCCGCGGGCGAGCACGTGCGCGACCTGGTCGCCAACGAACGGCACGGCCTCGACGCCCGCATGCGCGAGGAGCTCGCCCGGCGCATCTTCGACCCGATCTTCGAGAACCCGAATTTCCGCGAGGCCCGCAGGCACGTGCCGACCGCGCACCTGATGGCAGCCATGGATCCACTCAACGTCGCCATCAACGATCCGAATCCGGCCGCGGCGCAGCGCGGGCGCGACCTGCACGAAGCCATCGACCGGTTCCACACCGCGATGCCGGAGCCCTTCCGGACGGCCATCGGCCCGGACGCGTTCCAGCGCATGCACGACGCCGCGCAGACCCTGGCGGCCTCGCCGAACCGGTTCGCGGCCGTCCTCGAGCACGGCACCGGGCGGCTCGAAACCGACGGCGTCGCCGGCTCGATGAGCGATCTCCTGCACAGCGTCGACCGGGCGAACCGCACCGCCGCCGCGAACGGGATCAATATCGAGTACACCGTGATGATCCACGAACCGGTGCACGGCCTCTCGGCCGTGGAGATCATTCCCCGGCCCCGGCCGCTGCATCGGCTTCCGCTGGAACAGTATGTCTTCGGCGCGAACAACGAGCGGGTGGAGCTCGCTCACCGGCCACCGACCGGCGTGCCGAACGGGCACACCGTCGATGTGGGTGTCGGTCGCAGCGCGTTCGGTGTCGAGATGACGCCCCCCGCCGATCGCACCGGGGGCGGGCTGGTCGTGAAGACCGAACTCGCCGAATCCTTCGCGATTCCGAGCCAGCGCAGACGCAGCCTGGGCATTCTCGATCCCGGTCCGCTGACCGAACCCGGGACCGTCCTGGTCTTCGGCGACATGCTCGGCGGCGGACACGTGCTGGGCGACGGGACAGCCGGCGGTGTCGGCCGGATCTTCGTCAACAATGTCAGCGCAAAGCTGCCGCCCGAGGCCTACCTCTCCATCGCGGCGAATCTGGAGCACACCCTCGCCCCCGGCGGCCGCATCGAACTGCAGTGGGACATGAAATCCGAGGCCGCCGACCCGAGCAAGGGCACCCCCGGCGACCGTGGCCACATCGACGGCGACCAGCTGTGGACAGCCCTGCTGGAGCACTACGACAACCGACCGCCGTTCCGCATCGAGGAGTACACGGAGTTCCCTGGCGCGGGCAACAACGATTACGACTACACCATCGATGCGGGCGCGAGCAATGTCCTGAACAAGGACAAGATGGATTCCTTCTCCGCACCGCGACCGGACCATCGAATGGTCATCGTCTACGACCCGACGCTCAGGGGACTGCTCGCTCCGCCGCGGCGGTGACGCCGGCCAGAGTCAGCTGGTACATCGCCGAGTCGATGTCGAATGTGCCGTCGTCACCGAATATCTCGACGATCGCGGCGCGGGTCGCGATGCCGTGCTCGGCGGCATCGACCAGCGCGCGAGCGGCCGCTCGCCGCCGCGCGCTCGCCTCGGCGCCCGGGACGCCCGCGCCCACCCGGGCGGTCGTGTGGGCCGGCCAGATGCCCGGCACGGCTTCGGCGAGATGATCGGCGGCGGGTGACTCGCCGCGGTACCACGCACCGTCCTCCCACCAGTAGCAGAACGACAGCAGGCCGCTCCCCGCCCTGGTGTTCAGTACTGGATCGGCCACCCACTCGGGCGCACCGGCATACAGCGCGGGCAGTTCGGCACCCTCGTTGTAGGCGGCGTCGAGGGCCATCGCGTTCCACACTCCGCCGGAGAGCACCGCACGGCCACCCGGCACCTCGTACAGTGTCGAACCGCTGGCGGAACCGCCCTCGAACCAGCAGAGCGCGGGCAGCATCCGCGGCCCCTTGGCCGACCCGGCGGCGACGAACGCGGCCGCGATCACCGCCCAGCGCGCCCGCATCACCGGATACGGCGGAAAATCGAACTCCGACAACGTGGCCCGCACCCCCGCGGCGGCCTCGGTGCGCGCCAGCCGTGCCGCGGCGCCGGGCCCGCGCAGCTGCCTGCCGCCGTGGTGCAGATACGCGGCCAGCCACACCGGCAGCCGCCGACGCGGATGGACCGCGAGGTCGGCCAGGTAAACGCGCGGCTCGAAGAGCTGGTCCACCGGGAACGGCTCATCGCCGTAGTCGTGATCCACCTCGAGTTCGCCGGTGCTGCTCATCGTCACCACCAGCCGCCACCACGGTCCGTCACCGTAGTCCGCCGACAGTCTGCGGTGCTCGCGCACCGCGTCGACGATGTCCTTGTCCGGCTGCGCACGGACCGTCGCACCGTGCGCGTCCTCGAACAGCAGGTGCACCACTTCCACCTCGACGGTCAGCGCGAACACCGCGGTCAGATTCCGCCAGCCGGGTGGGCCGAGTGCCGCTGTCTGTCTGGCGATCCGGTACGCCAGTTCGGTGAGCACCTGCGCCGGATCGGCCGGTACGGCGGTTTCCGGAGCCCGCGGGCCGAGGGCGAACGGCAGGTCCGGGATCGCTTCCTCGCCCACGCACTCACTCCTCGATGCACTCCACGCACGGCATTTCACAGCAGCCCCACGCCTGTCGAGATCTGCTGACCTCTGCGAAATATACCCGGCCCCAACAGATCACACTCGAGTGATCGGCCTGCCTGGTGACCGTGGTCGGCTGATGAAAACGGGGCGAGGCCGGATGCCGAAGGCACGGGTCTCGCCCCGTTTTCGTTGGGCCACAAGGCCCGCGCTCGAGTGCGCCGACGATGACTCAGAAGTCGGCGAAACCGTCGCCGACCTTGCCGTCGGCCTCGAGCGCGCGGTTGAGCGCGGACTCGACCTGAGCGGCGAGCTTGTCGAGCTTGTCGAGGGTGTCGGTCAGCTCGGTGGTGACGTTCTTGTGCGCGGTGTCGAAGTTCGAGATCGCGTTGTCACCCTGCAGGTTGTTGCGGAAATCCGAAGCGGCGCCCTCGAGTTCGTCGATTTCGCCCTTCATCTTCCCGCCGTAGGTCTGCAGGTCGCTGAACAGCTCGTTCATCGCCGCGGGATCGTAAAGAATGGTCATGAGCTCAGTTCCTGTTCGTGTCTGATGCGCGGTCAGAGGTTGGTGTAGCCGCCGCCACCGCCGGTGGAGCCACCGCCGGACAGGCCCTGGCCGTCCATGTTCACCAGGGTCGACTTACCGGTGTTCACGGCTTCGGTGAGGCGGTCGAACTTCTTGTTCAGAGCGTCGGCCTCGTCGTGCCAGGCCTGGGCGACCTTCACGAACTCGTCCGAGGCGTCACCCTTCCAGCCGCGGAGCACGGCCTGGGCCGCGTCGTCGATCTGGCCGACCGAGGTACGCAGGTTGTTGATGGTGCCTTCGAGCTTGGAGACGACGCCGTCTACGCCGCCGGCTTCTACACCTACTGGTCCCTGAGGGGGCATATGCCGAACCTTTCTTACTTGATGGTTGAAACGGAGGATGGCTACTCGGGCCGCCACCCCCCACCGGGAAGCCCCTCGAGGAGCGCACCGACTGCCTGGGTCAGGCGGTGGTCGGTGCCCGGCGTGATGGTCGACCACACCTGCCCGTCGGGCGCCGTCATCGGCGCTACGACGATCCGGCCGCGCGCGGTGTCGTACACCGCGACCGCGCCAGGGGCTCGGGTGGTCAGCCCGTCGTGGTGGACTTGGGCGACGATCTCGGTGTAGCCACGGCAGCTGCCGAAGGCCGCCCCGAGCACGGTCGCCTGGTGCGCGTCGATACCGAGCGCGTACATCGCGTCCACGTATTGGGAAGTCGTCTCGGCGGCGTCGAGGCGCGCCGCCAGGTCGTCGGCCGCGACACTCACCGCGGCCACCTCGGCCGGCGCGCAGGTCGGCAGCGCGGCGAGCAGCAGGCGGGCGAGTTCACGGTCGGAGCCGTCGATGGAGTCGGTGGTGATCTCGAAGTTCGCGCCGGTGCGCACGGCGCTGGCATGGCCGGAGCCGCGGCGGGCCAGGCAGATCCGCCGCCGGTCCTCGTCGCCGTAGCTGCGGGCGACGAGTTCGGCATCGGGTTGGGCCAGCGTGTAGAGGGCACCGGCGAGTTCGGGCTCGACATCGCCGTAGGCGTCGAAGACGCCGAGCGAGGTGAGCTCGGCGACGGCGGCGTCCCTGGCGGCGCGCCAGGCGTCGAAGGTGTCCTGCTGCGGGCCGACGGCCAGGACCAGCGGCAGCGTCTGCACACCGAGCCGGTCGGCGACGGCCAGCAGCGAATCGTTGGTGAGGGTCGTCATGGGCGGCCCTCCGCGGTCGCGGTGCCGCCGCCGGTCTGCGGCGCGGCGCGCTCGGCGACACCGAGCACGGCGGGCGCGGCTTGGATCTCGCCCTCGGCGACCAGCTGGTCGGACTCCTCGTAGGCGATGCCCGCGCGGGGGAAGCGGGCGGCGGAGTCCTGCGCACCGGGGGCCATGGCCCCGGGGACGAGCGGCGCCGCCTGTCCGGCCGGGGTGGCCACGGGTGCCGGCTGTGCGGTGGTGGTGCCGACCGCCGTCGCGGACTGGACGAAAACTGGTGCGCGGTAAGCGGTTTGCACCGGCGCGGGCATCGACGGGAGCGCGCCGAGTCCGATCGCGCCGATACCCGGTATCGCCGCGGCGCCCGGGGTCGGCGTGGCGGTGCCCTGCCCCGATTGCTCGCCTGCCAGCGCGGCCTCGGGCGCGATCGAGGGTGGCGGCGCGTGCAGCCACGGCGTCGCCAATGGTTCGGTGGCGGCCTCGTAGCTGCGCATCACCCGGGAGGCGACGGCCTTGGCCACGTCGGCTTCGGCGTCGGTCTGCGCCGCGATCGCCTTGATCGGGGCGCCGAGGGCGGTGCCGACCTGTTCCAGCGCCTGCTGCATCGCGGTGATGGCCGCGATGTCGGCGGTATTCGGCATGGCCAGCGCGGCCACCTCGTAGGCCATGACCTGTGCCTGCAGCCTCGCGGCGTTGGCGGTCGCGGCGGCCGCGGTCTCGATCAGCCATTCCCGCAGCGTCGAGATGCGTTCCCACACTTGCTCGCTGCTCCCGGACTTCCAGGAACCACGCAAGGTCTGCAGCACCTGCTCGTAGTCGAGCACGGCCGCGCCGAAGGCCGCGGCGAGCCGCGTCCAGGCGGCGGCCGCGTCGGCCATCGGCATCGGGCCGGCACCGGTGGTGAGGTCGGTCGCGAGCTTGTCGGGCTCGCGGGCCTCCCACACCACTCCGGTGAAGCCGGGCTGCGGTGGTTCGATCATCGTCCGTTGAAGCCGGTGGTGTTGTCGGTTTCCATCTGGTCGAACTCGCTGACCTGCGCGCGCAGCGTGGCGGCGAGCTTGCTCATCTCGTGCGCGCCCGCCTCGGCACCGGTCAGGTAGTCGTCGGCGACGCCGTTGGCCGTGGTCGCGGCGCGGGCCGAGACCTCGTCGGTGCCGGCCGGCGCCACGTGCAGAGCCGGGGCGACCGCGGTCAGTTCGGTGGTGAGCCGGTCGGCGATGCCGTCCAGCGCCGCCGCGGCTTTGCTCGCCGCGGTCGAATCGAATTCGAAGGTGTTACTCATCTGCCACTCCTGTCGTGGTGCCGCGTCACAGTGAGAGTTCTTTGTCCGGTGGCGCGTCGGTGACCACCGGTTCGGCGGCGCCGACGACCGGGGTCGCCACCCCCGCGATCTGGCCGACGACCTCGTCGCCGTGATTGCCGGTGACCAGCTGCGAGTGCACGGCCTCGTTGCCGCCGCCCTCGACCGCGCGCGCCATCGGCATGCCCGCGCCCGCGCCACCCATCGGCATGTAGCCCGGCGACGCGCCGCTCGCCGATGCCGTGGTCATGTTCGCGCCGCCCGACGTGGTGCCCGCGCCGGCGACCGCGCCGGTGCTGCCGACCGTGGACAGACCGCCGCCCCCGCGACCGCCCTGCCACGGGCTCAGCGGCGAAGAGGCCGCGCCCGCGCCACCGATCGCGCCGACGCCGCCGATCACGCCACCACCGCCGCCCGCGCCACCGGCGGCCGCCAGTTCCTCAGCGGATTCCTGGCCGGTGCCGGCGATCTCGCTGCCGGTCGCGGTCGAGTCACCGGTGCCGGTGGTGCTGGTCGAGAGCGAACTCACCTGCCCGGCCAGGGAACTCAACGACGACGCTGCGGTGCTCGCGGTGCTGATCAACGGGGTGATCAAGCTCATCAGCTGGCTCAGCGACTCGCTGCTCGCGTCGACACCGGTCGGGGCGTTGGTGACCTGGACCTTCTCACCGGCCTGCGTCATCTCGCCACTGCGCGCGACCATCTCGGCCTTCGTCTCGGCGGTGATGGCCAAGCCCTCGGCCATCGCCTCCATGGTCGCCGCGATCAGCACGGCCTGCCCACCCGGCGTCGCCGCGTAGAGCGGGGCCAATGCCAGGGTCGCCGAGTAGCGCGCGATCACCGCGGCCAGCTTGGCGCCACCGACCGCCACATTGCCCGCCGCGTGGGTGAGCACCGCCTTCTCCTGGGTGCTCTGGGCGGCGAGCTTGGCGCCGTCGGCCTGGGCACTGGTCGCCTTGTTCGTCGCCTCGGTCGCCGCCGCGCTCTGCCACAGCTGCATCACCGTCTGCAGCGCGGTCGAACCGAGCGACATCACCGTCTCCAGCACCGAGCTGATGTTCGTCAGCGCCTCGGCGGGATTGGTCGAGGTGCCGGTGCCCGAGGTCGAGTTGGTGCCACCGAGCGCACCGGTGCCGAACGCCGACGCCAGATCCGTGAGCGGGCGCATCAGCGCGGTCAGGTCGATCGTCGGCAGCGCGGGCATCTCGGGTAGCTGGATGAACTCGGGCAGCTGCGGCAGCTGCGGTAACCCCATCGAGCTGAGCACCTGGCTCACCGGCTGATCGAGCATCGGCGCCAGCGAACTGCCGCGCAGCAGTTCGAGCACGGTCGGATCGACCGACGCCGCCGCGCCGGCCGAGTCTCCCCCTGGGTAGGTCATGGCTACTGATCGACCGCCGCGATGCCCAGCTTGGACGCCCCGTCGGCGCCCTCATAGGTCGCGGCGGCCTGGGTGGCGGTGAGCGCAGTGCCCGCGTGCACCGCGGCCAGCTCGGCCATCGAGGTGAGGTGGTTGGCTTGCGCGTAGGCGAACGACAGCAGGAATTCCTGCCCGATCAGGCCGAATACCGGCACCGCGGCGGCCATGGTGGCGGCCTGGTCGACCGCACCGGCCTGGGCGACCCCCGCCGCCATGGTGGCCGAAGCACCCGCGTACGCACGAACTGCATCGGGAACTACCGCAACGTGATTCATGGCTCTCGTCCAATCTCGAAACAGCCCATGGTGTTTCGTTACTTTATCTACCCGTCGGAAACCGGCGCCACACTAATCGGCGGTGAAGATCAGTTGAATGTCACGTGCCGGCTCGGTTGTAGGCCGTCACCAGCTCGGCGCGTTCGCTGAAAGCACGGTGCGCTGCGGCCTGCGCGGTCTGCGTCAGCACCCGCTCGAAGTCGGCGGGTGAGAGCTTCGCGATCGCCCCGCTGAGCTCCAGACCGACCAGCGCCCCCGCACCGTCGACGGTCACCGTGACGGCGCCGTCGGGCGAAGTCTCCTGTGCCCGGATGTCATTGGTCGCGTCGGCCAGATCCTGCAGGCGGTAGAGCTGACCCTGCACCTTCGCGATCAGCTCGTCCATGGTTTCGACCATCGCCGTGTCCTCCCCTCTCGCTCGCTAGACCGACCGTAGCCAGCTGTCGGGCTCGGTGTCGTATTCCTGCTCTTCGACGATTTCGGCCGCGGCCACCTCGGCTTCGGTGGGCAGCCCGGTCGCCGCCAGCAGCGCCGGGTCGAACCCCGCTTCCGCCAGCTGGTTACGCCGTGCGAGCCCGGCCCGCTTGGCCGACTTCTGGCACAGCCGCAGGATCTCGGCGGCCAGGTCGTCCGGGTCGCGCCGCAGCTGATCGCCGTCGACGGTGATCCCCACCGGCAATCCCTGCTCGGTGGTGCGCACCACGATCGCACCGGTCAACGACGCCGCGCTGAACTCGGTCGGAAACTCGTCCATCGCTCCCCCTCCCGTCTGGCCGACCATCACTACGCCCGATCATCCCTGATGGCTCTGACAACTTCCGCGATCTGGCTGTTGATCAGCGAAACCACCCGCCTGCGATCCGCGCCGACCGCCACCGGCGGCGTGCCGGGCACGATCACGTAGCGGCCGTCGTCGGTCAGATCGCGCCAGCCGAGCCGCAATCTCACGATGCCACGCGGACCGAATCGAGACCAGCCCTGTTCGACATCGATGAAGCCGTCGCGATCCAGTCGCGCCTGCTGAAAGGTCTGTGTCTGCACCGCGGCGTCGTCGTCGTAGTGCTGGACCAGGGAGCGGCCGTAGCTGCGGTCGAACTGGTCGTTGTCCGGTTCGTCGAGCGGAATCTCCCGACCGCGGCCCGGTTCGGCCGCGGGAAGCTGACCCGCGACAACGTCACCGAGGGACAGCGCGTCGTGCCGGGTGACGACGAATCCGTCTGCGTGATACAGGGTTCGGCCCGGACGTTGACGCACCAGATAGCCGACGTCTCCCTTGCGCACCGCGAGCATGCGCACCGAGAGCTCGGGATCGGTGAGTCGTTCGCCGCCGCCGTACCCACGCACGATCACCCGGATATCGGGCTTGGTGAGCACGCCGATGATGTCGTCGAGCTCATGCCCCCAGCGCTGCCTGATCGCGATCCAGTCCTGTCGCAGCGCGAACTCCGCTTCGTCCGCCGAGCACGGCTCGCTGGAGTGGATGAACGGCTCCGGCATGTACTCGGCTTCGAGACCGGCCCACAACGCTTCGAACTCCGCGCCGGTGAATTCCCACGTGGGCGTCACTGTTCCACCACAGGTCTCGCGACGATCGGGGCCTCACCGAGCGCTTCGTCCAGGTGCTCCACCGAGTCCAGGTAGTCGGCGCGCTTGTGCTCCTTCTGCTGCTGTCCACCGGCACCGGCACCACCCATCGGCGCCATCGGCATGCCTCCCATCGGCGTACCCGCGGCCGACGAGGCGACGCCAGCGCGGAACCCGGACTCCATCCCGGTGGCGGCCGACGCGCGCGGGAACAGTTTGGAGGCGCTGTCCAGACTCGGTGAAAGTGGGGAGGCACCCGCACCGGCGCCACCGCCGCCCGCACCTGAGCCACCACCCCCGCCACCGCCTTTGCTCGCGGCGCTGAGTGCCTTCTTGGCTTGTTCCTGCAGCGAGCTGAGGCCGGCCGCGCTCGGAATCCCCGCGAGCGAGCTCTGTTCCGCGGCGGAGGAAGCCTGTTCGAGCGCGGACTGCGCGGCGGAACTGGCCTGTTCGAGACCGGATTGCAGAGCCGAGGTCAGCTGATCGGTCGAGGACGAACCAGATCCCGATCCCGAGCCGGATCCCGTCGAGCCGTTCGAACCGAGCCCGCCGTTGCCGTTGGTGTCCGCGCCGCCGTTGCCCAACTGGTTGCCGGACTGCTGTTGCTGCAGTTCGGCCATCGCCTTCTTGAACGCGGCGGAAGTGTCACCCGAGCCCGAACCGCTGCCCGAACCCGACCCCGAACCGGAGCCACTTCCGCTGCCGTTTCCGGAGCCGTTCCCGTTTCCGTCGCCGTTGCCGGTCCCGTTTCCCGACGTCGGCGCGGTCGGCTCGGGCAAGGCGGCGATGTGACTCGAGGTCGCGTTGACCCCGGGGACATAGGTGGACATCAGCACATTCCGCGCGTTCTTCGCGGCCGCTTCCTTGGCAGCCTGCTGCTCGCTCGCCTGGACAGACGACGGGATGTACAGCGTGCTGTCCAAGCCTTGTTTCGTAGCGGAAAGCCAGCCGGCCGCGTACTCGAGCGCGACAGAAATCTGGCCCATCTGTTCGATCAGCTTCTGGTTGCCTTCGTGGTAGGCGTTCATCGCCGCCCTGGCTCGGGTGGCACCGCCCGGGCTCGTCCAGTTCTTCGAACTGTCGCCGACCTTCGCGTTCAGGTCGTCGAAAGCTGGTTTCACCTGGTTCTTGAGCAGGGTCCAGTCCGCGGCCGCCGTCCGCAATCTGGCAGGCACGCCCTCGAGTGAAACCCGAATCATGTTGAGCTGCTCATAGTTGTAGGAGCCAGGATTTTCCGCGGTCACTTCGGCCGGATCGAAGTTCTTGCCATTGGTGAGCTCGTTCGGAATGTTCGCCGAGCCGGCGGCCGGCATGGGCACGAGTGGCGGAACCTGAGTGGTCACGCCGGGGAGGTACGGGGGTGCGCCCTGCGACACCGGAGGGAAGGCCGTGACGGGCGCCGAGGAGTTGACTTTGTCACCCTTGGACTTGCTCTGCTCGATGGTGGTGCGCAGCTGGTTCATATCGACTTCGCTGGCGGTGTCGGCACCTTTGTAGCTCTTGGCCGCATCCATGAAGGTAATGGCGACATCGTCGAGGATCGTCTGATGCTTGCCGAGGACGGTCGCCAGCTCACCGGCCTTGTCCGAGAACTGTTTCGCCAACTGCTGCCCCGAATCCAACGAGGAGAACCGGGCGAGTTGTCCGACCAGGTCGGTGGACTGTTTGACGGAGTTCACCTTGATCCGGGCGTCGGTGGCCGCGTTCACCAGATTCGGCAGCGCCGACGGCTCGAGGACCAGCGCACCGTCGGAAGCCGAAGAGCGCAGGCCCGACCACTGTTGGGCCGCCGATGGTCCGGTCGGTGTCATGTCCGAGAGCCTCCCTGTCGTCCTGGATCACCGCCCCGCGCCCCGCCTGGCACCGCTCCCACGACACCGCCGATTCGCACGGCTTGCTAACGATTCTACGGTCTGACAGATGAATTCCGCATGTACAGCGACGATCCCGACGGTGGCCGGGGCGCGAGCATCCGGATCACCAGCCCGCGTCGGTGGCGGTGCGCGACGGGTCGCGCGAGCCGTCCTCCTCGTCGTCCGAGAGACGTTCCCGCTCGGGCGAGTTGGGAGGTTCGAGGGAGGCCTCGACCGGCTGCGGAATGGCGAATCCGTCCATGTCGTCGACCAGTTCGGTGATCTTGGGCAGGCGGGAGCGTTCGCTCTGGATCGGCGCCATCATCTCCTGCGTCCTGCGGGCGACCTCGGCCGCGGCCTGCTGGGCGGCCTCGGTGACGGCCTTGGCGATCTCGGTGTAGGTGAGGTCGTCGATATCGGGGGTGAACTTGGTCTCGATCACCTTGTAGTCGGCGTTGACGGTGACCGTCACCCGTTTGCGCACGGTGGCGCTGGCGATGATCTTCGCGCGATCCTGCTGCACCTGCGCGATCGCCTTCATCTGCTTCTGCACCGTCTCGAAGATGTCGGCCATCTGCGCTTTGGCGTGTTCGTTGGTCATTGTTGATGTCCTCTCACTTCGCCAGGCCGACGGTGTGGGTGCCGAGCAGACCGGCGAGATTCAGCTCGAACCAGGCGGAATCGACGTTGTAGACGTCGGCGGGGAAGACCCTGGTGAACGCTTCCCGCGCGACGGCAGCGCGCTCGGCGGCCTCGACCACTCCGAGGACGGCTTCCTTCTGCGCCTGCGAAGCCTTCTCGCCGAGCAGGCCGGTGAGCACCTCGACGACGGTCCTGGTGTCCCACATGCCCGGCACGGCGGGAGCGAGCGCGTCGGCGCCCGGCGAGGCGCCGCGATACCAGCGGCCGCCCTCCCACCAGTAGCAGAAGGTGAGCAGGCCGTTCTCCGCGCGACGGTTGATCACCGGGGCGGCCACCCAGTCGGGGGCGCCCTGGTAGAGGGCGGGCATCGGTAGGTCCTTGTTGTAGACGGCGTCGAGTTCCGGTGCGTTCCATACTCCGCCGGAGAGCACCGCGCGATCGCCGGGCAGCAGGCAGAGGGTGGAACCGCTGAACTTCGAACCCTCGAACACGTGGAACGCGGGAGTCACGCGCGGGCCCCACTTGGAGCCGACCGCCACGAACGCCGCGGCGATGAGCGCCCATCGGCGGGCCATCAGGTCGAGCGCGGGGAATTCCACGTCCGGCGCGGAGCCGATCGGGTTGTGCCCCGCGGCGGCGTCGGCGCGCGCCTGCTCGGCGGCGGCGAGTGGACCGCGCAGCTGCCGGTTCTCGTGGTGGATGTAGGCGGCCAGCCAGATGGGCAGCCGGTCGCGCGGGTAGATCTCGATGTCGGTGCGGTACACCGTGGGTGGGAAGAGCTGGTCGTCCGGGAAGGGCTCGTCGCCGTAGTCGAAGTCGACGTCCATCCGGCCCGTGTTGGTCAGGGTGAGCAGGTAGCGCCACCACGGCCCGTCGCCCATCGTCGCGGACACGTGCCGATGCTCGCGCAGCAGGTCGAGCAGTTCCGGGCTCGGGAACACCCGCGCGAAGCGTTCCTGCTCGTCGTGGAAGACGACCATCGACACCTCGGCCGCCGCGGTCATCGCGAACGACGCCTCGACCTTGGTCCAGCCGGGCGGACCCAGCGCCGCCAGTGTTTTGGCGATGCGATGGCTCAGCGCGGCGGCACGCTCGGGTATCCCGTCGCCGTCGGCCACCACCGTGGTGAGGGTGAATCCGACATCGGGATCCCCGGCCAACTCGTCAGCCACTGCGTACTCCTCTGCCTAATCCCGGTTCTCGCCGTACCGCGCGACCACGGCACCGGTCTCGTCCCATCGCGTCCGCGTGACCAGCGCGCCGTCGGGAGCGAAGACCGTTTCTTCCTTGCGGTTCCCGTCGGGGAACCATTCGGTCCAGGTGCCCACCTGGTGCCGGTCGGCGTATTCGCCGCGGTAGCGCGGGGTGCCGTCGAGGTACCAGCCGCGGGTCGGTCCGTCGGGGTAACCGTCGGCGTAGGTGGACAGTTCGGTGATGGGGCTGCTCGGCGCGGTGCGACGGTACTCCTGGCCGGTGAACGGCGCGTCGCGGTAGTACATGCGATGGTGCTCGTCGTCCCAGCGCAATTCGGGGTCGTCGGCGGGGAGCGCGTCGGCGGTGATGCCCTTGCGGGTGCGCTCGTCCTCGAATTCGACCAGCTCGCCCCGCTCGTTCCACACCGAGTGGGTGAGCAGCACGCCCTCGATGTCGTAGACGTCTTCCATGCGCCGGACGCCGTCGGGGTACCACTCCTGCCAGGTGCCGACGGGCCGGTTGCGGTAGAACTCGCCGTTATAGCGCATGGTGCCGTCGGGGTACCAGCCGGACCAGTCGCCGTCGCGTTCGCCGTCGTCGTAGCTCCAGTACTCGCGCCAGGTGCCGTCGGGACGCGTGACGGTCACCGCGCCGCTGTACGGCTCGCCGCGATACGACAACGTGCCGGTCGCCGCGTCGACCACCACATCCGGATCGCTCAATTCGATCGGATCGTCACTCACCTGGGAAACCTCTCCGATCGGTCAGGCACGGTCGCTGAACATTGACATCCGGTGGGCCGGATCGGCAACCACGTTACGGATAAGCAGGCCGAGGTCCAGTTCCGGCGGTAGCGCGCGGTAGATCAGCTCCCCCATCGGCCTGCCGTGCACGGCGACGGTGAACCGCGTCATCCGCTGCGCCGATTGCTCCCAGCCCACGTGCGCGCCTTCGGTGACATCGATGGGCTGGCTACCCACCTGCACGAGCAGCCGCTCGCCGAGCCGGTAGAAGATCACCGTCACCCCGTCGAGATCGCCGTAGAGACCATCGGCGCCGAGTTGCCCCGGCGGCGCGGGGCGCAACGCTCCCGACCGTGGATCGAATTCGGCCACCACACCACTGCCGTACGGACGCACCAGCAGCACTGCCTGCTCGACCGGCGACTGATACACCGGGCGATAAGGCCTGCGATCACCACCCTGCCCACCATTCGGCGGCATCATCGGCGGCGGATACATCGGCGCACCACCGGACTGCGCGTTCGCGGAGCCGCCGTTGCCCCCGCCCGACGGCTCACCGATACCCGAGCCGTGGGGCTGCCCCGGTCCGGTGTACGGCTGACCGTGCCCGGGCGAGTACGGCTGGCCTGGACCAGCCGAGTACGACTGACCGGGGCCGGACGAGTACTGCTGTCCGGTGCCAGACGAGGACGACTGATCAGAGCCGTACTGATACGGCTGCCCCGCCCCGGGCTGGTACGCCGGCCCGTTCCCGTGTGAAGGCACCTGACCCTGACCCGGCGGGTGCGACTGTCCACCACCCGGCGCGAACTGCCCACCGCCATAGGGCGACTGCGGCTGGCCGAGCGCGGACTGCCCGCTCCCCGGCGCGTACGACGAGCCCTCAGCCGTCCCGTAGGGCCGGCCACTCCCACCCTGGCCCGGCTGTCCATTCCCCGGAGCCACCGGCTGACCGTCGATCGGCGGGTACGGCTGCCCGCCGCCCGGCAGGTAGGGGCGCTCGTTTCCGGTCACCGCGGGTTGACCCGTACCCGGCACGAACGGCTGACCGTTGCCGGGCGTGGCACCCGTGAGGTGGGCCGGACCGCTTCCACGCCCGCTCGGCAGGCCGTCACCCGACGACTGCCCGCTACCCGGGCCGAACGGCTGCCCCTCATTCGGCACGTACGACTGACCGGCTCCGAGCTGGTGCCGGCCACCTCCGGGCACGAACGACTGGCCATCGCCCGGCGAATACGGCTGACCGTTGCCCGGCGCGAACGGCTGGTCGGGTCCCGACTGGTAGGGCTGACCATTTCCAGGAACGAACGGCTGACCGGTGGCCGGCGAGTACGGCTGTCCGGTGTTCGGCGCGTACGGGTGCCCAGGTCCAGGCTGACTGTTTCCAGGAACGAACGGCTGACCATCGCCGGGTGCGAACGGCTGGCCGGCCTCAGGCCGGTAGCCCGGGCCGTTGTCCGGCACGAACGGTTGACCGGCCCCAGGCTGGAAAGGCTGACCATCGCCCGGGGCGAACGGCTGGCCGGGCCCAGGCCGGTAGCCCGGACCGTTGTCCGGCGTGAACGGCTGGTCAACCCCAGGCTGGAAGGGCTGACCGTTTCCAGGAACGAACGGCTGACCACTTCCCGGCACATACGGCTGACCGTTCTCCGGAAGGGCAGGTAGGCCCGAGCCCGGAGGTTGGGTGACCCACGGCGGCAGTGGAGGCATGCCGCTGCCGGCACCGCCCGGGGGCGGCGGCGTCGGCCAGGACGGCGCCTGCGGCCCGTTCGGCGTAGGCACGGGCGGCACCGGCATATTCGGCGTCGGTTCGGTAGGCGTCGGTACCGGGAACCCCGGCGGCAGCGGAAGCTGTGGTGGCGCCGATGGTTCCGATGGCACAGGCAATGGCGGGAAGCCCGGCGGCAGCGGAAGTTGCGGCGGCACAGGAATCTCCGGCAGCTCCGGCAGTTGCGGAGGCACCGGCGGATCCGGTAGCTCGGGGAGCTGCGGAGGTACAGGCGGAACCGGCAACTCCGGCAACTGCGGAGGCACAGGCGGAACCGGCAACTCCGGCAACTGCGGAGGCACAGGCGGAACCGGCAACTCCGGCAACTGCGGAGGCACCGGCGGAACCGGCAACTCCGGCAACTGCGGAGGCACAGGAGGCTGCGGAGGCACCGGCGGCTGCGGAGGCTCGGGAACCTTTGGCGGGACCGGCGGGACCGGCGGGACCGGCGGGACCGGCGGGACCGGCGGGACCGGCGGGCGGGGAGGTTCGGGTTCCTCGGGCTCAGGCGTCAAATCCAGTGGCGGCACCGGCCATTCGACTTCGTCGAAGACGGGCACATCGAGTTCCACCTCGTACTCGTGGGGCGGATGCGGAATGTGCGACCGCAACGCCGACCCCGGCAGATGCCGACGCCCACCGGGCCGATCGCCGTCCGAAGAACGCGGCGGAACGCCCTCTCCGTCCGGATCGAATCCCTTGTCCGGATCCGAGCCGCCCTCACCCGGATCCGCATCCGAGTCGGCCTCGCTCGGATCGACAGCCGGATCCGAGTCGCCGGCAGGACGGCGCCGCGATCCGTCCCCGTACTCCGAGCCGTCACGATCGACCTCGGCCGCAGGAGGACGCCCCGCCTCGATCCCGGGATCACCGGGATCGGTCACCGGACGAACCACCGGTGGCACTGACGGATCCCCCGTCACAACGACATCCGCATCATCGCGCGATCGACCGGATCCACTCGCTTCCGCCTCGGCACCGGCATCCGGGTCGCCGGAAGACCGCTGCGGCGAATCCTCGCCCGCTGCGCTGTCCTCGCCGTTCACCGGATGACCGGGCTTGCTCCGATCCGCTTCGCCGACAACGGCATCCGGATCAGTGGGAGTACGGGGGCGCGAGTCCCCCGCCTCGGATTCGGGCGATCCGGTGCTCTCGAGCTCGGCGGCGGGGCGGCGCCCCTCCGGGATCCCCGCGTCACCCGGATCGGTGACCGGATCCAGCAGCAGCGGTGCGGCCGGATCCTGGCCGGCTGCGGGCGGCTCGTTCGAGTCGGAATTGCCCACGGGCGGAGTCTCGTTACCGTCCAGCTCGGGTCCGGCGGGCAGGCCGGGGCGCACCGGCGCGCCCGGGACAGCCGGGGGCGGCGTGGGCAGACCGGGGCGCGGCGAACCGTCGGGATCCGGCGCACTGTCGGGAGAACCCTCACCGAGCGCGGGTGTCTCGGTGGCACCGAGCTCGAGATCGGTCGCGAACGGCTCGTTGAGCAGCTCGCGCAACCGGGCGATGTCGGCGGCTCGCTGCCGGATCTCGTCGCGGATCTGCTGGTGCACCTCGGCGAGCGCGTCCATGGTGAGGCGCTCGTGCTTGTCGATGCGTCCGTCGCGGAACCAGTCGTAGACCTTCGCGACCTTCTGGTCGTCGGCGTCGGTGATGTCGGCGCCGAGCAGCCTGGCGTGGTCGCGGCTCGGACCGGGAACGGCGCCGTCGGGCGCAGGCGGCAGCGGCGACCGTTCGGTGAGGTCGTCCGCGCCGACTTCGCGCAGGAAGTCGAGGGCATCGCGATCGTGGACCGGCGGATCATCGCCCACCGCACGGGGATCGGTGTCCGGGTTGTAGACCAGATCGTCGGCGTAGGGATCGATCTCGGCCAGTGCCCGGATGTAGTCGGCGAGTGGACCGGTGAGATCGTCGCGGTTGCCGCGCGCCGCCCGGTTCGACAGCGCTTCGGCCATGGCCGCCGCGTCCAGCGGGAGCCCACCGCGCGGCAGGTTCAGGTGCGGTGCCAGTGCTTCCGTGGCGGAGTCGACGGCGGCCGGATTCAGTTCACGGAGCAGTGCCGCGTACTCGACGAGGTCCGCGGCGCGCTGCCCGTGCAGTTCGCTCGGGCTGCGCGGGTCGGCGAGCCGGTCAGCCACGAGGTCGGGGCTGAGGTCGGCCGGGTCGACACCGAAGCGCAGGGCGAGCGCGCTGCGCGCGTTGTGCAGGGCGTTGAAGGTGTCGATCGCGTCGACGCTGAGCGCGTAGTCGAGGTCCGCCTCGAGCTGCCTGGCCCGCACATGGTTGGCCCGGTCGAGCTCGGTCAGCAGGTCGGTGAGCTGCTCGCGCGACAGGTTCGACGGATCATCGATGCCGAGTCGGCCCGCCACCTCGGCGATATCCGTGCGCACCTCGGCCTGCGAACGCGGTTCCCGTACCGGCGGGGGCGCGTCGTCGGCGACGGCGGGCAGGTTCGTGTCCGGCTCGACGTGGCGGGGCGGCGTCTCGATCATCCGCCACGGGCCGGTGCCCTCACGCACCATGGTCGCGTCGACGGTGCGGCCGTCGAGTTCGCCGCGCAGGTGCCGCACCTCGGGCGCGTCGACCTCGCTGACACGCACACGCCCCTGGTCATCGACGCCGACGATCCTGATCTGGATATCGATCTCGCCCCGGTTGAGCCGGCCGATGAAGTCCGCATCGGCCTCGGCGAGCGCGCGGGCCAATGCGGCCTCGGGTCCGGCACCGGTGTCGACGATCGCGATCCTGCCGTTCTCGGTGTCGACCACCACCCGGTCACCCGTATCGAGGTCGTCGAAATCCGCCACCCGCCAGGTGAATTCACTCAACCGGCCGACATTTTCGTCCAATTGACCACGCAGCCGGGCGATCTCGGCGTCGAGGTTCTGGACCAGCGCCTCCAGATCGGCGGCGGCCAGATGCGCCCAGGTGGACCGCTCGTCACGCAACCCGGCGCGGCGCAGGGCGTCGTCGAAGATCTTGCGCGCGTCCTCGGCGTGGACGGTGTCCGAGCCGCCGTCGTCGCTCAGGTCCGGCCAGATGTCGACCCATTGGCCGCCGTTGTTCACCCCGCGCCAGTTCAGCATGTCGAAGCTGAACTGGTCGCCTCTGGTCGCGACGACTTCCTTCAGATAGGCACCGAGCGGGTCTTTGCTGAAGAAATTGGCGGGCCGGAACGGGATGTCGGCATGCTCGGCGTTGAAGAACCGCGCGGCCGCCTCGAGTGCCTGGATCACGCCGTCACGGCGCAGCAGCCGGTACTCGGCCTCGGCCAGCGCCTTGCGCAGACCCTCCTCGCTGAAATCGGTGATCCGCACGCCCAATTCGCGGCCGAGCGCATCGAGCACGGTGGCGTCGGCGATGCGCTGGTTCACCGCGTCGACCACGTCCCGCAGCCACGGGGGCAGCTTCTCGGCGACTTCGGGCGATTGTTCCGGCTGATCGGTGAGCTGTTGCGGTTGCTCGGATTTCGGGAGCGCTTCGGCCTGGCGAGCCGACAGTTCCTCCGGTGTCAAGCTTTCCGGTTCGAGCAGGTGCGTCAGTCCGGCGTCGCGCAGCTCCTGCTCGATCTGGCGGCGCAGCTCCGGATCGGCGTCGGAGATCCACGGCTTGTACTCGCTGCCGTCGAGGTTCCGCAGCGGCAGGAACTCACCGGCCTGGTCGGCGATCCGCGACGACAGGTGCCGCAAGATCGGCACAAGCTCGCGCTTGCGCCACATCTCCATGCTCACCAGAAGGATGCGCGCCGGGTTGAACTTGATCTGCAGCTGGTCGTACTCGCCACCGGGGGCGTTGGGTGTCGCGTCCTTGACCGCGGTCAGCGGCAGCCCGGCACCGTGGCCGAGCATCGACTGACCGGCCGCGTCGATGCTGTTGCCGGACGGGTACTTCGGGTTCTCGCCGTGGAAGCCACGGTTGACGATCCGGTCCCACAGCCTGCGCAGCCAGTTCCGCTTCGGCGCCACCTCGACCGCCTTGTCGGTGCTCGGCGCGCGCGGCGTCGGCTCCGGATGCGGGACGGGTTCCAGGTGCCAGGCGTCCGGCCCGTCCTCGACCCGTCGCACCAGCGTCGGGTCACCGTCGACCTCGAGCGACAGCATCTGGTCGTCGAGCTCGGTGCGGGCCAGCCGGTCCAGGTGGGCGAGGTCGGTGGCATCGCGCGTCACTCCGGCGCGCAGCCGGGCGATGTCGTCGGCGGCACGGACCAGGCCGGGATCGGCGGGCAGCCCGAGCCGAGCCGCCCAGCGGCGGGCGACCGCCTCGCGCACGGTCCGCTGCCCCGGATCGGTCGCGGCCTCGGCATGCCGGACCGCGGAGGCGAACGCCTCCACCGCACCGGCCCGCAACAACTGCCGATACCTGGCGGCATCGAGCGAACCCGGATCGGCGAGGTCGATTCCGAAGCGGGCCGCCAGCCGGTCCAGCGCCTGCTGGGCGGATTCCATCCGTGGCCCGCCCGGCAGCTGGGTACCGTCGCCCGGCGGCAGGATCGCGGTGGGGTCGAGCGGCTTCGCCGCAGGGTCCGGCTCGGGCTCGGCACCGAGTGCCTGGCGGGAGCCTTCTTCGAGTCCGGCGCGGCGCAGATCCTCGGCGATCCCGGCGCGGACCTCGGGATCACCCTCGACCCGCCACTGCTCCTGGCCGTCCTGCAGCTGATCGAGGTCGAGGGCCGAGTAATCGGCCGGATAACGCATCGGCTCGCCGAGCTCGGCGCCGGAATCCAGTGCGCTGTCCAGGAATCCACGCGCCCGCGCCATATCGGCGATCTCGGCCAGCGCGCCGAGCGGATCACGCTGACCGGTCAGCGCCTCACCGAGACCCATCGCCTCGGCCAGCCTGCGCACCTGCTCGGCCTGCTCGGGCGTCAGCGGTGGCACGTCGGCGTGGGCCGACGGCGGCAGGTCGCTGAGATCCTGCAGGAATCGGCGCACGTCGTCGATGAGGTCGCTGCGCTGCTGGGCGCGGGTCGGCTCGGCAGGCGTATCGCTGTCCGGCGGAATCAGGTCGGCGTCGCCGGGCACGGCCAGTTCCGCGGGTGGCTTCGGCAGCCCGCTGTCGAGCGGCGACGAACTCTTCGACGGCTCTTCGGGTTCCGGGCTGAGCGCGGTCGGCGGGTGCGCGGGCGGCTTCGAGGGCGGGCCGCCGGGTGCGGTATCAGGGACGGGCGGATCGCCCGCGTCCCCGTCACCGGGCGATCCTTCGACATCATCGCCGTCACCGGGCAGCGAGGCCTGCGGATCCTCACCGATCGCCGAGGCGTCGGTGTCTGTCCGCATCGGCAGCCGCTCGATGGTGGGCCCGTCGGCGTCGAAACCCATTCGCAGCTCGACACAGTTCGCTCCGGGCGACCGCAGCGCCGCGAGTACCTCGGCGTTTTCGAGCGCGATCTCCGTGCGCAAGGCCCGCTCGGCATCACCCTCTGCCCAGCCCACGATGAAGAGCGTCGGCGGATCCTCGCCGACCGCGATCTTCGTCGCGATCATTCTGGTACCCGCGGTCAGCAAGGCGTCCGCTTCTGCGGCGTCCGCGAAGCTGTCGGCGATCCGATCGGCGCGATCACGCGCGGCATCCGCGACGAGTTCGTCGCCACGCCCCATGGCGGCATCGTGCTCACCCAGTGCCTCGACCGCCTCGATCCGCAGTCGGTCGAGCTCCGCGCGCCGAGCGGCCGGGTCCGCGGATGAGCCATCGTGCGCCACCGGGCCGTCGGCGAGGTCGCCCACGGCACCGTCGCCACCCACGACCATGTCCACCGCCATGGCGTCGACCTCGGCGGCGGCCAAGACGTACAGCTCGGCCATCCTGCCCAGCGAGGTGACGATTCCCATTTCCTCCGGCGCGCGCACCACATGGGCGAGGTGGGCGACAGTGTCGCGGATCGCCGTCGGCGCCAGCCGATCCGGCGAGACCCACTCCGTCAGACCGTTGGTCAGTTCCTGGATCCGCGCCGCGAAGCGGTCACGCCGGGCCACCGCGTCGCCGTAGTCGGCCGCCGGCGGCAACGCGTGGGACTCCTCGGCAGCGCGCTGCTCGCCGCGGCTGGTGAGCAACGCGTGCAGAACCTTTGCCGGTTCCGTCGCCTCGACACCGTTGAGCTCGACATCGGCGAAAGCCTCGGCCAGCGCCTCCGTGGGATTCAACGGCCCGGCACCGGAGTCCTCGAAGCTGTAGCCGCTCAGCGCACTCAGCCAATCGTCGAAGTCGGCCTGCACGAACTCCCCGCGCTGTGCGGAATACCCACTCACCAGTGCGTCCATCACGTCTTCATCGGTGAGCAGGCCCGTGTAGTCCATGGCATGCCCGAATTCGTGGGTCATCGCGGTGTAGGCGGATGAGTAACCGATCGAGGGTGGGTGGAAGCGGGTCGGCGTCTCGGCCGTGAACTCGCGCAGGAAGTCCATGGTCAGGCCGATGACGGCCTTCGCCTTGCCGCCGGGCAGGAAAGGTGGACGATGTGAGAATTGAGCCTCCCGCTCGTCCACATCGAGATTTTTCACGGTCACCGCCGTGACGTGCACCCACGGGTATTTCGTCTTCAGCCGGTCGAAGGCGCGAACCGCGTCACGCACCGCGTCCGGGTCGACACCGGTCGCATCGAGCCCGCGCGTGATGACGCCGTGACGCTCACCCAGGACGCGCGCGATCTCGCGGGCATCGCGTCGACTCCACTCCCCCAGATCGCGCTGGGACGGGGGCCAGTGGCCGCCGTCCCCAGGCACGGCACCGACCAGGTCGAATGCTTGGCGCAGCAACCGAAGTCGCAGCGACTCCGTCGGCCACTGTCCGGCCGGCGATCGGCGCACGGTGGCGAGCGCGGTGCTCGACGCCAGCAGCTCGTGTACCCGCACACCGGCCTGATCGACTTCGACGTGCAGATAGCGGACCCGCGTATCGAATCTCTGTGCGGCGTCGGCCGCTGTCGGAGCCGCGAGATTCGGATCGGCGAACCGGCCGACTACCACAAGCCCGTCCGCGAGCGAAGGCACCAGACCGAGCCCGTCGCTCGTGTGCTCGGCGCCGAGCGCGCCGAGCACTCCACGCACCGCGAGGTTCTCGGCGCTCTCCCGCGCCATCGTGTCGTCAGGATCGATACCGGAACGGATCGCCCGCTCGAACGCGGCCTCGATCTCACGGCCGCCGACTCCGAGCTCGCGCATTCGATCGGCGAGCTGGGTGAGGCTGCGCCCCGCGGGGTCGACGCCCATCTGCCGGGCGCCCGCGGCGAGCTCGTCATAGGCCGCCGCCCGCTCGGCCGACACCGCGAGCACATCGGCGTCCGCATCGGAGGCCGGGGTGATGTCGAGTGTGCTCCCGCGCGACCACCGGTGCGCCCGTGGCCGCAGCCCTTCGCCACCATCGGCCGCCTCACGTGCCCACCGCAACCGATCCTCGACCCAGCCCAGTCGACGCACGAGCCGCGAGGCCTCTTTGGCCTCGGCGAGCCGGGCACGCGAGGCCTCCTCGACCCGCCCTGTGATACGGCGCGCTTCCAAGTCCCTCAGCTGGTCCGTCCGGCTTCCGCGGATCGACGAGGTGATGTCCTCCAGGCTCGATGTCGTGAACCTGGCCGGGTCCTCGACGCCGAGTTCAGCGACCGCCCGCACCGCATCGGCGGCGAACAGCTCTCGTATCCGGGCGTTGACGGCCACGTGCGCCGCAGCGTCGGGCACGGCCACGGCGCGATGCGATGTATGTGGTTCCGGGCGCTGCTCGTGGTTCGCCGCGACCTGCTCGGCAGCAGGATCGCCGGATTCGGGGGGATCGGTGTGCTCGACGGAAGGACGATCTTGTGAATTGTCGACAGGCGGAGTTCCGTTGTCGCCGTCGGCCTCTGGGCCGGCAGGCAGCCCGGGGCGCACCGGCGCTCCCGGCCCGGTCGGCGGCGGACCTGCGGTGGGACGAGCCGGTGGCCCGTCGGGGTCAGGCCCGTCGGTCGGTCCACGGTCCAGGGCGGGCGTGTCCGCCCCGCCGAGCTCCGGGTCGGTGACGAACGGCTCGTTGAGCAGCTCCCGCAGCCGGGCGATATCGGCGGCGCGCTGCCGGATCTCGTCGCGGATCTCCGCGTGGACCTGGGCGAGCTGTTCGAGGGTGAGTCGTTCGTGCTTGTCGATGCGGCCGTCGCGGAACCACTCGTAGACCTGGGCGACGCGCCGGTCGTCGGCATCGGTCAGGTCGACGCCGAGCAGGCGCGCGTGGTCACGACTCGGGCCTGGGACGGCGTCCTCGGGCGCGGGCGGCAATGGCGATCGGTCGGTGAGGTTGTCGGCGCCCACCTCGCGCAGGAAGTCCAGGGCGTCGCCGGGGTGCACCGGCGGGTCCTCGCCCCGCGCACGCGGGTCGGCCTCGGGGTTGTAGACCAAGTTCTCGGCGTACGGATCGATCTCGGCGAGCGCGCGCACATAGTCGGCGAGCGGGCCGCTGAGGTCGTCGAGCGCGCCGCGTGCGGCCCGGTTCGACACCGCCTCGGCCAACGCCGACGCGTCCAGCGACAGTCCGCCACGGGGCAGCCCGAGGTGCGGGGCGAGTGCGTCGAGCGCGGCGTCGACGGCGGCGGGATCCAGCGCACGCAGCAGTTTCGCGTACTCGGTGAGGTTCGCCGATCGCTGACGATGCAGTTCCACCCGCGTGGCGGGATCGGCCAGTCCGGCGGCAATCACCTCCGGGCTCAGCGCCTCCGGGGTGACACCGAACCGCAGCGCCAGCGCGCTGCGCACGTTGTGCAGCGCGTTGAAGTTGTCGATCGCGTCGGCACTGCGCGCGTAGTCGACCAGGCCCTCGACCTGCCGGGCCCGCACCTGATTGGCGCGCTCCTGCTCGGCGAGCAACCGGTCGAGCTGCTCGGCGGACAGATTCGACGGATCGTCGATGCCGAGCCGACCGGCCACCTCGGCGATGTCGGCCCTGACCTCGGCCAGCGAACGAGGTTCGCGGACAAGCTGATTCGCGTCCTCCGGGACGACAGACAGGTCGGTGCCGGTTTCGGGTACCCGGGACGGCAGCTCGACGAGCCGCCACGGCCCGTTCCCCTCGCGCACCGTCGTCGCGTCCACGGTGCGGCCGTCGACCTCGGTGCGCAGGTGCCGGATTTCCGGCGCGTCGACCTCGAGCAGGTGCACGCGGCCGTCCGCGTCGATGCCGACCACCCGGATCTCGATGTCGATCTCGCCGCGGTTGAGCCGGTCGATGAAGTCCGCGTCGGCCTCGGCCAGCGCGCGGGCCAGCGCGGCCTCATGGCCGGCGCCGGTGTCGACGATCGCGATCCTGCCGTTGTCGGCGTCGAGCACGAGCCGGTCGCCGGTGTCACTGTCGTCGAAATCGGCCACCCGCCGGGTGAATTCGCCGAACTTGCCGATGTTGTCGTCGAGTTGACCACGCAGCGCGGCGATCTCGGCGTCGAGGTTTCGGACCAGCGCCTCGAGATCGGCGCCGGCCAGATGCGCCCAGGTCGACCGCTCGTCGCGCAGCCCGGCGCGCCGCAGCGCGTCGTCGAAGATCTTGCGCGCGTCCTCGGCGAGCACGGTGGGATCGTTGCCGTCGTCGGCGAGATCGGCCCAGAGGCTGGGCAGCTCGCCGCCGTTGTTCACCCCGCGCGAGTTCAGCATGTCGAAGGCGAACTCGTCGCCCCTGGCCGCGACGACTTCCTTGAGGTAGGCGCCCAGCGGGTCCTTGCTGTGGAAGTTGGCGGGCCGGAAGGGGATCTCGGCGTTCTCGGCGTTGAAGAATCGCGCGGCCGCTTCGAGCGCCTGGATCACGCCGTCGCGGCGCAGCAGCCGGTATTCGGCCTCGGCGAGCGCCTTGCGCAGTCCTTCCTCGCTGAAATCGGTGATCCGCACCCCGAGTTCGTGCGCGAGCGCCTCGAGCACGGTGGCGTCGGAGATCCGCCCGTTGACGGCGTCGACCACCTCACGCAGCCACGGCGGCAGCGGCTCGGTGACGGCGGGTACTTCCTCGCCCTCACTCGAAATCCGCACCGGGTCGGCGGACTCCGGCAGTTCCTTCGGCTCCCGCGCGGCCAGCTCCTGCGGGGTCAGGCTCTCCGGCTCGAGGAGATGCTCGAGCCCGGCGTCGCGCAGGTCCTGTTCGATCTGGCGACGCAGTTCCGGATCGGCGTCGGAGATCCACGGCTTGTACTCGGTGCCGTCGAGATTGCGCAGCGGCAGGAACTCGCCCGCCTGGTCGGCGATCCGCGAGGACAGGTGCCGCAGGATCGGCACCAGCTCACGGTTCTGCCACATGAGCACACCCTCTTTGAGGATGCGTGCCGGGTTGAACTTGATCTGCAGCTGGTCGTACTCGCCGCCGGGCGCGTTCGGGGTGGAGTCCTTGACCGTGGTCAGCGGCAGCCCGGCGCTGTGGCCGAGCATCGACTGACCGGCGCCATCGATGCTGGAACCCGACGGGTACTTCGGGTTCTCGCCGTAGTAGCCCCGGTTGACGACCCGGTCCCAGAGCCTGCGCAGCCAGTTCTTCTTCGGCGGCACCTCGACCGCTTTCTCGGCGGTCGTCGTGAACGGCTTCGGCTCGCGATGCGCGACCGGTTCGAGATGCCACGAGTCGGGCCCGTCGGCCACGAGCCGCACCAGTACCCTCTCGCCGTCGACATCCAGCGACATCATGCGGTCGTCGGGCTCGTTGCGCACCATCTGATACAGATGCGCCATATCCCCGGCATCGCGCGTCACCGCGGCCCGCAGCCGGTTGATGTCGTCGGCCGCGCGGGTGAGACCGGGATCGGCGGGCAGGCCCAATCGAGCGGCCCACCGCCGCGCGACAGCCTCCCGCACCGCACGCTGCTGGGGATCGGTGGCGGCCTCGGCATGCCGCACCGCGGCGGCGAACGCCTCGACCGCACCCGCCCGCAGCAACTGGCGATACCGCGCGGCATCGAGGGCACCCGGATCGGTGAGATCCACGCCGAACCTGGCGGCCAGGCGATCCATCGCCTGCTGCGCGGGCTCGATCCGTGGGCTGCCGGGTTGGCGCGCACCGTCTTCCGGCGGCAGGATCGCGGACGGCTGCAACGGCGTGGCCTGCGGATTCGGCTCCGGATCTGTGCCGAGCGCCGGGCGCGCGTCGTCGTCGAGCCCGGCCCGACGCAGGTCCTCGGCGATCTCGGACCGCACTTCGGGGTCGCCCTCGACGCGCCAGTGGTCGAGGCCGTCCTGCAGTTCGTCCAGGTCGAGCGGCTCGTAGTCGTCGGGATACCGCATCGGCTCGCCGAGCTCGGCATCGGGATCCAGTGCGCTGTCCAGGAATCCACGCGCCCGCGCCATATCGGCGATCTCGGCCAGCGCGCCGAGCGGATCACGCTGACCGGTCAGCGCCTCACCGAGGCCCATCGCCTCGGCCAGCCTGCGCACCTGCTCGGCCTGCTCCGGAGTCAACGGCGGCGTATCCGCGTGGGCCGACGGCGGCAGGTCGCTCAGTTCCTGGAGGAACTGGTGGACGTCGTTGAGGAAGTCCCGGCGTTGGTAGGCACGTTCGGGTGTGGCACCGGTGTCGGATTGAGCACCGTCGCCGACCGGCTGACCCAGCGCGGCGTCGCCGGGCACGGCCAGCTCGGCCGGCGGCTTCGGCATCCCGAAGTCGAGTGGCGACGAATTCTTCGACGGCTCTTCCGGTTCCGGGCTGTGCGCCGTCGGCGGCCGTGACGGCGGCTTGGACGGCGGGCCGCCGGGAGCGGTGCTCGCCGCGGGCGGTTCGCCCGAGTCGTCGTCATCGCGTGAGCCGTCGCGCTCGGACCCTGGCGTTGCCGGATCGCCATCGCTGTCCTCATCGCGGGAGGTTCCCTCGGCAGGCGTTTCGTGCCGCGAACCGTCGTCGACCGAATCATCCCCGCTGACAGGCTGTTCCCCGCTCCGGCGCTCGACCGCGGCCGCGAACCGCGCCGCCATCTCCGCACGGGCGGCGTCGAATTCCTGCTGGGCCCGCAGGTACGACGCGAGTGCCCGCGCGTCGGCCAGTGCCTCGGCGTCGAGGTCCTCGACCCGCACCTGCGTGGCCTCGGCCAGCTCCGCGCGCAGCGCGTCGAACTTCTGCTGCGCGGCGAGGAAGGACTCGAGCGCGGCCAGGTCCGCCGCCCGCATCGCGAAGTCGGCCTCGGACTCGTCGCCACGCCGTGCGGCGGCCTCGGCGTCCCTGGCCGCCAGCTCCTCGAACCTCGCGGCGATCGCCGCCTGCGTGGCCTCGAATTCGCGCTGGGCGCGCAGGTAGGACTCCAGCGCGGCCAGATCGGCGTCGACGGCGTCGAGTTCGCGCAGCGAGTCGTCGAGCGCGGCGTCGGCCTGGTCGGCGCGGGGGGGGGGGGGCGGGGGGGGGGGGCCGGGGGTGCGGTGGG
>NZ_JARWOJ010000271.1 GCF_029868625.1 Nocardia neocaledoniensis | reverse complement strand
GTGTCCGGGGGGGGCGCCAGCGGTTAACCCGCTGGTAACGCCTGTCAACCCGGGCCCCGGCCGGCCGCCTCCTGTCCACCCCGCGCCGTAGTCCGGGCCTGGCCCCCCGGGCGGCCCGCGCTGTACGACGAGCTGATCGGTCCCAGCGCGCACGGCTACGAGTCGATCGACGCGCTGGTGGCGATGTACCGGGACTTCGCCGCCGCGGTGCGCGTCACCGACGGCACAGCGCTCGCGCGGGCGGCGTCCCAGGGCAGGCTCGTCTTCGAGGGCGCGCAGGGAGTTCTGCTCGACGAATGGCGCGGACTGCACCCGCACACCACCTGGTCGACAGTGGAGCCGCGCAACGCCCGCGCCATGATCGCCGGAATCGGCGGCACCGCAAGGGTTCTGGGCGTCACCCGCACCTACATGACCCGGCACGGCGCCGGCCCGCTGCCGACCGAAGCGCCGCTGGGCCACCCGGAGCCGCACAACGACACGGGGCACTATCAAGGTGTCTTCCGACAGGGGCACCTCGATCCGATCCTGCTGAGATATGCCGTCGAGGTGTGCGGCGGGATCGACGGATTGGTGGTCAACCATCTCGACGCGGCCGGAACCGGCTGCGCCGCAGTGGCGTACGAGACCGACGCGGGAGCCGTCACCGAGCTCGTGCCCGGCCCGTGGCGTGATCTCGACCACCAGCGACGGCTCACCGAGCGGCTGTTCGTGGCGACGCCGATCCTCGAACCTGTCGTCGGCGACCCGGCGTGGTGGCTCGGCCGCCGTCTCGGCGTACCGGTGGTACTCACCGGCCACGGCCCGGATCGGCGCGACCGAGTCCTGCGCCGATCACCCGTCGGTGTCGCCGCCGCGGTCGCGGCGGCGCGCGGGTGATCCGGTGACCGCGGGGCCCGGCCGGGCAGCGGGATGCGGGGGTCGCGGCACGCCGCTTCGGTGCACCTGCCGTCGGCACCGTAGGTTCCCATCGGGGCCGCGCGTCCGGCAGGATGACACGACGTGGAGCAATCCGTCGTATCGATCGATGTCGTGACGCTGCGGTGCTGGGATGCCGACAGCGCCGTGCGGATCGGGATCGCCGCCCGCGAGTTCGAGCCGTTCACCGGGGAACTCGCCTTGCCCGGCGTCCTGCTCGGCCGGGGCGAACGACTGGCCGACGCCGCCCGGCGGGCCGTACACACCAAGCTCGGCGTGCCGCTCGAGGCCATCGGTGCGGTCGGTCAGCTCGTCACCTTCGATGAGCCGCATCGTGATCCGCGCGGGCCGACCCTGTCCATCGCCATGTGGGCCGTGGTCGCCGAACACGAGGGCCCGGCCGACTGGGTCGAATTCGATGCGGTACCCCCGTTGGCCTTCGACCACAACCGCATCGTCGACACCAGTCGCGGCCTGCTCGCCGCGCTGCTCTGGAAGGACCAGACCCTCACGCGCGCACTGGCCGGCGCGGAGTTCCCCGCGACCCGTGCGGTCGAGCTGAGTACCTCGCTGTTCGGCACCCGCCCCGACCCGGCCAACCTCAACCGCACGCTGGCCGCGATCCCGGGACTGGAGCGCACCGGCGAACGACGACGGGTGAAGGCGACCGGCAGGCCCGCGGTCGTGTGGGCTTTCGAAGACGTCAGTCGATGCTCTTGACCACGCGGGCGGGCACGCCTGCGACGAGCGTGTGTGCGGGCACGTCGCGGGTCACGACCGCGCCGGCCGCGACGACAGAGCCCGCGCCGATGGTCACGCCCTGGGTGACCACGGCGGCCGCTCCGATCCAGACGTCGTCCTCGATCACGATCGGGGCACTGATGACATAGTCGTAGCGGTCGGCCAGCGGCAGCGGGTGCCCGCCGGTGATGAGGCTGACCCGCGGAGCGATCATGACGTTGTCACCGACGGTGATGCCGCCGTGGTCCATGAAGGTGCAGCCCTGGTTGACGAAGACGTTCTTCCCGAACGTCGTGGCGAGGCCGTACTCGGTGAAGAAGGGCGGGTAGATCGTCACCGACTCCGGCAACGGCTTCCCGAAGACAACCGAAAGTAGTGTCGCGCGGTCGTCGATGTTGCTGAACGGCAGCACGTTCAGTCGTGAGGTCGCGTCGGTGACCTGTGCGATCCGCTCTGAACACAACTGTTGGTTGTGGCCGTAGGGTCGCGGCGTGGACATCGAAGCGCTACGGACATTCGTGGCCGTCGCCGAGGCCGGGCAGTTCCAGGCCGCGGCCGACGAGCTCGGGATCAGTCAGCAGGCGGTCTCCAAGCGGATCGTCGGTCTCGAGCAGAAGCTCGGCGTCCGGCTCCTGGTACGCACCTCCCGCGGATCGCGGCTGAGCCTCGACGGGCAGGTCTTCCTGCCGCACGCCGAGAAGGTTCTGACGGTGCTCGCGCAGGCGGAGCGCGCGGTGCGCCCGGGCAGCCGGCCCCTGCGCGTGGACGTCCTCAACCGGCGAATCGCCCCTGCCCAGGCCGTTTACCGCTTCTACCGCTCGCGTCCGGGCATGGCCCTGGACGCGGTCGCACTCGGCGAGGAGAACGCCGCCCAGGCGACCCGGGCCGTGCTCGAAGGAAGCCTCGACGCCTCGTTCCGTGCGTTGCCGGCAGACCAGGTCCCCGCGGGGATCCGCGCCGAACGACTCCTGGACGTTCCGTTGCAACTCCTGGTCGGCCCCGCCCACCCGTTGGCCGGGAAGGACCAGGTCCGGCCCGCCGACCTGGTCGGCCACCGCATCTGGATTCCCGGCATCAGGGCGGGAACGGAATGGGAGCGGTTCTACCGGTCGCTCTCGGAGGATTTCGGGCTGAGCGTCGACGCGCTCGGCCCCGATTTCGGGGACGAAGCCCTCATGGACGCACTGGCGAGCTCGGCCGCGCTCGCGACCCTCGTCGGCGCCGACGACCGGTACCTGTGGCCTGACAGCTACGACCTACGGCGCATCCCCCTGCGCGACCCGACACCGATCTACCCGCACGTTCTGCTCTCGCGAGCCGAGCATCAGGATCCGGTGCTGACCGATCTGCGTGAGTTCCTGCGAGCGTCACAACCGGAACTCGACGTCGAGGTGTGGGTCCCCGACTGGGTGACCTCCTGATCGATCGCTCGATTCAGCAGACAGGCCTGGTTCGGCGGGGACGTCGTAGACCGCGTAGGTCCGGCGCAGCACCGGGTAGGAGACGTTGCGGACGGGGACGCCGCCCGGTGTTCGTCCGCACTCGCTGCCCGCGTGCGCGTGGCCGTGCAGGGCGAGGGTGGCGCGGCCCGCGTCGATCGCCTCGCCCAGGGCATGGCAGCCCAGTCCGGGATAGATGCGCACCGGCTCGCCCGCGAGGGTGTCGACGACCGGCGCGAAATGGGTCAGGGCGATCCGGGTGGCGCAGTCGAGGCTGTCGAGGGCCCGCCGTAGGCGCTCCGCGTCGACCGGGCCGCGGCGCATCCGGGCCCGATGTTCGGCCGACCCCCGGTCCGGATCGCCGGGATGATCGGGGAACCCGCCGGAGCCGCCCATCACCCCGGCGATCCCGATCCGGTGCCCGCGGATCGTCAGCGTCGTCGAATCGCCGTCGAGGACAACGACTCCGGTGTCGGTGAGCCGTCGCGTGATGTCCGCGCCGCGGTCCTCGTCGTGGTCGTGGTTGCCGAGCACGGCGATCACCGGGACCGGCAGGTCGGCGAGTTCGGCGCAGAGCAACTCGGTATTCGCCGCGGTGCCGCCCTCGGTGAGATCACCGCCGAGGAGCAACAGATCGGCGTGGCGATCGAGGTCGAGGAAGCCGGGCCGGAACTTGCCGGCGACGGCGGGTCGCAGGTGCAGATCGGCGGTGGCGGCGAGACGGATCGCGGCGGTGGTCCCCACCCGCCAAGGAGGCCACAGCGGGCCCCGGCTGTCAACGCGATTCCCGCTCCACCCAGGGGGTATGACGACCCACCCTGAGGGTTCGGCAACCCGGCCCTGAGGGCACTTCCGGGGTACCGCGTTGGGGCGCAGAGTAGTAACCAGCCCCGAAGATCCCGCCGCGGAAGGACGCCATGCAGGCCAGCTACGTACACCACGTCCGGCAGCAGTTCGAGCGCTACGGGGACGACCGCCGCTATGTCTACCTGCGGGAATCCGGCCGCGAGCTGGTCGAGGACAGCGTCACCTACCGCGCGCTCGACCGCGACGCCCGCGCGTTCGCCCAGTGGTTGTCCCAGCGTCCCGAGGCCGCGCGACCGGTCGTGCTGCTCTACCTCGACGGCATGGCCTTCCTGCGGGCCTTCCTCGGCTGCCTCTACGCCGGTGTCGTCGCGGTCCCCGCGCCACTGCCACACGAGGAGCGGGCCGCGCAGCGGGTGCGCGGCGTCATCGCCGACTCCGGGGCCGAACTCGTGCTGACCACCACCGACTTCGTCGCGCTCGTCGAGACGGCCACCGGCGCGACCGTGGTCGCCACCGACCGGCCGCTCGGCGACGCGGACGCCTGGCGGATTCCCGACCTCGACCCGGGCACGATCGCCTTCCTGCAGTACACCTCGGGATCCACCGGGACGCCCAAGGGCGTCGTCGTCACGCACCGCAATCTGCTGCACAACGAGGCGGCGATCGCCGCGCGGGGGATCACCGCGGACTCGACGGGCGTCAGCTGGATTCCGCAGTTCCACGACATGGGCCTGATCGGCATGCTGCTCGGCGCCGCCTACGCGGGCGCGAACCTGGTGTTCATGGCGCCGACGACGTTCATCAAACGCCCGGTGCGCTGGTTGCAGGCCATCGACCGATACCGGGCGACCTATACCGCCGCCCCCAACTTCGCCTACGACCTGATCCTGCGCCGGGTCGGCGACGAGCAACTCGCCGAACTCGACCTGAGCAGCCTGGAAGCCGCGCTGAGCGGGGCCGAACCGGTGCGGGCCCGCACGATCGAGGCCGTTCTCGCGCGGTTCGCGCCCGCCGGGCTGCGTCCCACCGCCTTCGTGCCCGCCTACGGTCTGGCCGAGGTGACATTGCTGGCCGCCTCGACGCGGATCGGGTCGGCACCGGCGTACTACGACCGGGCGGGTGACGCGCCGCTGGTCAGCTGCGGATACGCGGCCGACGGGCTCGAGCTCCGCATCGTCGATCCCGCGACCGGCACGGAACTTCCGGACGGCGCGACCGGCGAGATCTGGGTACGCGGGGACAGCGTCGCCGCCGGATATCGGAACCGGCCCGCCGAGACCCGCGCGGTCTTCGACGCCTGGCTCGGTGCCGACGGCCCGTTCCTGCGGACCGGTGATCTCGGCCTGCTACGCGGCGGCGAGCTGTTCGTCGCGGGCCGGCTCAAGGATCTGCTGATCGTCAACGGCCGCAACATCCATCCGGCCGACGTCGAGGAACTCGTCCAGGATCTGCATCCCGCCCTCGCGGGCAACGCCGGCGCGGTGGTCTCGGTCGACGTGCTCGGCCGCGAGCGCCTGGTCGTACTGCAGGGCGTGCGCCCGGAACTGCTCGGCGACACGACCCTCGCCGAGCTGAGCGCCACGATCAAGAGCGCGGTGGCCCGCGGATTCGACGTGCCCGCGCCGAATGTCGTACTCCTCGCCGCCCGCTCGGCCCGCGCGGTGCACCGCACCACCAGCGGCAAGGTCCAGCGCGGTTCGATGCGCGCGGCGTTTCTCGCGCACCGCCTCGAACGGGTGCTGCACGAGGACCTCGAACCGGCGCTCGACCGCGCGCTGACCGTCTGATCGCCCCGAAAGATCCAGGAGCCCAGCATGTTCCGCAGCATCGCCCACCCGCCGTCGCCGATCCAGGACTGGCTCGTCGAACGCGTCGCCGACTACACCGACCGCGCCACCCACCAGGTGGATCCGTCGGTCCCGCTGGCCGAACTCGGCATGGACTCCGTCTCGGCGGTGTCGCTGTGCGGTGAGATCGAGGACCGCTGGTTCGTGGAGATCGACCCGACCCTGGTCTTCGACTATCCGACCATCGTCGCGATCGCCGGCTTCCTCGCCGACGAGTTCGCGGTCGCGGCGTGAACGGTCAGCGGCCGGAGGCGGCAGCGGAGCGTGACCACGGAGGCCGCCCGAGCACGCCGAGGGGATCCAGCGTGAGCGACATCGCGATCGTCGGGATGGATTGCCGCTTTCCCCAGGCGGCCGATCCCGCGGCGCTGTGGCAGCTGCTGCTCGACGGCCGCGACGCGATCTCGGCGGTGCCGTCGAACCGCTGGCGCGCCGAGGACTTCCACGATCCGGCCGGCGGGCCGGGGACCATCAACACCCACCGCGGCGGATTCATCGCCGACGCCGACGCCTTCGACCACGAGTTCTTCGGGATCACCCCGCACGAGGCCGAGACGATGGACCCCCAGCAGCGGTTGTTGCTGCAGGCGAGCTGGCGCGCGTTCGAGGACGCGACGCTCGATCCACGGGCCCAATCCGGTTCGCGCACCGGCGTCTACATCGGTGTCATGGCCAATGAGTGGGCCAACCTGCAGATGTCGGACTACGCGGCGATCACCCCGCAGCACGGTTCGGGCAACGGCTACTTCATGACGGCCAACCGGCTGTCGTATCAGCTGGACCTGCGCGGTCCGAGCCTGGCGGTCGACACGGCCTGCTCGTCGTCGCTGGTCGCGGTCCATCTGGCCTGTGCCGCACTGGCCGCCGGTGACTGTGATCAGGCCGTCGCCGGTGGCGTGAACCTGGTGCTCACGCCCGCGGTCGGCGTGTTCTACACCCAGGCGGGACTTTCGGCGCCCGACGCGTGCTGCAAACCCTTCAGTGCCGACGCCGACGGGATCGTGCGCGGCGAGGGCGTCGCGGTGCTCGTGCTGCGCCGCCTGGCCGACGCACGGGCCGCGGGGTTGCCGATCTACGCGGTGATCAAGGGCAGCGCCGTGAATTCCGACGGCCGCAGCAACGGCATCACCGCGCCGAGCCGATGGGCACAGCAGCAGGTGATCGCCGAAGCGTCGCGCCGAGCCGGGATCGAGGCCGGGTCGGTCGACTTCGTCGAGGCGCACGGCACCGGGACCGTCCTCGGCGACATGATCGAGGTCAAGGCACTGGGTGCGCTGCACGGGCGCGACCGCGCCCGGCCCTGCGGAATCGGTTCCATCAAAGGCAATCTCGGCCACACCGAAGGCGCGGCGGGTGTCGCCGGATTGATCAAGGTCGCGCTGAGCCTGCACCACGGCGTGGTCGCGCCGACGAGATTCGCCGACCGGGAGAACCCGCGCCTGCAGCTGGCCAGGCACGGACTGCGCCTGCTCGCCGAGCCGATGCCGCTGGCGGGACCCGCGGTGGCCGGGGTCAGCGGCTTCGGCATCGGCGGCACCAACGCGCACCTCGTGCTGGCCAGCGCACCGGCCGATGCGGCGCCGATGGCGTCGGACGAGGCCGAGGCGGCTGCGGGCGGCGGCGGGGTCCTCACGCTGTCGGCCGACAGTGCGAAAAGCCTGGAGCGCAACGCGGTTCGTTTCGCGGCGGCGTTGCGGTCGCTGCCGGCGGACCGGTTCGCGCAGGTCTGCTGGACGAGCAATCGGGTCAAGTCGACCGGCCGTCATCGGCTCGCGATCGTCGCCGCCGACCGCGACGCGGCGCTCGCCGCGCTGCGCGCCGGTGCGGAGACCGGGGTGGCGGGGCAGGTCCGGGTCGGCTGGATGTTCACCGGGCAGGGCTCACAATTCGCCGGGATGGCTCGGCGGCTCGATGCGGAGAGCGGGGCGTTCCGGCGCGCGCTGCGCACCGTCGACGCGGCGATGGCCGCTCCGCTCGGCCGTTCGGTGCGGACGCTGCTGCTCGACGACACCGCCGACCTCGACCGCACCGAACTCGCCCAGCCCGCGATCTTCGCCATGGAATTCGCACTGGCGCAGGCCCTCGCGGATGCCGGTGTGCGCCCGGCCTGGGTGCTCGGCCACAGCATCGGCGAGTTCACGGCCGCGGTGGTGGCGGGTGTGCTCGACCTCGCGGACGCCTGCCGGCTGGTCGTCGCCCGTGGCCGCGCGATGCAGCGGCTGCCCGACGGCGGTGCGATGCTGGCGGTCCGCGCAGCGCACGACTGTGTGGCCGATCTCCTCGCCGCGGAACCCGAGGTCGCCGTCGCCGCCGTGAACGGGCCCGCGGATCTGGTCCTCTCCGGTGCCACGTCCGCGATCGGCCGGATCAGGACCCAGCTCGGCGAGCGCGCGGTGATCACCAAGCCGCTGACCGTGTCCCATGCCTTCCACAGTCCGCTGATGGCACCGATGCTGGCCGAGTTCGCGGCCGTCGCCGCCGAATGCTCGTATCGCGCACCGGATCTGCCGGTCTACTCGACCGTGCGCGGACGGCTGCTCGCGGCGGACGAGCCGATGGACGCCGACTACTGGGTCGAACACGTCGGCGCCACCGTGCTTTTCGGTGACGCGCTGGCCGCGGCCGTCGCGACCGAACCGACCCACCTCGTCGAGATCGGCCCGCGCCGCATGCTCACGCCGCTGGTCGGCCCCGACCTGCGGCCGCGCTGCCTGGCACCGAGCGGAGGGCCCGGCGCGACCGGCCGCGAACTCGCCGAGACCGTCGCCGCGCTCTACCGCGACGGCCTCGACCCCGAGTGGGACCACCTCTACGAGCCCGCGCAGCGCGTCCGCCGTCGTCTGCCGGGCTACGACTTCTCGACCGAACACCGCTTCTGGATCGAACCGACCACCCTCACCCCACCCGCCACCCCTGCCGAGGACACCACCATGGACCAGATGATCGCGCTCTTCCGCGAACAGAACGCACTGCTGGCGAACCTGGCGGCGGGCGCGACCGCGACCAGCGCGCCTGGCGGCGTCGCGAGGAGCGCCCCGGGTGGCGCCGCGACCCCGGCGGAGACCGTCGCGTCGCCACGCACCACCTCCGCGATGGACGGACGCGCTGCCGCCGACATCGTGCGCGCGGAATGCGGACGGGTCAGCGGGTACGCCGTCGACCGGCTCCGCGATGCCGAAACACTCACCGGCGCCCTCGGATTCGACTCCATGATGTTGGCTGACCTGTTCGGCGGGCTGATGCGCAAGCTCCCCGGTGTGCGGATCGACCCGTCCTGGCCGAGCGCGGCGACCACGCTCGGTGACGTCGTCGCGTATGTCACCGCGCAGGTCGCCGGAGAACCCGTCGCGGCGCAGGTCGTCTCCGACACGGCGTCGATCGCCGACGGACCCGGCGTCGCCGAGCCGCGCCCCGCACTGTCCGAACCGGTCGCGCGGACCGTCACTGCCGAATACCGGATCGCCGACTTCCCCGAGGTGCGGGCGATCGAGGACCGGCTCACCGGCGCGGCCGCGCTGGGCCTGGACAATCCGTACTTCCTCGTCAACGACGGCGTCACCCGCGACACCTCGATGATCGACGGAGTCCCGGTGGTGAACTTCTCCAGCTACAACTATCTCGGCCTCTCCGGGCACCCGGCCGTCGTCGCCGCCGTGCAGGACGCCGTCGCCCGCTACGGCAGCTCCTGCTCGGCCAGCCGGGTGCTCTCCGGCGAGAAGCCGGTACACCGCGAACTCGAAGCCGAACTCGCGGGACTGCTCGGCACCGAGGACGCCATCGCGCTGGTCGGCGGTCACTCCACCAACGTCACCGTCATCGGCCACCTGGTCGGCCCCGACGACCTGGTGATCCACGACAGCCTCGCCCACGACAGCATCCTGCAGGGATGCGTGCTGTCGGGTGCGACGCGACGCCCGTTCCCGCACAACGACCACGCCGCCCTCGACCGGCTGCTCGGCGAACTCCGCCCCCGCTACCGCCGGGTCCTGATCCTCATCGAGGGCGTCTACAGCCAGGACGGCGACATCCCCGACCTGCCCGCGATCATCGAGATCAAGAAGCGGCACCGGGCGCTGCTCATGATCGACGAGGCACACAGCATCGGCGTGCTCGGCACGCACGGCGGCGGCATCGGCGAACACTTCGGGGTGGATCGCGGCGATGTCGAACTGTGGTCGGGGACGATGTCGAAGGCGCTGGCCGGCTGCGGAGGATACGTCGCGGGCAGCGCGGAGCTGATCCGCTTCCTGAAATACACCACGCCCGGGTTCGTCTACAGCGTCGGCATGACACCGATGAACGCGGCCGCCTCCGCCGCGGCGATCCGGCAGCTGCGCGCGGACCCCGCCCCGCTGGCGCGGCTGCGGCGCAACGCGCGACTGTTCCTGAGCCTGGCCCGCGCGGCCGGAATCGATACCGGTGACAGCGCCGACACCCCGATCATCCCGTGCATCGTCGGCGACTCGCTGCGCACGATGCGGTTGTCGAACACGTTGCTGCGCCGGGGCGTCAACGTCAATCCGATCATCTACCCGGCGGTGCCCGAGGACCTCGCGCGGCTGCGCTTCTTCGTCACCGCCTGTCATACCGAGGAGCAGATCCGCGCGACCGTCGCCGTCCTGGCCGAGGAACTCGCCGCGTAGCCCCGGACGAAACGCAAGGCGCCGTTGGTCTCTCGTTCAGGCGGGCGACCGGGACGCGCGGAGCCGGTGAAACGTCGATGAACACGGCCGCGGGGGGGGGGGGGGGGGGGGGGGGGGGGGGGGGGGGGGGGGGGGGGGGGGGGGGGGGGGGCGGGCGCGCGGCCGGGGGGGGGGGGG
>NZ_JARWOJ010000270.1 GCF_029868625.1 Nocardia neocaledoniensis | reverse complement strand
CCACAACCCGGGGGGGGGGGGGGGGGCCCCCCGGGGTTTGGGGGTCGGCGCCCGCGGGGGGGGGGGCGTGGTGCCTTGTCCCCCCCCCCGGGGGGGGGGGGGGGGGGGCCCCGGGGGGGGCGGGGGGCCCCCGCGCCTGCGCGGCGGGTCAGCGCGAGTAGTCGCGGAAGGTCATGATGCCGCCGACCAGGACGATCATCACCGTGAGGATGTAGACGGTGACGCGAATCCAGGTCGGCCCGTAGTAACTGACCGCCATCGATGCACCGAGGGCCGCGAGAATGAGCACCACCCCGTAGAAGGGTGTGCGTTGCTCTCTGTCAACCATTCCTCCAGTGTCCGCCGATATCGCAGGGGGTGGCAACGCCGACGCGTCAGCGCCGGAAGTGGTCGACCAGCCTGGAGTAGCTGTCGCCGCGATGACCGGCGTCGATGGCCCGCGCGACGAGGTCACGCGTGTAGGTCGGCAGCTCCACATCGATGCCCCGCGCCCGGCTCTCGGTGATCAGGTCGTCGATGGACGGCAGGTGATGCACGAGCGCGCCGAACGGGGTGGCGTGGTCGGCGCGGTCGATCTCGGTGGCGAGCATCGGGAACATCGACAGCATCCCGGCCAGCGACGGCTCGGCGTGTTCGCTGAATTCACCGACCGACAGCCCAGCCTTCCCGAGCAGCGCCGAGGCGTGCAGGAATCCGTTGAGCAGACCCCACATGGTGTCGTGCACAGCCATTCCGTACAGGACCGCGACAGCCGGCTCCGGCGACACATACGTGGCGCGCCCGCCGAGGGCCCGCAACAGCCCTTCGTGCCGGTCGAACGCGTCGCGCGAGCCGCCGACGAAGATCACCGCGTCCGGCGAGCCGATCGCCGGGGCGATGGTCATGATCTGCCCGTGCAGGTAGTCGGCCCCGAGCTCGGCGGCGAGCTCCGCGGCGGTCCGCGCCCGCTCCGACGGCCCGTCGGTCAGGTTGAGCACCGTTCGGCCCGCCAACCGCGCGGCCGCCTCGCGCAGCAGTTCCGCCGCGACCTCGCCGCCCTTCACATTGACGAGCACGACCTCGGCGTCGGCTACCGCATCCGGCACCGTCGCGGCGGCTCGCGCGCCCTTCGCCACCAGCGGCTCGGCCTTGTCGGCCGACCGATTCCACACTGTGACCCGCCGGCCGGCATCCACCAAGGCCACAGCCAAGGCCGCACCCATCTCGCCGAGTCCGAGCACCGCGACCGTCATCGTCTTCTCCGTTCTCGTGGAACAACATCCGATTACGGACCGTAGGAGCTCAACTTGGCTTCAGGTCAAGCTGTCGTTCGGACGAGTAACGTTCAGCGGAGCTCACCCGAAGATCACCATGACACCGGAGGAGTTTCCATATGAAACGAGCAGTATTCGCCGCGGCACGCGTCGCAGCCGCTGGTATCTCGGGTTTGGCCGCTGTGGCGATCATCGGGACGGGGTCCGCGCAAGCGGCTCCGCAGGATTGCGCCGTGCAGCGGGACATGTTCGGCGCGTCGGCGGTCTGCCAGCCCGATGGCGGCAGCAACTACGTGCTGCACGTCGACTGTGTGGGCCTGTACGCGAGTGGGCCGTTCCCGATGTACGCGGTGGGGCCCTATTACTCGCTCAGCTATCCCTTCACGCCGGAGGGTCAGCGCATCACCGCGGGTTGCACGGGAATGGGTCCGGGCATCATCGCCGTGGCCACCAATGCCTACGTCGAGGTGTATCGCGGCTAGATTCAGAATTTGCCGCCGTGGTGCACGACCTCGTGGCCGAGATGTGCGGCGAATTCGGCGACAAAGGAATCGGACAGCGGCGGCCAGTTCCAGAAGTCGAAGGCCAGCGCGCCGAGGGCGAAGCCGTCGGCCCACTCCCAGCTGGTGATCGGACTGGTGACGGCGCAGGCCGGGCAGGTCATCGGGCCGTCGCCGGTGTACCGCCAGTTGTCGATGGCTTCCGAGAAGGGTTGCCACACAGCCTCATCGGGTTCCCACGCGTTGGGGTAGTCGATGATGACGGCGGTCGCCGCGCAGCGCGGGCAGTCCACCGATGACGGCGGGATCCCGCCCTGCCCCGGATAGTGGGCGTCGCGGACGGCGATGACGGCGACCGGCCCCGGCGTCCAGTCCGCACCCCACTCCTGGGTGATCTCCCCCCAACCAGGGCCGGGCACATAGCCTTCCGAGACCTGGAGGCTGTACATCATTTCGCCGGACATCTCCCGCGTCAACCACCCACGCGAGACCATCCACTCCACCATCCGCTCGGCCGCGGCACCCGCCTCGGCGCCGGAGACCTCGACATCGACAATTCGTTCGAAATAGTCACCCACCGCCGCATTCTCGCAGAGATCAGCGGCGGCGCACCTGACGTCACGAGCGGGCCGAGGCCGGCGGTGCGGCTCGACGCGACACCGATCACCGGTCGTGAACGGCGCTGTGTCCACCGTGTCGGTTCGCGCGGCGTTCGAACTGGGTGCGCGCCCTGGCATGGGCCGCGCGCAGGAGATCGCGGACCGTGTCATCGGTGCGCTCGCCGGGGTCGAGGACAGCGAGCCAGCCCGCCGATCCGTAGGTCGGATGCGGGAAGACGAGGTCGGCTTCAGCGGGTCGCGCGGGCGCCTGACCGGGTGCGTAGCCGATCCACGCGGTGAACGCGTCGCGACCGGCGGCGATATTGACCCGGAAGGCGCCGGGGCGGTCGAGGCCGGTGTCGCGTTCGTCTGGGTACTGCTTGGTCACGATGGTGGCGAACGGCTGAACCGTGGTGGGGACGACGCCGTCGGGCGCGTAGTAGCAGAACGAATCGCCCCAGCTGATCTCCGGGGCGCCGCTGCCCGCTTCCGGGCGCAGGATCAGCACGCCGTCGAGGGAACCGAGGAACTCGATGAGGTCGTCTATCGTCATGGTTCGAGCGTCTCATTGAAGTGCTTGTGTGGATTTTCCCAGCAACGACGAGGTCTTTTGGATGCGAAACCTCAACTCACCCGTCGGACGCACGGTCGACGTCGCCCGCCGCGCCGGGTACTCGGTGCAGCAGGTGCGCAATCTCGAACGCGACGGCGTGCTGCCATCCGCGGATCGCACGGCGGGCGGTCATCGGGTCTATCGCGAGATCCACGTCCGCTCGGCGCTGGCCTACCGCGCGCTCGCGGCGGCGCTCGGACCGGTCGAGGCCAAGCGGCTGCTGCGGATCGTGCACGCGGGTCCACGGGCGCGGGCGCTGGCCGCGCTCGACGAGGCCCACGCCGGCCTGCACGGCGAGCGCGTCGACCTCGCGCTGGCCCGGACCGCGGCGGAAGCCATTGCCACGGAGGAGATCGCCGATACCCGCGAGACCGATGCGATGAGCATCGCCGAACTCGCGGCGGCACTCGGCATCCGGACCTCGACGCTGCGGCACTGGGACGCGGAGGGCTTGGTCGTCCCGGATCGTGCGGACGCGAAAGGCAGTGCGCGACAATATGTTCCGGCCCAGGTTCGCGATGCCCGTATCGTGCACCAGCTTCGCAGGGCCGGCTATCGGATCACCCAGATCCGCACGATCATGCCCGAATTGCGGCGCGATACCGCCGACGTGCGGCGGGCGCTGGCGGCCAGGGACGCCACCGTCACGGCTCGCTCGCTCGCGCTCCTCGAGGCGGCGGCGCAGCTGTCCGAGCTGCTCGGTCAGGACGCGGGCGACTCCGCGGTGCTGCCGCCCAGCGGCATGGCGGGCAGCCCGAGCTTGCGGTGATCCCAGGACCGGACGCGGGTCGGTTCCACGCGCACCACGATGCGGTTGTTCATCATGGCCTCCACGAACGGCCTGACCTCGGGGCTGTACGGGCCGACGTAGCGCTCGTAGATGTCGATGCCCGCCTTCCAGTACTCCTCGTCGTCGGTGTCCTCGATCAGGTGGGCGGTGCCCTCGATGGCGACGCCGCGCAGCTGGTCGTAGGTGTCGCCGGCCTCGGCCATGCAGGTGAGGGTGGGGTTGCGGCGCAGGTTGACCGCCTTCTGCGACTTCGACTTGGTCTCGAAGTAGATGGTGCCGTCGATGTGGCCGAACCACATGGCCGTCAGGTGCGGCTTGCCCGCCGCGTCGAGGGTGGCCAGGGTGAGCACCCGGCTGTGATCGAGGAACCGTGCGATCTCTTCCTCGGTCATCCGCACCGCGGCCCGCTGCTTGATACCCACCGACTCCACCTCCAGCTCATGGCACTGTGCGCCGACCATACCCAGGCATCCACAGGCGCGGACCCGGAACGCGTACCCGCGGGTTAACGATGTCGTCTTCCTCGGCGAAACACCAGGTAGACGAGACAAGGGAGGGCTCTCATGGGGAATCGATCCACGCTCGCGGTGCTGTCGGGGGCAGCGGTGATGCTGGCGGCGGGCACGGCGAACGCGCAATCGGGCTTGTGGGACTACACGCCGGTGGACCGCGCGGAGTACCTGGTGTCCGAGCCGTACGGCGGCAACGTCTTCTTCCGCACGCCGGACGGACGGCACTGCGCGATCTACTGGAACAACGGCCCGACCGGCTGTGACGCGGTGCCGATCGACGCGCCCGCCGGCACCGATCAACTGCGGGTGACGACGCTCGAGGCCGCGCGTTTCGTCGACAGCGAGCGCGCGACCTTCACCCACCCCGAGGCGAAGGTACTGCCCGAGGGGCACCGGGTCACCTCGGGCAACGCCACCTGCGGCGTGGGCTATCAGGGCACGGTCACCTGCGAGGTCGGCGCGCACGGGTTCACCCTGGCCGCCACCTACAGCGTGTTGTACTGAATCAGCCTCGGGCGGCGAGTAGTTCGAACAGGGCGGTGATGCTCTGTTCGCCGCGCCCCTCGGCGACGGCGCGTCGCAGCAGCTCGTGCATCGAGGCGTGCCAGGACAGGTCGACGCCGGATTCGGCGGCGATGACGGCGTCCTCGGACAGCGCGCTCGCGAACAGGTCGACCGAGGAGCCGAGCCGGGTGTAGTCCTTGGTGTCGATCTCCTCGGCCAGCGTCGGCAGCAGCGATTCGATCATGCGCAGCCACTTCGCCGAGTACGGGACCATGCTGCGCGCGGGTAGCCCGCGCGCGGCGAGGAGCGCGGCGCCCTCGGCGAAACCGAGCAGCGCGGGCAGCAGGGTCGCGCCGACGGCGGCTTCGTAGAGCGCGGCGAGATCTGGTTCGGGGCCGAGGAATTCGAGATCGCCGCCCAGCACGCGCAGTGTCTCGCGATGGGTGTCGAAGACGGCGCGATCGCCGCCGAAGTACAGCAGCGTGTCCGGATCGCCCACGGCCGCGGCGACATTCTTGATCGCACCGCCGAGGAAGCGACCGCCGCTCAGCTGCACCCATCGCCCGAATTCCCGCGCCTGGGCGGGCGCCCCGCTGTTGAGGGTGATGATGTCGCGCCCGGCCAGGTCGGCGGCGGCGAGACTGGACCTGGTGGCGTCGAAACCGGTCAGGATCGCGAGGGACACCGACCCCGCCGCCACGGCGTCGGCGATCGAGAGGTGCGCGGTCGCGCCCGCGGCGGCCAGGTCTTCGGTCCGTTCCGGGCTGCGGTTCCAGACGTGGGTGGGGTGGCCGGCGGCGAGCAGGGCCCTGGCCAGCGCGGCGCCCATCGATCCGGTTCCGAGCACGGTCACCGACGGCTTGGTCATGGTCGCTCCGATCGAGACGGTGCGGGGTCCGACGACCGCCGCTGTGCTCTCACTGTCGGCGCGGGCGGAGTTGCCCGGCAAGTACGCACTCGGCACCGGAGTTCCCCACCTCCGGGTAAGGATCCAGGTCAGCGCCACGGGTGGGCGGCCGGTGTGCGCGGTGTCACCGTCGGCGCGGCGACGATTGTGACGACCCCCAAGGCCGCGCGGGTGTGACCTGCGGCGACGGCGCGCGTCGTAGAGTCACTGCTATGTCGGATGCCGAGATGAACGAGCTGGTCCAGCGCACGGTGGAGGAAGCGCTGCTGGCCGGGCCGCGCCGGTACACCCGCACCCAGGTGGCCGAGCAGTCCGGCGTTCCGGAGACCGAATCGCGGCGACTGTGGACGGCGCTCGGTTTCCCCGCCAACGAGAACGACGAGGTCGACTACACCCAGCTCGACATCGCCGCGGTCACCAACTTCCGCAGCATGAAAGTCGTTGCCGCCTCGGACATCCGCCAGCAGGCGGCGGCCGCGCGCACGATCGGTCAGGGCATGGCGCGGCTGGCCGAATGGCAGGCCGACCTGGTGCTCGCCGAGATCAAGGCGCGCGCCGCCGAGGGCGATCCCGCGATCCCCCTCGAGGAAAGAATCAGCGCCGCAACCGAATCCACCATGGCAGGCATCGAGCAGCTGCAGTCGTATGTGTGGCGCAGGCATCTGGCGGCGGCCGTCGCCCGCTCGATCGACGCCGAGGTTGGCGGGGACACGCTGCGCACGCTGGCCGTCGGCTTCGCCGACATGGTGGGCTTCACCCGGCTCACCCGGCACCTGCATCCCGACGAATTGTCCACGCTGCTGGAGGCTTTCGAGTCGACCACCACCTCAGCCATCACCGACAACGGCGGCTGGGTGATCAAGAACGTCGGTGACGAGGTGATGTTCGCCGCCGAGACCGCGGTGGACGCGGCGCGGATCGCGCTCGCCATCCAGGAGTCGACGATGCTGGTCGGCGGAACGCCGGAGCTGCGGGTGGCCTTCGCCTACGGCGAGGTGCTGCAACGCTTCGGTGACCTGTACGGGTCGGTGGTCAATATCGCCGCGCGTCTCACCGGCGTCGCGCGGCCGGGCAATATCCTCATCGACGACGCCGCGGCCGAGGCGCTGGACGGCGATCCCGAATTCGCCATCCGGCATCTGCGCAGCGTGCGGGTGCGCGGGTTCAACCGGTTGCGCCCGCACCGGCTGCGTTCGGCCTCCTAGCGGCGGCCGCGCACACCGTTCTCTAGGGTGTCGTCGTGGAGATGGACTGGCAGACCGTGCGCGAGCGGTACACCGTGTACGCCGACGACGCCGTACTCGCGCTGAACAAGCCCGCGGGGATCTCGGTGACCGGCGAGCGGCACGACACCGACCTGGTCGAGCTCGCACAGGCGGCGGGCACCCAGCTGTACCCGGTGCACCGGATCGACAAGGTGACCTCGGGGTTGGTCCTGCTGGCCACCGACCTGGCCGCGCACGGCCCGCTGACCAAGCAGTTCAACAAACAGACCGCCCGCAAGGCCTACCTGGCGATCGTGTCGGGCACCGGCCTGCCCGAGCGCGGCGAACTCGACCTGCCGCTCAGTGTCGGGCGCAAGAACCGGGTGCGGATCGCGGCGCCGCGCGAGGCGATTCGCCACGAGGGCGGGCGCTGGTTCGTCGAGGAGGCCGATCTGCTCGCGGCGAAGAACTATCCGTCGCTGACCCGCTTCGCCACGGTGGCCACGCACGGGGAGCACACGCTGCTCGCGCTCGCGCCGGTCACCGGTCGACGGCACCAGATCCGCGTCCAGCTGGCCTGGATCGGCCACCCCATCCTCGGCGACCCGCTGTTCGACCGCACCGCCGCCTTCCCCCGCACCCACCTGCACTCCTGGCAGCTGCGCTTGGACGCCGACTGGCTCACCCCACCGGTCCTCGACGTCCGGGCCACCCCCGGCCCCG
>NZ_JARWOJ010000269.1 GCF_029868625.1 Nocardia neocaledoniensis | reverse complement strand
TTCCGCCCCGTCGCTTCGGGTGACGGAAAGGGTCAGAAGGGGGCTTCGTCGTCGCCCCACGGGGCGCTCGAGTCACCGCGCCCGTCGGCGGGCTCGTGGTCGGCCCCGGCGGCGGGGGTGCCCTCGAGCGGGGCCGCGCCGACCCCCCCCCCCGGCGTGGGGGGGTGGGGCGCGGGGGCGGTGGGGGGGGGCGGGGCGGGCGGCGGGGGCGGCGGCGCCGCGCCGCCGGGGCGGCGCGGCGCCCCCCCCCCCCCCCCCCCCCCCCCCCCGACGCGGTCGATCTCGCCTGCCGCGAGCACGGCCTGCTGCCGCTGCGCTGGGCCGCCGCGATGTTGCGCGCCGGGGTGGCCGAACCGGCCGCCGCGCGGATCGCCGCGCGCGAAGCCGCAGATCACGCCGCCCTGATCCGCGCGATGGGCGGGGATTTCGCCGCGCCGCCGCGCTGACCCACCTAAGTGATCTTCCTGAGAGCTCCCCTAGAAGGGGCCACGCCCGCTCGCGGGTGATCTAGGGGTCGCTATTGTTAGTTCCGTTCCGCCACTTCGGTGGAAGCTCGGTCACATCGGACCGCGCCACTCGTAACGCCAGGAAAATCTCTGACGATGACGCATATGGGCGAAGAGTTGGACCTCGCCGTCGCTGCGGCTGCGCAGGGCGACAGGACCGCTTTAGCTCAGGTACTGGAACTGATCCGGCCGCTGGTAGTCCGCTACTGCCGAGCCAGGATCGGAGCCGCGGAGCGCGGACAGCTCTCCGCGGATGATGTTGCGCAAGAGGTCTGTCTGGCTGTGATGACCGCCCTGCCCCGCTATCAGGATCAGGGTCGGCCCTTCATGGCCTTCGTTTACGGGATCGCTTCGCACAAGGTCGCCGACGCCCATCGCAACGCCGCCCGTAACAAGGCGGAGGCGATGGCCGAAGTACCAGATGTCATATCCACCGACCAGGGACCGGAGCAGCGAGCTCTCGACTCGGAGACGAGCAGGCAGATGAACACTCTGCTGGCCACGCTCCCCGAGAAACATCGGGAAATCCTGATCCTGCGTCTGGTCATGGGTCTGTCAGCAGAGGAAACCGCAGTCGCCGTGGGCAGCACGGCGGGGGCGATACGGGTAGCCCAGCACAGGGCACTCGCGAAACTGAAGTCACAAGTGGCGAGGGCAGGTGAAATGTATGGCTAGGGATGGCGAGCGCGGTCGAGGCGACCGGAAGGTTTGGCGTGGGTCGCACGACAGCGGTCCCTACGCCGCCGAGGATGCCGGTGATTCCGGTCCGGTCGACATTGCGGCGGTGCGCAGCGACGATGCGCTGATCGACGCGATCGCGAGCGACGGACCGGTCCGTACCGACAGCCCCGAGGAGTTCCAGCTGGCGTCGTTGCTTGCCGATTGGCGAGCCGACCTGCTGGCCGAGCCGATGCCGGCAGGTCCTGATCTGGATACCGTCTTCGCGGCGGTCAATCAGGAGATCGGCGCGCGGCAGGTTCGAGTCGGAGCATCCTCGCGCGGACGTCTACGGCTGGTCAGGCCCCTGCTCGGGGCCGCCGCGGCACTGGCCGTGGTCTTCGGTGGTCTCACAGCGTTCTCCTACAGCGCGGCACCCGGCGATCCGCTGTGGCGGGTCAAGGAGGTCGTGTTCAGCGAACAGGCCCAGTCGACCGTCGTGCAGCGTGCCGACGACGATCTGGTCGCCGCGCAGAATCTGCTCGACTCCGGCAATCCGGAGCAGGCGCGGGCCCGGCTGGAACAGGCATCCGCCACCGCCAGCCAGGTCGACGACAAGGACAAGCGCGAGGATCTGGTCGCCCGCTGGAACCTGCTGCGTGATCAGCTCGCCGTGAAGGCGCCCGAGATCGCCGCGCAACTCCCGACCCCGACGCCGACGACCCCGGGCCAGACCAAGCCGACGTCGCCGTCCCCGGCGAGCCCGTCGCCGGCCAACCCCGGCTCCACCGCGCCGGTGGCCCCGACCAACCCGGGTTCGGGCACCGCCGATCCGTCCGAGCCGCCGGTGATCATGCAGACGCCGGGCCCGGAGACCAAGCCGATCGCGCCGGAGCCGACCGAGCCGACGCAGCCGCCGGTGACCACGGTCCCGACGACTCCGCCGCCGGTCACCGTCCCGACCGCGCCGACGACCATCGCCGAACCACCGCCGGTCACCGTGCCGACGGTGGCTCCGACGTCGCAGACGTTGCCGCCGACCGTGCCGCTGCCGCCGGTCAGCATCCTGCCGGTGCCGCCGGGCGTACCCTCGCCCTGACAATCGACGGGGGAGTGGGCCGCCCCGGAGGGGGGGGTGGGGGGGGGTGTGGGTGTGGGGGGTGTGGAGCG
>NZ_JARWOJ010000268.1 GCF_029868625.1 Nocardia neocaledoniensis | reverse complement strand
GGTCGCGGGCACGGACGACCCTGCTTCTCGCCGGTGCCGCCGCCGCGATCGCCGGGGTCACCCCGGCCCGGGGGCTGGGCGCGGGGGACCCCCGGTACCCCGGGGGCGGCGGGCCCCGGCGCCGAGCGGGGGGGGGGGCGCCGGGCGGCCGGCCCCCGCGGATCCGCGGTTCACCGCGGCCAGCACCCCGGCCGCGGTGACCCCGGCGATCGCGGCGGCGGCACCGGCGAGAAGCAGGGTCGTCCGTGCCCGCGACCAGCGCGGCCCACCGGCCGGCGCCGATGCGGGCCGCGGCAGCACCGCGGTGTCCCCGGTGACGGTCCGGCCTGCCAGCGCGTCGACGGCCGCCTCGGCCAGCTCACCGCAGCTGGCGAACCGCTCGTCGGGATTCTTGGCCATGGCGCGCGCGATCACCGCGTCCAGCGCCACCGGCAGCGCCGGGTTGCCCGCCGAGGCCCGCGGTGGCGGTTCCAGCAGGTGCGCGCTGATCATCGCGCCCGGTGTCTCCCGCTGGAACGGGACGAATCCGGTGAGCAGCTCGTAGAGCGTGCCGCCGAGGGCGTAGACATCGGTGCGCTCGTCCAGCGGCGCGCCCTCGAGCTGTTCCGGCGCGGCGTAGGCGAGGGTGCCCAGCACCGAACCCGCCGAGGTGAGGCTGGTGGTCTCGCCCATGCTGCGGGCGATCCCGAAGTCGGTGACCAGGACCTCGTCGGCGCCGTCGTCGGCGCGCGCGATCAGCAGGTTCGCCGGTTTGATGTCGCGGTGCAGCAGGCCCTGCCGGTGCGCGTAGTCCAGTCCCTTGGCCGCTTCGGCGACGATGCGCACCGCACGCGCGGGCGTGAGCACCGACAGTCCCTGCCGTAGCAGGTGCGCGGCGTCGATGCCGTCGATGAACTGCATCGCGATCCACAACCGGTCACCGTCGACGCCACGGTCGAAGATCTGCACGACATTGGGATGCCGCAGCCGGGCGGCCAGATCGGCCTCCCGCTCGAAGCGCGCCCGGAACGTCGGTTCCACCGCGAGTCGCGCGTCGAGCACCTTCACCGCGTCCCGGCGTGGCAGCCGTGGATGCGCCGCGAGGTACACCGCGCCCATTCCCCCACCGCCGAGCCTGCGTTCGATGCGGTATCCCGCAAGGATCGCCCCTGGCTCGAACTCCATCGTCACTCCTTCCCCGTGAGTGCCCTCAGGCTATCCGCCGCCGCGCGCCCCTGTCGCGACCCTGATTCGCCGGTGCTGGTCACCCGCTCACCGCCGTGGTGACAGGAGTCCCGCGGACGCTCGGCGTACCGGCGCTAGGCTGGATGATCTATTCCTGGCCGCGACCTCGGCGGGGCGGCCCCCTGCGCAGAACGGGACCCCGTGAGATTCGCTGTACGTCTGATCTTGATCCTGCTCATCCCGGCGATCCTCGTCGCGCTGCCGTGGTGGACGCTGGTCGCCGCGCCGTCCGGCGGCGCGGGCGGGCTGTTCTGGCTCGGCTCCGCCGTGTGCCTGCTCGTCTACCTGTGCCTGCCCGCGGCGATGTTCTTCGGGCACGGGCCCGCTCAGTCCGACCCGGCGGTGATCGTCGGCGACATCTCGCTCGGGGTGCTGTGGGTGCTGTTCTCGTGGTCGGTGCTCGGTCTGTTCGCGCGCGGCGCCCTGGCCGTCGCCGGCGTGGACGGTCTCGTGGCGGCCCGGGTCGTCGCAGCCGTGGTGCTGATCGTCTCGGTCGCGTTGATCGCGTGGGGTGGGTACGAGGCCCGGCGGATCCCCCGGGTCCGCACCGTCGACGTCGCCCTGCGCGGCCTGGCCCCCGGTCTCGACGGGCTGCGCGTCGTCGTGGTCACCGATACCCACTTCGCGGCACTGGACCGGCTGCGCTGGTCGGAGCGGATCGTCGAGGTGGTCAATGCCCAGCGGCCCGATATCGCCTGTCACGCCGGTGATCTCGCCGACGGTTCGGTGGCGAAACGCAGCGCCCAGGTCGACCCGCTCGCCCGCGTCGAGGCCCCGCTCGGCCGCTACTACATCACCGGCAACCACGAATACTTCGGGGACGCGCCGGGCTGGATCGACCACATGGCCGCGCTCGGCTGGCAGCCGCTGCGCAACGAGCACCGCACCATCGAGCGCGACGGCGATCGGCTGGTGATCGCGGGCATCGACGACCCGACCGGCGCCGGTCTCCCCGGCCACGGCCCCGATCTGCCCGCCGCGCTCGCCGGCGCCGACCCCGCGCTGCCGGTCGTCCTGCTGGCGCATCAGCCCAAGCAGATCATCGACAGCGCGGCGGCGGGCGTGGCCCTGCAGATCTCGGGACACACCCACGGCGGCCAGATCTGGCCGTTCCACTATCTCGTGCGCCTCGACCAGCCGGTCGTCGCCGGGCTGAGCAGGCACGCGAACAACACCCAGCTCTACACCAGCCGCGGCACCGGCTTCTGGGGACCGCCGCTGCGCGTATTCGCGCCGAGCGAGATCACCGTGCTGGTCCTGCACCCGGACCCGGCCCGCTGACCCGACATCAGCAGCGTTCGTACCGACGAACGAAGGGCTCGGACTCCGGCGCGACCTCGCGTCCCGGTTCCGGGCACCCACCGACGAAGACCGCGAGACCGGCACCCTGGCGGCTGATGATCTTGTAGTCGACCACGTCACCGCGCTGGGACAGGTAGCGCAGATGGCGGTCGGCGAGAAGGGTCATCTGCTCGGCGCCGAATTTCTCTCCGAGGGGCGGGAATACGGTGATCGCCAGCGTCCGGCCCGCCTTCTCGGGCGGGTCGAACACCGACACCTCGGCGATGTACGGAGTGGGTTGATCGGTCAGCAACCACTCCCACAGGCCGAGTTCGCTGTCGGTGGGAAAGCGATGGCGGGGGTTCGCGTGAGTCACGCCGGGCTCCAGTGACGAGTAGAGCTCGGACATGCTCCCCCCATGCGTGGGAGACACCGTCCAGTTGTTGGCGGCCAGTTCCGGGAAGTCCCGAATGATGCGGCGCATCGCCGCGATGGCACGCTGGGGTTCGGCCTCCGATCCCGCTCGGACATCGATGGATCCGGCGATTCCGTCGGCGCCGCCGGTGGTATCGACACCGCCGGACCAGTGGATCTGGGCACCGATATCGGCCGAGGACACCCGGGTCCAGGTGGCGGCCGCGTTCGCTTCCACCTCAACGGTCCGCCCGAATCGCCAGCTCCCGTAGTAGGAGTGGGTCGCCCGGCGAATTCTGACGATGGTCGTGTCGCCGTGATAGTGCGACGGCAGTTGCTGGGCGCCCATGACCAGTACGACCGGCGCGGTCTCGGCCGGCGTGGCGCCGTCCGCGAGCCGCACGTCGAGCAGGGACGTGTAGTACGAGTTGGGGCCGTACGGGTGGTACTCGAACGCATGCGACGCGTCGTCCACTCCCGGAAGGGCCTCGACGGCAGACTCGATCACCCGCGACCAGCTGTCACGCTCGTCCTGATCGGGCCCTTCCGCGTAGAGCGAGCAGCCGGCCAGCAGGACCGCCGCCATCATCGCCACGACGGCGGGCACGGTGAAACGCATGGCGTTCATCCTGCCAGCCGGCGCGGCCGGGCGACTAGCGCTGCGGCTGGGTCACCTCTCGCGGAAGTGGGCCGCTCATCACGACATTCGAGCCGTTCCAGGTGTAGTGGATGGCCACCGGACCACCCTGCGGCGCGGCGAAGGGCTCGTCGCCGGCGAGCCACTTGTATTCGACGGTGACGACATTCGTGGTGTAGCCGACCACCGAGGTGAACGCGTACGGCTCGGACGTGGCCGTGCCCAACCACTGTCCGTCGTGGAAGAACAGCACATGGATCGGCGCGCCCGCGGAGTTGCCGCCGACCGCCTGCACCCACAGCAGGTCGGCGCACTGGCCGGGGATGTCGTTCGATCCGCGCTGTGCGTGCCAGCCGTCGCCCAGCCGGGCCAGCGCGTTGCGCACCCCGGTGGAGGTGATGTCGATGCACTTGCCCGGTCCGCTGATGTCGTTGCCCGCCGGCGGCTGGGACACCTGCGTCGTGTCCGGCGTCGCTCCGCCGTTCTGGCCACCCGAGGAACCCTGCCCTCCGGACGAACCCTGCCCTCCGGTCGAACCCTGGCCACCGGTCGAACCCTGTCCACCGGTCGAACCCTGCCCTCCGGACGAGTCCTGTCCGCCCGCGGGCTGTTGACCACCGGTCGGGGCCGGAGTGCCCGCTGTGACACTGGCTTTCGCCGACGTCGGAGCCGAACCCGTCGAACCACCGTCCCCGGTGCAGCCCGCCACCGCCGCCGCGGCCACGACGATCAGCGCACCCATCCGCACTACGTTCTTCATGACGTCCTCGATTCCCTGTCGCCGCGCGATCGCGCGTTCTGCTGACTCCATCGAGCCCCCGGGAACCCCTGTTAGGCGGATTTCGCCGATCCGCACCCTAGGGTGGCAAACCCTAACCCCCGCCGAACGATCACGGCCGGGTCACCCATCGGGTGCCCGGCCGGAAACGGTTGTCGCTCAGAGGATGTCCGTGGTCCCCGAACAGTTGACCGGCGGAACCGGGACCAGACCCGTGTTCACGATCGACAGGTCGATGCGGACCGGACCGGCGCCCGTCGGCACGTCGGCGAAGTAGACGGTGCCGCCGGTGCCGAACATCGAGGAGATGTTCGTGTGCCCGGTCAGCGACCCCGAGGCCCCGGTGGCCAGGTTCGTCCAGGTGAGCGTGGGATGGGTCTGATAGCCCCAGATGCTCGCCCCCGAGTGCACGGTGAAGGTCGGCAGCCCGGACACGTCCCGGATGTAGGAGACGATCACCTGGTTGCTGTACGGCACATCGACGATGTTCGGGCTGATCCCCAGGCAGTTGATGCCGACCAGGCTGCTGGGCAGGGCGCTCGCCGTGCCCGCTCCCGCGACCATCGTCCCCGCCACCGCGGCCAGCGCGGCTGCCGTCCCGGCGATCTTGGACCTCGACAGTAGAGCCATTGACGTTCCTTCCACTCGTGGTGAAATACCCGCTCACCGTATCGATCGGGCACCGGCGGGTCGTTACTGAACGCAAGCATCATCCGCCCACATACCTAGATCTGCTAGGTTATGACCTAGAGGTTCTAGGTATAGGAGTCCGATGCGGATAGACAAAGATCTCGTAGCGGCCTCGGCGACGCCGCTGGTGCTCGGCATCCTCGCCGAGGGCGAGTCGTACGGGTACGCGATTCTCGAGCAGGTCAACGCGCTCTCGCGCGGGCGTATGCAATGGACCGACGGCATGCTGTACCCCCTCCTGCACCGGCTCGAGCGGCTCGGCCACGTCACCTCGACCTGGCGCACGTCCGAGAGCGGGAGGCGGCGCAAGCACTATCTGATCACCGACTCGGGCCGCGCGGCCCTCGCGGAGCGCCGCGCGCAATGGGCCGTGGTCGCCGAGGCGCTGGACCAGGTGTGGCGCAGCACCGTGCTGCCGCCGACGGTGGCGAAGGGATGGGCGTGATGGACACCGAGCCGGAACTGCAGGCCCACATCGATCAGTGGCGCGGATACGTCCAGCGGCACCGCGCGATCTCGGTCGCCGACGTCGACGAGATGGAAGACCATCTGCGCGAACAGGTCTCGACGCTCCAGCGCGGCGGGCTCACCGACGACGAAGCGTTCCTGGTCGCCGTCAAGCGCATGGGCAGCCTCGACGCCATCTCCCGCGAGTTCGCCCGCGAGCATTCCGAACGCCTCTGGAAGCAGCTCGTACTCGTGCCCAGCGAATCCGAAGAGGCCGAGCGGCAAGGCAATCGGGAACTGGCGGTGGTGCTCGCGCTGGCCGTCGGCGCGGCCCTGTCGGTGAAGGCGGGCTTCGCGCTGCTGCCCGAGGCCGCGCTCGGCCTGAACGTCAGCCTGCTGATCCTGCCGTTCCTGGCGGGGTACTTCGCCTGGAAACGCCAGGTGAGCGCGAAAGCCGCGGCGGTACTGGTCGTTCCGTTCGTGCTCGCCGCGCTGGTGCTGAACCTCTATCCCTTCGAGCGCGGCAGCGCCACCGAGGTGATCGCCGCCATCCACGCGCCGATCGCGCTGTGGTTCGTCGTCGGGCTCGCCTACGTGGGCGGTGACTGGCGGTCGGATCGCCGCCGGATGGACTTCATCCGGTTCACCGGCGAATGGTTCGTGTACCTCACGCTGCTCGCCCTGGGCGGCGGCGTACTGATCGGGTTGACGGCCGGCGCCTTCGGCACCCTCGACATCGATATCGAGCCGGTGCTCGAGGACTGGGTCCTGCCGTTCGGCGCGGCGGGCGCGGTCGTCGTCGCGGCGTGGCTGGTCGAGGCGAAACAGAATGTGGTCGAGAACATCGCCCCGGTACTGACCAGGGTGTTCACCCCGTTGACGATCTTGATGCTCTTGGCGCTGCTCGTCGCGTTCGCGACCACCCGCAGCGTGCTCGACGTCGACCGGGAACTGCTGATCCTCATGGACCTGATCCTGGTCCTGGTCCTCGGCCTGCTGCTCTACACGATCTCGGCCCGCGACCCGCTGGCCCCGCCCGGCTTCTTCGACCGCGTCCAGCTGGTCCTGGTGGTCAGCGCGCTGGCCGTCGACGTGGTGATGCTCGCCGCCATGCTCACCCGCATCGCCGAATTCGGTTCCACCCCCAACAAGGTCGTCGCCCTCGGCATGAACGTGGTGCTGCTGGTCAACCTCGCCTGGTCGATGCGCCTCACGCTCGGATTCCTGCGCGGCACCCACCGTTTCGCCGACCTCGAACGCTGGCAGACCCGCTACGTCCCGGTCTACGGCACCTGGGCCGCCGCCGTGGTCGTCGCCGTCCCGCCGCTGTTCTCGTTCACCTGATCACAGGTACGCGAGAACCAGTGCGGCACAGCCGATGAGCGGCGGAACGAGCTGGATGAGCGCGGGGCGGGCCTTGTCGGGCGAGGACGCGAGCAGCACCACGCCCGCCGCGACCATCGAGCCCGCCCCGGCCAGCACCAGCGCGAGCCCGACCCCGGTGTCGCCGAACATCGTGAAGCCCATGCCGACCGCAGCGACGATCGCCAGGAACAGGTTGTAGAAACCCTGGTTGAACGCCATCTCCCGGGTCGCCTCGGCCTCCGCCGCCGAGATCCCGAACGTCGCCCTGGTTCGCGGGTGGGTCCACCGCAGCGACTCCATGACGAAGATGTAGCCGTGCAACAGCACAGCGATCCCGACGAAGACCAGCCCGACAACCGTCATCGCTCCACCTTCCACCGGCCCGGCGACCACCGGGCATCCCCGCGATTATCACCCGGCGCGGGCCGCTGATCAGCGCGGTGTGGCGGCGTGGCGGCCCACCTCGTCGAGGTGGGCGAGGGCCTGGGCGTAGGACTCGAACAGGCCGGTCTCGCAGTAGGGCACGCCGATCTCGCGGCAGAACTGCGCGACGATCGGCTGCGCCTTGCTCAGGTTGGCGCGCGGCATGGACGGGAACAGGTGGTGTTCGATCTGGTAGTTGAGGCCGCCGAGGGCGGTGTCGACGAGGAGGCCGCCGCGGACGTTGCGGGAGGTGAGCACCTGCCTGCGCAGGAAGTCGGTGTTGTCGCCCGGGGGCAGCACCTCCATGCCCTTGTGGTTCGGCGCGAACGTGCAGCCCATGTAGAAGCCGAACAGGCCCTGCTGAACGGCGATGAACGCCAACGCTTTTCCTGGGGAGAGGACGAGGAAGGGGGCACCGAGGATCAGCGCGCCGTGCGCGGCGAGCAGCGCCCCCTCCACAGCCCGGTTGGGGATGGGCCAGCGGAACACCGCGCGCACGCTGGAACGGTGCAGGCTGCCGCCCTCGAGCAGGAGCATCGGGAAGAACAGCCAGGCCTGGTACCGGAAGACGAATCGACGCCAGCCCCGGCCCGCCGCGGCGCGTTCACCGGAGAAGGCCAGCACACCCATGGCGTCGGGATCGGCTCCCTCGGTGTTGGGATGCGCGTGGTGGCGATTGTGATTGCTGGTCCACCAGCCGATGCTGAGCCCGATGGCCAGGTTGCCGGCGATCAGCCCGTAGAGGTAATTGGCCCGTCGCGACCCGAAGATCTGCTTGTGCCCGGCGTCGTGGCCGAGGAACGCGCACTGCGCGAACACCACCGCCAGGAACGCCGCGACCACCAGCTGCCACCACGAATCACCGATCAGCGCGAAGGCCACCCACCCCGCGACGAACGCCGCCGCGGTGAGCGCGCTTTTCCACGCGTAGTACGCCACACGCCGATCCAGCAGACCCGCCGCCCTGATCCGGCGCAACAGAATCGAATACTCACTGCCGCGCACCGGGGCGACATCAGACAAAGTCACGCACACAGCATGGCGGACGGAGACCACCACCAGGTGAACTCGGTCCATCCGACAGTGACTAGCCGACCTTCGCCCGTGGTCGTTCGGTGTCGAGGGCGGTGAACGCCGCGGCCGCCAGGATCATCACCGCCGACACCAGCAGGGCCACGTCCAGCCCGTGGTGAAAGGCGACCTTGCCCGTGGCGAGCACCTCGTTCACCTTCGACAGGTACTGCAGATACGGGCCGATGTCGACGCCCTCCGGGATGCGGCCGCGCTCCACCGCCTGGATCGCGTCGGGCTGCAGGGTGGCGGGCAGACCCAGTTCGGTCATCCTGGCCTTCAGGTCCCCGGTGAGGAAAGAGCTCACCACGGCGCCGAGCACCGCGACACCGAAGGCCGCGCCGACCTGGCGCATCGTATTGGTCACCGCGGCCGCCATTCCCGAATGCTCGGCGGGAACGCCCGACATCACGGCCGAGGTCAACGGCACCACCGCGATGCCGAACCCGACGCCTGCCACGGCCATCGCGGCGGCCAGCCACGGATCGTTCAGCGCCCCCGACAGCTCGTGACGGGTGAGCAGGATGCCGATCGCACCGACGACGCAGCCGAGGATCATCGGTATCCGCGCACCGTGCCGTGCCACCCAGTACCCGGCCACCAGCGACCCGAGCACGATGGTGACGGCCATCGGCGTGAAGACCGCCGCCGTGCGCGCCGCCGAATAGGACTGCATCACTTGCAGATACATCGCGGTGAAGAAGAAGATCGAGAAGATGCCGAAGTACACGGCGAACGACACCACCAGCGCCCCGCGCACGACACGCAGCTTCAGATAGGCGAATTCGAGCATGGGCGCCCGCGCGCGCCGCTCGACGAACACGAACGCCACCAGCGCGAGCCCACCGAGAGCGAACAGTCCCAGCACGGTGGGCGAGGTGTAGCCCTCGTCCTGGCCGACTGTCGCGGCGTAGATCACCGATCCGAAAGCCAGCGCGCCCAGCAACGCCCCGGCCCAGTCGACGGGTTCCTGGCGCGGGTCCGAACTCTCCGGTACCGACCACAGCGCGACGACCAGCGCCGCGGCGCCGATCACCAGGTTCAACCAGAAGATCGAGCGCCAGCCCCAGGTATCGACCAGCACACCGCCCAGCACCGGACCCGCGGCCAGTGCCAGCCCCGAGACCGCGGCCCACACGCCGACCGCCTTGGCCCTTGACCGCTCACCGGGGAAGATGTGCCGCAGCAGCGACAGCGTGCCGGGTTCCGACGCCGCGGCGCCGAGGCCCATGATGGCGCGACCCGCGATGATCAGCGCGACGCTGCTCGCCAGCGCCGAGACCACCGATCCGGCACAGAAGATCACCAGGCCGACCATCATCACGCGCTTGCGCCCGAACCGGTCCCCGAGCGAGCCGCCCGCCAGCATCAATCCGGCGAAGACCACGGTGTAGGAGTTGACCACCCACTGCAGCAACGTGACATCGGCGCTCATCTCCCGCCGGATCGCGCCCAGCGCGACGCTGACCACGGTGGTGTCGAGAAAGGTCACGAAAACCACGGCGACAACCGCCGCCAGGGCGACTCCCGGCCGTGCGGGCGCCCCCGGCGCCGTGTCCATCGGTCTCACCGCCACAGGCTACTTGCCGCGGCGACGCCACCGTCGGCCGAACCAGAGCCCGTCGTCAGAAGTTTCTTTCGGCGACATCTCACGAAAGCGCCCGCGCCGCCGTCTACCGAGTGAGGAGCCGCGGACGCCGCTCCTCACGCCGACCGCTCGGCGTCCGAACAATGAAGGGGCACACACCATGTCGACCGCAGTGATCACCGGAAGCAACCGTGGACTCGGCTTCGCGACGGCCGAGGCGCTGGCCGCGACGGGCACCCGCGTCCTGCTCACCTCGCGCCGCGAGGCCGACGCGAAGGAAGCCGCGGCGACGCTGACGGCGAAGGGATACGAGGCGCACGGGATCGAGCTGGATGTCACCGACGCCGACAGCGTCGCCCGCGCGGCGGAGTGGGTGCGTCAGAACTTCGGCACCCTCGACATCCTGGTCAACAACGCGGGCATCCTGCCGGAGGCCACCGACGGCGAGCAGCACGAGTTCGCCTCGCTGCCGCTGTTCCGGGAAACCTTCGACACCAACGTATTCGGCGCGGTCGCGATGATCGAGGCGCTGCTGCCGATGCTGCGCGCCAGCGCCGCGGGCCGCATCGTGAACGTGTCGACCACGATGGGTTCGCTCGCCGAACAGCTGAACCCGGAATCGCCGTACTTCGGCATGGTGCTGCCCGCCTACCAGAGCTCCAAGGCGGCGCTCAACGCCGTGACGATCGCCCTGTCCAAGAAGCTCGCCGACACCACGACCAAGGTGACCTCGGTGTGCCCCGGCTTCGTCCAGACCGACCTCACCCCGATCAACCGTGACCAGGCGCCGCTCACCGCCACCGACGCCGCCGCGGTGGTCGTGCGGGCGGCGACCCTGCCTGCCGACGCCCCGTCGGGTTCGTTCTTCGACATGAACGGCACCGTCGCCTGGTGATCGGACTCCGGATGCGCGGAGCTCAGCGGTAATACGAGCGGACCGAGGGTTGCCCGGTGTAGCCGGGCCCCTCGGTGTCGTCGGCACCCAGATAGGTCGCCGAGAAATGCGGCACCCGCGGTCCCACACCGCGCAGCCGGTGGGCGCGCCGGTCGTAGGCCAGGCCTGCGGCACGCAACTCCGCGAGAACGGTTGCGGGCACGACGCCCCGGATCTCGTCGAGGTCGAGATCCGCGCACAGGAGACCGCTCGCCGCGGTCCACTCCGCCATGGCCCGGATCATGGCGAGCTTGTCGCCGAGGTAGTGCAGCCCGTGCACGCAGGTCACCAGATCGGCCGGGCGATCCGGGGTCCAGGTCAAGGCGGAAGCGGCGACCAGACGCAGGCGCGGGGTGCGCGGCCGGGCGGCGAAGAAGTCGACCAGATCGACGCCGATCAGGGCCACCTCGGCGTCCGGAAACTCTCGGGCGAACCGGCTTTCGGCCTCGAGCAGCGCTCGACCGGAGCCACAGCACACATCGATCCAGGTGACCTCCGCCGTGGGATCGTGCCGCAGCCGTTCGGCCAGCCGCTCGTACGGATCGAAGCCGAGTTCGCGGGCATAGCTGTTGACGCCGGCGAGGCCGCGCTCGCGGTTCATCGCGTTGTTCGCCACCACGGCGGAGCGTTCGAGGCTGGTGTCGTCGAGGAGGTCGGGCACCTGGCCATTCTGGTCGACGCGAGAGCGCGCGGCCAGCTGCCGGCGGCCGCATCGTGCTGTTCGCGGGCGGGGTGGTCGGGTGGGACGGGGGTGCCGTGGCGGACGCGGGCGAACGCGTCGATGCCGCCGGCGATGTGGCGGACGGTGGCGCGGAGCGAGCGGGCGAATGCGGGGCGTGGGTTCTCTGCGATGACTGGCATAGGTCAACGATCGCAGTGGACGGGCAGTCGCGGGAGTGGCAGGATCGACATAAACCGATTGGATTTTGCCATGGCTCAGCAGCGACCCACCATCGCGGTTCCGCTGGTCGACGGGATGACCCTGTTCGAGATCGGCATGCCGCTCGAAGCGCTCGGCTACGACTGGGATCCGGGCGCGCCACCGCTCTACGACGTGGCGCTGTGCGGTGACCTGCGCGGCGTCCGCACCCACACCGGCGCCCGCCTGCACCCCCATCGGTCACTGCGCGCGCTCGCCACCGCCGACACGATCCTGGTGCCCGCGGTCCCGCCCGGACGCTCGGTCGGCGCACCTCTGCTCCGGGAACTGCGCCGGGCCGCCGCGCGTGGCGCCCGGGTCGCCGCCCTGTGCACCGGCGCGTTCGCCCTCGCCGAGGCGGGCCTGCTCGACGGCCGCCGCGCCACCACCCACTGGCGCCACGCACCCCTGCTCGAACGGATGTACCCGGAGGTCGAGGTGGACGCCCGCGCGATCTACGTCGAGGACGAAAACACCCTCACCAGCGCCGGTTCCGCCGCGGGCCTCGACCTGTGCCTGCATCTGATCCGCCGCGACCACGGCGAACGCGCCGCCAACACCATCGCCCGCAATCTCGTCATCGCCGCCCACCGCGATGGCGACCAGGCCCAATACGTCCACGCCGACCCCCTGACCGACGAGGCCTCCTGGCTCGACGATCTGCGCGCCTGGCTCCGCGACCGCCTCCCCCATCCCGTCACCCTCACCGAGCTGGCCGCCGCGGCGAACACCTCCCCGCGCACCCTGGCCCGCCAGTTCGCCCGCGACGTCGGCACCACCCCCATGCGCTGGGTCACCACCGAACGCCTCGCCGCCGCAAGGGAACTCCTCGAATCCACCACCCACCAGATCGACCACATAGCCACCGAAGTCGGTTTCGGCTCCCCCGTCACCTTCCGCACCGCCTTCACCCAGGAAGTGGGAATCTCTCCCCACCGCTACCGAACTCGCTTCACGGCGCGGGATTGATTCCGCTCCCGCCGCCGACCCTGTACGTCCCTGCTTCGAGTCTCGTCCGGGCGATGCCCGCCGCGCTTTCGCCCAGAGCGAGCCACAGCGATGCGATGTCCTCGACGAGCCGGCTCCGCTCGATCGTGGCGGTGCCGTCCACCCAGGACAGGATGGCCTGCGCGGTCCCACCGATCACAAAGGCCGGAGCGGTCGACGCGAGCGAGTCCTCCTCCAATTCGACGCCATGCACGCTGCGAGCGTGACCAACAAGGATCGCGGTCAGACCCTTCATCGCATCAGCACGCCGGCCATGGGCCGCCGGGCTGTCGGCCACACCACCGAGGAGGACGAGCGCCTTGCGCGGGTCGGTGCCCAAAGCGCCCACCACCGCGTCGACCGCGGCGCGTGCTTGCTCCGGCAGGGGAAGTTCGACCGACCGCAGATACGCAGTGACCGCAGCCTGACCGACCTCCGCCGCGACATCATCGATCACCGCGCTCGCCAGCATGTCGAGATCGGTGAAGCTCTCGTAGAAGTACCTCTTGTTGAGCTGGGCCTCGGCGCAGATCCCGGCGACAGTCGCTGAGCGCCAGCGATTCTCGGCCATGGCTGTCAACGCGGCATCGATAAGCCTGGACCGTCGGCGGCGGACGCGTTCCGGTGCCGACTCTCCCCCGTAACTACGTTCACCGGCCGCGGACACGCGTGCCATTCTCCCACTTCCCCGTACGCGACCTCACCATTGACAGCCCACATTCAATTCTGGCACAGTCTTGTACCAGAATAGACAGGCATCAGCCCGTACAGATTGGGAGGCGTGATGAACGCTGAACTCGAGGCCGTCGCAGTGTCGGGCACTACCGAACTGCGACCGTCAACCCCGACCACGATGCTGAGCGAACTCCGCGCGCTCGCCGAGCACAGCCCGACGCGAGCGCGTGCCGAAACATGGTCGTATCTCAGAGAATTGGGCAGCAGGGACGACCGCGAGGCCCTGTCACAGCTCTTCGGCGCCGGCGCCGAACCACGCGACCTCGACGGGAAGCTCGATGGTCAGATCGTCGGCAAGCTGTTCGGTATCCCCGAGGCGAAGCTCGCGAATCAGCTCATGCGGATCGATCCGACCTGGCGGGGCAAGTCGTTCGACCTGGCGGCGGGGACGGGCCTGAACCGGCTCTCGCCGCTCGCCATGGTGGCGATGCCTGTCGTCACGTTCGGATATCTCGGGCTTCGCATGGTCGGCGGGGAAGCGGAGGGGTTCGGCTTCGACCACTCGGTCCAACAGGGTCTGATCGAGCCACGGGTAACGGTGCGCGCCTTGGACTACGGCGTGCCACGGTACAGGAACCCCGGCGTCCGCACCTTCCCGATCCGCAAGACCCGCGACGAAATCGTCGAGCTGACGCCCGGCGTCTACCTGGGACGCGCATTGCTGCGCACGGACGCCGGCGAGATCCGCCTCATCGCGTACTTCGCGCTGCGGCACCCGGTGGGGAGCCCGCTGTGATCGACCTCGACGGCGCACGGGTATGTGTGACCGGCGGCGCCAGGGGCATCGGGCGCGCCACCGTAGCGGAACTCATCTGGCGCGGGGCGACGGTCTGGATCGGTGACCGTGATCTCCCCGCCGCTCAGGAGACAGCGGAAGAGCTCGGCGCTCACGCGTACCACCTCGATGTCACCAACCGAGCCAGCTTCGAAGAGTTCCTCCGGGCCGCGTCAGAGCGAGGGCCGATCGACATGTTGGTCAACAACGCGGGAATCCAGCACATGGGGCGCTTCGTCGACCAGGACCTCGACGCGTTGCAGCGGGAGCTGGCGATCAACCTGGGTGCGGTACTGACCGGGACCCGTCTCGTTCTGCCCGACATGATCCGACGCCGCCGCGGGCACATCGTCAACGTGTCGTCGATGGCAGGCAAGATCACCACTCCTGGGATCGCCACCTACTCCGCATCCAAGTTCGGCGTGGTCGCCCTCTCTCGGGCCCTCCGCGCCGAACTCGCGGGCACCGGTGTCACCCTGAGCACGATCCTGCCCGCCGCGACCCGGACGGACCTGACCGCCGGTGTCCGGTTACGTCTGCAACCGACCCTGGAGCCCGAACACGTCGCCGCGGCGATCGTCGACAGTGCCGGCCACGGGCGCGGCGAAATCACCGTGCCGCGGTATCTCGCACCGATCGGGCTCCTGGAGGAACTGATTCCCGCGCCGATCATGTGGCAACTCAAACGATTCGTCGGAGGCGCCGACTACGGCGCATACGACCAGGCACGGCGGCAGGCGTACCTCGACAGAACCCGGTTGTCCTGACGCCCGCCGAAAGGACTTGCCGAGGTGAACGCGACGCGTCGGGCAACTGGTCCGATGCGCACCGAAGCGAGTCGTGCCCGCACGACACGGTGGTACCCGGCTGGTACGCAACCGCTTCCACCTCGGACCGATGTCTCACAGCAGGGGAAGGCCCGGTGTCATCGTCGAACGCCAGTGCTCGACGATGACACCGCCCTGGTTCGGGCCTCAGGAGACGGCGTGGCCGTCCCAGGAGACGAGCTTCCAGCCCTTCGCCGGGCTGCCCTTCACGACCACCCGACCGGTGTTGTGCAGCGGATCGGACTGCAGCTTGCTCATGTCCGGGTTCGAGACCGACATGAGCGCCCAGATCATGATGGTGCCGCCGTGGGAGAAGATCACCGCGCGCTTGTCGCCGCGGTCCTGGACGTCCTGGATGGAGTCGTCGACGCGCTTCTTGAACTCGTGGCCGTTGAGGGAGCCGGGGATCCGGGCGTCCAGGTTGCCCTGCATCCACTGGATCGGCGCGGCGAGATAGCCCTTGGTCGCGTCTGCTTCCGGGGTGCCCTCGTAGTCGCCGGCCTCGATCTCGTGGAAGCCCTCCTCGACGATGGTGGACTCACCACACCGCGCCGAGGTCGGCTCCGCCGTCTGCTGGGTCCGGACCATCGTCGAGGCGTAGACACCGTCGAACTTGCAGTCGCCGAGGAACTCCGCGACCGCCGCGGCCTGCTGCCTGCCCAGGTCGGTCAGCCCGGGGCCCGGGATCGACGTGTCGATCAGCCCGGAGGCATTGCCCGCCGACTGGGCGTGCCGGACGAAGGTGAGAAACATTTCACCGGTCTGCGGCGCGGCGACCGCGCTACCGCTACCGGCCACGCTGAGCGCGGCCACCGAGACGATCGCACCGGCGATCGCGGACAGGCGAGACTTCATGAGACGCATCGGGAGAGCTCCTTAGTGGGCAGATCATGTGATCCGGGACACTAAGGCCGGCTCGGCGACTCCCCGCGACCCTCTCCCGGTGATCGGGAGACCTTCGGCGCGGCCGCCCGACTCCTGCTACATCGCCAGCTACGCCCCCGCCCCTGGCCTATCCTCCATGGTCATGACCGGCCACCCCGATGTCGGAGCCGAGCTCTTCCGCCGTGATCCCCGCCCGCCCGATTCCAACGAGCGGCGCCGATACGCCTCGGCCCTGATCTGGCGTCAGCTCGTGATCGATGGCCGCGTCGCCCATGACCAGCTGGTCGCCGACCTGCTCGGCATCAGCCGTCACGTCCATCGTCGGTATGCCCACACGTACCGATACCTGCTCCCCGAAGCTCTGCCGGATGTCTCCCGGTCCCGGCTCACCGCCGCCCTGCGTGACACGCTCGCCCGCCTCCCGTCGGAGCCGGCCGGCCCGCTCCCACTCGACCAGGTCGTCATCCGGCTCGTGGCGTTCTTCGGCCCGGTGCCGATGGAATGGCTGCCGGATTCCACCGTCCGAACCGTGTTCACCGAAATGCGGCCCCGTGACGTCGAATTCGACGGCGCCTACTACCTCGCGGCACTGGACCGGATGTCGGTTGCCGACCCGTGGCGGCTGAGCGTCGTCCTGCGCGATGTCGCCGAGGCGAACCTGCTGTGCGTGGCCAGACTGCCACGACCCGACCTTCGCACAGCGGTGCACGCGGCATTCGACTCCACGGACGAGGCCTGGGTCGTCCTGTCCTACTCGGCCGGCGATTTCCCGCCATCGGTCGACATCCCGACCCCGGATGATCCACGACTCCGCACCGGCCTCATCGCACTCGCCGAAGGCCTCCCGGGCGACACCGTCGCGCACGGCCTCTTCCCCAGCCCCCTCACGAAACTAGCCCGCCTGTGCCTGGCGTCCATCGGGCACTACCCGCCCACCGAGGTCCTCGACACGGCCCGGCACGCCTACGACCGAGACCGCCCCTACTGCGCCCACGACGCCGTGGCATGCGCACTCGTCCACCCGCGAATCCCCGCCACCGAACGCGCCGCCCTCATCCGCCACCTGTCGGCCCTGACCTCCGACGGGCAAACGGCCCGCGGATGGCGGGTCCGCAAGAAGTTCTGGCGCATCGTCCGCTGGGCTCGAGGTATCCACACCACACCAGCCGCCGTCGAGCGCGACGCGAATAGCGGTTGAACGAAAAAAGGGTCCGGCTCGAAAGCCGGACCCTTTGTCGAAAGTGGAGCTAAGGGGACTCGAACCCCTGACCCCCACAGAGCCGAGCGACTCGACTACCAGATGCGACTTTAGACTACCAGAGCGTTGCGCAAATCATACCCTGACCTGGACAGATGCCCGTTCTCGACAACTCTTCGCAACTCTGCGCTACGACCGACGACGGCGACGTCGAGCGAGTTTGTTGGGACTTAGTTGTGAGTCCGCCGGGTTCCACAGCTCGCCAGATCAGTGCGGGCAGCCCCGCGGCGGCTTCCTCGTTCGTAGCTGTGAACCACCTACGCGGCACGGCGCCGGGATGTCGCGTCGTTGGGCCGCCATGAGCGCCTTCGGCGTCCGTCATCTCCGGCACAACTGCGAAGGAGGCACCGTGCACTATCCCATCGACGCCAGCACATTGGCGTCGACGCAGAGGATTCTCGCCGGCTTGGCCTCGAGCAACCTCTCGATGGCGCCTGTCTACAATCCGCACCGCAAGTCACGGATACCCTTACTGCGCAGGGGTTTCCACTACAGGCAGTCACAATCGCAGGCTGGCTTGACGCTGCCAACACGATTCTGGCTTTCCTGCACACGGCCACCCGCTGCAATGGCCTGATCCTCGATGCCACCGCACGCCAGTTCGACCCGATCTTGCCAGCGGCCTGGATGACCACCGAAACGACTACCTAGTGGCCCGGGCGGCTGCTACCGCGATCGAGCACGCCAGCATCTGGCGGACATCGTGACCTTGCAGGCGAATACGGTCGGCGCTTTGAGCAACCGCGTCACCTGGTATTGGGGCTCAGTCAGGGCCAGAAGGATCCGAACTGACGATGTCCGTGCAGGCGCGGGCGACCTTCCGCGCTACTCTAAGTCCTGGGACGTTCCAAGCTTAAGGGTCTGACCCACTACAAGTCTCTCTCACCGGACCTGAACCGACGTGAGGGGGTAGCGCGGACCGGACCGTGCGGTGGTACTCATTCCGTGCCAAGTACGCCGACACATGGACCACCCCCATTCCAGCACCACCTCACTCCGCCGCGACGCAGTTGATCGTTGCTCCAATTACGACACATGCTGATGCCTCACAGACCCAGCGCAAGGGCAAGCCGGTTCTCGTCGAGGTCTCCGCGCTGCTCGTCGATCAGGCGACGCAGGACGGCGCAGAGCGGCTCAGCCATCGGACTGGAGGCGGGAGCTGGTCCAGGTCAGTGTCGATGACGATTCGTACCAACAACACGACCGCAGCGGCGGGTGTGACGGTGTCAGGCGGCGCGTTGCACCCGGGGACTCGTGTGCTGTAGAGCAGTCCATTCTCGGCAGGTGCGCCAAGGCCTAGGCCCTGTCCTGTAATTCGTTGTGCTGGGTGGTGTTAGCTGTAGAACGTGGTTGGTCGTGGCGAGTTGACGGACCGGGCATGGGCTCGGATCGAGCCCATGCTGCCGATATCGGGCCGGGGCCGACGGTGGCGTGATCACCGGCAGGTGATCAATGCGATTCTATGGAAGCTCCGGACCGGCACACCGTGGCGTGACCTGCCCGAACGATATGGGCCGTGAAAAACCGACCACGAGCGGCTGCGGATGTGGACCGTTGACGGCACCTGGCAGGCGATTCTGAATGAAGTGATCGTCAAGGATGACTCGATCGGGCAGATCGAGTGGATCTCAAGTGTGGATTCCACTGTTGTCCGGGCTCACCGACACGCTGCCGGCGCCCGGAAAATGGGGGGCGCCACCAGCGCAAGCATCGCCGTGGGCGGGGAAGCGTTCGGCCGGTCGCGCGGCGGGCTGAGTACCAAAAGCCACCTCGCAGTCGACGACCGCGGCCTGCCGATGCGAGAGCTGCTCACACCCGGTCAGGCCGGTGACAACCCCCAAATCCTGCCGCTGCTCGACGGGATCAGCGTTGCCCGCACCGGCCCGGGCAGGCCGCGGACACGCCCGGGGGCCGTGATTGCCGACAAGGCGTATGCACATCCATCGACCCGAGCCGCACTGCGCCGCCGGCGAGTCAGATTCGTCAGTCCCGAACGAGACGACCACACGTTCCGATCACGCCGGCGGTCGCCTCTTTGCCTTCCATGGCGTCCTGGCCAATGCCGATGTGCTCATCCACGGCATCGCGCACTCGCTTGAGCGCCTTGCCGCGGGTTCCGGTGCCGGCGCCCATGTCGGGAACACCACGAGTCGGTCGATGTCCTCGGAGAATCGTTCGATCAGTCCGTAGACGCGCGAGATCGACGTTCCGCCTTTGAAGATGACGGTGAGCAGGCCGCTGTCGGTTTCCCCTGTCACCTCCACGGGGAACGTCGCTGCTCGCAGAACCTCCGTGGCCCAGAAGTCCTTGTCGAGTTTTCCGACCTTCACTGAGTATTCGAATGTCCCGACGTGCGAGCCGTCGACGCGAACATGTAAGCGGCGTGGAAGTTGCGGATCATTAGCGAAGCGAAGCTTCGAGCGTTGCGACGGGCCGAGTGAATCCAGGAACATGGCATCCCTGTGCGGGCCAAGACGTGTCGGCCCCCCGCAGTATCCTGGCGCTGCTCGGAGGTTGCCGGGCAGAACATCTTGGGGCGAGGAGCCATTCATTTTGAGCGCGAACCAGTATCGAAGCCAGCTGAACAACAAGCGCAAGCAGCGCGTCGACGCAGAGAAGAAGGCCGGTGAGTTCCGGACCAAGGAGTCGAAGAAACGCGCCGAAGCTGCGGGAGCGCGATTGGCGGCCTCGAAATCCAAGACCGACTCGACCGTGACGAGCAAGCTCCGCGAGGCCGAGCGTAAGGACAAGGAAGCCGAAACCGCCGGGAAGGAAGCCGGCCGGTGGCAGCTGCGGGCCAGCACCTATGCCAAGAGCGAGGCCGATCTCCAGGCCAAGCTGGCCAAGGCCGAAAAGTCCGAAGCCGATGCCGCCGAGACCAAGCGCAAACGGGAGGAACAACGGGCTCAGCGCCTCGCCGCAGGCCAGCAGACCGCGCTCGAATCCCGACTCACGAACACTGAATCCGCAGTTGAGCATGTGCTGCGCCGGCTGCCGGCGCCAAAACCCGAGAAGCTGCGAGTGCTGATCCTCGGGGCTGCCGGCGAGGGCGATCTCCGGGTGGGTCGCGAGCAGAGCCGGATCCGCAAGGCCGTGGATGCAGCTCTTCATCGCGACCAGATCGAGTTCGATGTTCGTTCTGCGGCGACGCCTTTGGACCTGCTCAACGGGCTCAGCAGGTTCTGTCCGCATGTGGTCCATTTCTCCGGTCATAGCGATGACGACTTCTTGGTGTTCGAGCAGGACACCGACGATCCCAACTCGGGCGTGGACGTCACCGCCGGTGCGTTCGCCCGCGCGATTCAGGCGACCGACACTCCGCCGCTGCTAGTGCTGTTGAACTCGTGCAACTCCGCAGCTCAGATCGATGATCTCGTCGAGGTCGTGCCGTTCGCGATCGGGATGGCCGATGAGATCGACGACGGCGACGCGATCAACTATGCCGCCCAGTTCTATTCCTCGATCGCCGACGGCCAGTCGATCAACTCCGCTCACCTGTCCGGGCGATCAGCCCTCGAACTCGCGGGGTTGAGCGGTGCCGACCTGCCGACCCTCCAGTGGGCCCCCGATGTGGATCCGAGCGTGACGATCCTGGTCAAGGCCATGGAATAGCAGCGACAACACCGACCGCCTGGGCATTCGTTCCTGATGCCCGGGCGAGTGCGACGTGTCTGCGGATCCCGGGGAAGCGGCTCGACTCGTGTGCCCGAGCTGGTCTGATCGGTTGCGCCCTCGGCGATCTGGGCTTCCAGCGGCGAGACGCGGTTGTCGAGGAACCGGTTGTTGTCCCGGGCTCCGCGCAGACGGTCCTGCAGGCCCTGCTTGTCCTGTGTGAGCTGCCTGACCTGGGCCTTGAGCGTCGTGTTCTCGGTGATCAGCCGTTGAACGCCGTCTTCGGGGATCTCGGCCTCGAGATCGCGGACCTGACCCACCGGCTCCCCGATCGTCCTGCGTTGCCGGGCGTTCTCGTCGTAGGCGTCAGCGACGGCGTCCTCGGCGTTGAGCGCGCGCTCGCGCCAGCAGGTCTCGATGTGGACCGCATGGTCGATGTCGGCTTGGACTCGGGCGGCCGTCGAACCGGGCGCGCTTCACGAATCAGACTGCCTGCCTGAGGGTTCTGATAGAGGAACGTGCGCGAGACGTCCGCGCGGCGAGCAACCGCGGCAACGGTGATCTGGCCCGCTCGAGCAGCCCGGCCGTCGCCGCGCGGCGCGCTTCGAGCGCGGCCGAGGTCTTGGTCTCGGCGGCCGAGGTCATGCGGACTCCTGTCCCCGTGCGGCCGCCAGGTCCTCGGCCCGGAAGTTGGTCGCCCAGATCCGGTGGAAGTAGTCTTGCGGGCGACGGAGGTCGAGTTTGAGGGCTTCGTCGAGCAGGCCGAGACCGGCCAGCGCCGTCCCGAGGCCGTCGATGGCGCGGGAGGTGGGTTCGAAGACCTGGTGCAGGTAGTCGGCGGTGGCGTCGTCGGGGACGCGTTTGGCGATCGAGCGCCATTGTTCGCGTTTGCGACGCCAGTAGAGCAGGTCGCCGCCGGAGAGCACGAAGTGGTCGCAATTCTCGCAGTTCAGTTTCCAGGGGCAGGCATCGCCGTTGACGACAGGCTGGAAGGTGCAGAACCCGCCCTCGGTCGGCGTGCTGCGCCGCGACAGGTCCAACGACAAGGCCATCGCTTCCTCCCTCGTCACCGGAGACGTAGTGTCCGAGAGCAGTTCTCCGGGCAACGCGGAACCGGGGCCGGAGACCCAGACCGCGGCCAGGACATCTTCCAGGTCTGAGTGCGCGACCTTCGTGTAGTGCATGGCCATCCGGTCCGAGACCTGTCCCAGGTAGCGACGGATGCGGGCCAGGCTCGCGCCGGCGCAGCAGGTTGGTCGCCAAGGTGTGCCGGGCTTGGTGCGGGACGGCCGAAAGCTCCAGTGCGGCAACCCATGCCCGGATTCGGCGGCTGAAGTGGGTGTAGGAGACCGGCCGTGTCATGTCCGGGTTGGTGACGCGGCTGGGAAACAGTGCCAGGCCCGAGCGTTCCTGCGGTGTCGCGGCGCGGCCGCGCCGTTCTTCGAACCGGGCCAGGGTCTTGTCCCGTCGTCGTTCCAGGCGTTGATAGAGGGGTTCGGGGATGCGGATTCCATCGTTGAAGGTTGCCGACCTTGGTTTGGTCGTGCCAGAGCAGTGGCAGCCCGCCGTAGCGGCCGATGCAGTCCAGCCGCAGGCCTATGACTTCGTTGCAGCGCCGGCCGGTGACGATGATCGCTTCCCAAATGTCGCGCAATCCGTCGGCGGCCGGATCGTGGGTCTTGAGCAGTCGGAGATGTTCTCATCGGCCAGGGTGCGGGCGACCTCATCGCTGAAGGGGTTGCCGGACCGGGTTCGGGGCCCGCCGGAGGGGAAGGCTGCGATGAAGCCGGGGTCGAGGCCGATCTCGGCGGCCCGTCCGGTTTCGAGGGCGCGGAACAGGATCTTGCGGATCTGGTTGAACGTGATCCGGCGGCTGATGGTGTTGACCGTCGCGGGTTTGCCGTTCGCGGTGACGACGCCGAGTGCGACCAGTCCGTGTAGTTCGCGGTGGCGTTGGTCGGCAACGAATCGTTGGGCGTGGGCCTCTCCCAGCAGCCGGGGGTTGTGCCCTTCCTCGGGCGCGTCGGCGGCCAGGAAGGCCCCGAGTTCGTTGCAGGCGCGGCGCAAGGTGTCGAAGGTGTTGCGGCTGCGGGGGCATTTCGGGGAACGCAGCAGCTCGGCGAGGTGCTCCCAGAGCAGATCCCGCAGCCAGCGTTGCGGGATCGTCGTCAGGTCGAAGTGGCGCTGAGCGCGTTGTAGTCGGCGACCGAAGTGTTCGGTCTCGATGAACCCTACGTCCTTGGCATCGGAAGGGCTGCAGTAGATCAGCCGCAGACCGTCGGCGATTTCCCGGCCGATGTGCCAGACCGCGCGCAACCCGTCGTGGAGACCGCCGAAGTCTTCGGCTCGCAGGCCGGCCATGATCGAATGCCTGTCCCGTCGACAGAGATTGGCCAACCGCTGCAGGAAGCTCAGCTCCAGGAGGTGTGACGCTTGCTCACCCCGTGCGCGTAGAGGCCCCACTTGAACTCGGCCTTGACCAGCGGCGGCAACCCGACGAGGTTGATGATCCCGAGGCGATAGGCCGGATCTGCCTCGGCGCACCACCGTCGGACGACGCCTCGTCATCACAGACCAGAACCGGCCATTTCGAGCGCGCCGGATCTCCCGTCCAGGCCGTATCGGCCCGCGCCCCACCAGGTTTGCCGTCGCGCCAGTAGCGCCCCCGGTGGATCCCGCAGAGCCCCCAGGGTCCAGATGCCAGGTCGGGACAGACCTTGACGCGGCAAATGCCGAACCCTGGCAGCGGGGCCTGCTCGGCGATCCATTGCTCCATATCGGTGGCGCCGGTCGCCCTGACGTGGTGGCGCCAGCGCTGATCATGTGCCCAGCAAAGAACCGCCCGCCGCGTCGGGGTCGGGCGATCGGGACAGACTCGGCAGATCCTCGGGTTCGGTTCCCTCGGTGGCAATCCGAGGCTGTGCAGCGTTGAGGAATGCTGACCGGGTCTGCCCGGCCGCGTGGGCCGAGTTCCATTCGTGCCGGTGGGCCGCGCAGAGGGCTTCCTTGCTCGTCTTGACTCGTTCGCAGTGCTCGACCATGCAGCCCCAGCCCCCTGGACCCGCGACCTTCGCACTCCCGGATCTACAAATACGACTTTACCTATGGCGGTTCGCGCCAGGTGCTGGGGTTGCCCGCCGAAAATACCTGCGGGGAATTGGTATTCGTACCGCGCGCCAACAGTCAAAGCGACGACGGATACCTGATGACCTTCATCCATGATCGCACTCGCGACACCAGCCATCTGGCGATCATCGACGCCGCAGATCTGATCAGCGGGCCGATCGCCGAGATCCGGCTTCCGGTACAGGTGCCCAACGGATTCCACGGCAATTGGATTTCGAGACATCGGGATTGACGTGCCGACCACATCGGTGGTCCGGACGTGCCCGGTGTCTTGCCCAGTGACAACGAAGCTGATCCGTCCATCCGAGATTTGACGAACAAGGCTTGGGAGAATTTGTACCCCAGAACGTTAGTCAGCGGTGGGCCACGGCGTCATCTACATGACTTCAGAGCGCCGCATGATCTTCGCTGAAGCAACGATTCCGCTGTTGCCCAGTCCCTCGATCGCGATCGCCTCGACACGACTACCTAACACTCCGCGCGTCAGTAGATTGTGCACAGTGCCGAACACTTCCAAAATCGGCTACTTCCGACGGTGCACGCAGCCGTTTCGGTGAGGGTCGCCAACAATGTCCTTTCAATTTTCCGCCAGCACCCCCAAACGTTCCGGTATCTGGGTCAAGCCACACTTTCGTCGACCACGATCAGCTAAGAGAGAGCAGGTAAACGCTCACGCGAGCGCGCCCTCAAGCACCTGACCGGCGCCCGCGTCGATGGTCACGGTCGCGCCTTCGAGCGGTGTGAGCACTCCCTCGCCAACTCCGACGATGCAGGGAACGCCGAGCTCACGGCTGATCACGGCCGCATGCGAAGTCGCTCCGCCGATTTCGGTGAGCACGCCGGCAACGACTGACATCGCGCTCACGTCATGAGGGCAGGTGGTCGGCCGAGCCAGGATCACGTTCTCGCCGGCGAGTGCGCGCGTCTCGGCCTCGTCCACGTCGGTGACGATCACGCCACTGACGACACCAGGACACGCGGGACGACCGGAGGCGAGGATCCTCGCGGCTGCCCGCACATCTGCGTCTACTCCCGAGCCGTCACCGGCGGTGCGGATCTTTGCCCGGCGGCACTGCAACAACCACAGCCTTCCGCTCTCGACGGTGAACTCGATGTCCTGGGCTTCCCCGGCCGAGCGGTCCAGTCGCCGTGCAAGCTCAAGCAACTCAGCATGTGCCTCGGGGACCGTGTCGTCCATCGCGGTGAGTGGCAGCGGATCGAAGTTGCCGGAAACGACGTCTTCGCCCTGCCCTCGGGGGAGCCATTCCCCGTAGTGGCCCGCGCTGGCACCGGTGGGGTCTCGGGTGAAGATCACGCCGGTGCCCGAACGGTCATCGAGGTTTCCGAACACCATCGTCTGGATCGTGACGGCGGTGCCGCCCAGCTCCGGGATCCCGCGCTCCTGCCGGTAGTGGTCGGCGCGCTCGGAGTGCCAACTGTCGAACACGGCAGCGATCGCGCGCACGAGCTGCGCCCATGGCTCGGCCGGTGCGGGCTCTCCGACAACCTTGTTGAACTGCTCCTGGAACCGCGCCCGGGTGTCGGCGGCGTATGCGGTGTCCCCTGTCGCGGTCGCCAGTGCTTGCTCGGCCGCGTTGGTCATGCCCAGGTTGAGGATGGTGTCCATCATGCCGGGCATGCTCGCGGGCGCGCCGGAGCGGACCGACACGAGCAGCGGCCATTTGCCGCGGCCGAACGTTCGTCCTGTCTCTTGCTCAAGCCACTGCATGGCGTTGGGAAGCTGGTCGAGGACATCCTGGGGGATTGTTCGGGCGCCGTCGTAGTATCGCGTGCACTCATCAGTGGTGATCGTGAATGCCGGCGGGACCGGGATGCCATGGCGGAGCATCTCGGTAATGCTCCACGCCTTGCCGCCGAGAATGTCGCGTCCGGCGTCGAGCTCTCCCGTCAATGCTACGACTGCCATATTCCCTCGACCTTCCTCGCCTTTACCGATGGACCGTATGTGTCTGGGAGCTCAGTACGCACGGCCAGCCGTCGCCTCGTCGAGCCGATTGCGGCCAGCCAGGTGAATGAGTTCCTCATGAAGCTCGAACCACACGGTGTGGTAGCTGTCGATGATCGGCTTCAGCAGCCACTCTGACTCGCCCGCCTGAACCAGGTTGAGCGCGGTCTGCAACCGCGGCCCGTACAACGCAAGACGCGACACCAATTCGCCGAGCCTGTCGATGATCGGGGTGATGCGCTCATGGATGCCGGGCAGCCTCGCCAGGACCCGTTCGTCGTACTGGGCGTCGAGGTGATCGTTGGGCTCCTCGCCGCACGTTTGCCAGTCAAGGGCCAAGGATTTGAAGTCTGCGTTGACCGGGTTGAACCGCTCGTAGAGCTCCGCCGCCGCGCTGCTGTCGACGCCGGCCCGCTCCTGCACGAGGAGCGCGTCGAGGCGTTCGCGCGCCGACGGTAGCAGCATGTGGGCGCCGCGAATCTCGCGGGTCTCGGCGCTAGCCGCCAGCGTGGTGATCACCGACTCCACTTCCGCAGTCGGTAGGCCGGTAGCCGTCGCCAAACCGTCGATGGTTGCCCGGCCCTTGAGCCGGAGCGCCCGCATAACGGCCAGTTCGCTGTCGACCATGATCCCTACTTCCTGTTTGTCGTGCCCTCGCCGACTCCACGCATCGCGATCCCTTAGACAGCCCGAAGCACGCCGACCGTCCAAATCGAGGTGCGGGAGATGCCGCTTTGTCGGTGCCGCGATCGTTCTGCGCGTTCGCTCTAAAACGTGACGCGGCTAACAGGGAAGTTACGACTCTTATAATGGGAAGTCAAGACTCTTCTGCGTGGCTTGCGGCGCGGCGACTGCGGGTGATGAGATCGGACATGGTCGCGATCGTCCGTGAGGGTTCAGCGACATCCTCGCGCGGCAGGAACCAGTCATCGAGGACAGCAGCTGCCATCAACATCGCCAAGGCAGCCCGGATGCGGAGCTCCGGTTCATCTCCGGGGTCGACGCCATCGAGCGTTTCCTGCTGCGACACCAGCTCGGCAAAAGTCGAGGAAAACCACGCGGCTACTGCGGCGTTCACGTCTTCGTGTGCCGGATCGTTCGCCACCCCCATGAGGATCCGGAGCAGTTGACGATTGGCGACCAGGGTCGAGTACAGGTCTGCGACGAACTCCATCTGACGAGCGCGTCGATGCTCGGGGGCGACGGCTGCCCATCGGCGGCTCACCGATCTGAACGCGTCGGCAAATGGCTCGAGTACCGCCTCGATCAACAGGTTCGACTTCGAGCCGAAGTGGCGAAACAACGCCGACTCCGACGTGTGCGCCGCACCGGCGATGTCGAGATAGGTCGTTGCCGCAAAGCCCCTCTGCGCGAACGACTGTGCCGCACCGAGCAGCAGCGCTTCGCGAACCTCGTCCGGGTTGCGCCTCCGACCCGACGGCTTCGTCGGCTCACCCATGGGCACCGGCTCGGTCGGCCTTCGAGCGTGACGAGTCGCGCGGGCCGACGACCCTGTTTCTCCCCGGCTGGCCATGTTGCCGAGCACCTCGGCCAGCCTAGCGGGATCGTGGCCCGGCGGAAGGAACCAGTCCTCGAGCGCCACCATTGTCGTGGTCGTAGCGACCAACAAGCGAAGCACCAGGTCCCCGTTCTCAGCGGCTGGCGCACGCTCCGCGTAGCGGCGGATCTCGTCGAACCTAACATCGAGACGGCCGCCGAGCGCGGCCATCAGTGCGTCACCGTCAGCGGACTGCAATGTACTCAACAGGGCACGCAGGCTCGCACGGTGCACGCGTAGCCGCACTACGAGGGCAGCGGCGAACCATGGCGCGGGCTGACGACCGGCCGCCACCGCCGCTTGGAAATCCTCGGCCAATACGGCGGCGAACTCCCCGAACGGCTCGATCACGGCCTCTGCGAGCAGTTGCGCCTTTGAGTTGAAATGGCGGAACAACACCGAGGTGGACACACCGGCGGCAGCGGCGATCTGGCGCTGCGTGGTGGCCTCGTAACCCTGAGCGGCGAACAACTTCTCGCCGGCATCGACCAAGCTCCGCCGCACCTCTGAAGGACTACGGCGGCGACGTCGATGTACCACAGCCCCTTCGCCCACACCGACAATCTAACCATCGCGACCGCAGTCCTCAGGGACCGCCGCAGGGTTTCACGAGCTCAACCGTGCCGGCGAGGCCGTCGACCCGGCAGATGTCACCGGTGCGTAGTTGCATGGTTCCATCGATGGTCCCCATTACGCACGGGATCCCCAGTTCGCGCGCGATCACCGCGGCATGACTTTGCAGCCCTCCTATGTCGACGACAAGTGCCCCCGCGAGATACATCACCGAGGCCCAGCCCGGGTCCGTGAACCGAGCGACCAGAATCTCGCCGGGGTCGATGTCGTCGGAGTAGGGGTCGAGGAGCACCCGCACGGGCGCCTCGACCACACCGGAGCTGGCACCGCAGGCGACGATCCGAACCTCCCGCTCCTCGCGATCCTGAGACTCGATCGCGGTCGGCTCCGGCCGGGCTCGCCAGTACGCCGGAATCGTCAGGCCCAAGTAACCCTGGCGTAGCGCACGTCGCTTCGCGATGGTGTCGGCATACTGACCGTCGTTCGCCGCCACCAACTCCTCGACGGTTAGGTAGAAGACATCGGCCGGTTCGGCCACGATGCCGGCCGCGACGAGGTGCGCTCCGATCTGTCGGGCAGCGGCGCGGCCGACGTCGATGGCCCGCAACGACGCGGCCTTTGCGGTTCCGCGCAGTGGGATCGCCCCGGCGGCAAACTTGAACACCGCGGCGGCAAGTGCGCGTCTGTGACGGGGAAGCCGGGACATGACCTCTGCGCGGGCTGTAGCCCGCTCGGCTGCCCGGGCGGCGTCGCTACGGGCCGGACTCTGCGCTAGGTCCTGATTGCGGTACTGCTCACGAAGCCGCTCGACCGGCGACGAATCCTCGCGCCACGACCAGCAGTCGAGTTCACCCTGCAGGGGCGCGTACGCTCCATGCTCGGCGAGGAACTCTTCCACGGTGATCTCGTCGCACGACAGTGCCCAGAGTCCCTCGACCACCTCGAGTTCGGCATGCGAACCGTAGCCAACGAGCAGCTTGTCCGTGAGTTCTTCAGCCCCTGCCGCTGTGGCGATCTTCTGGACCGCCTCGAACATCGGCTGCACCACCGCCATCTGAGCGATGATGTGGTCGGAGGTGAAGTCTTCGTACGCCTTCTTCGCTCGACGAAGCTGTTCGATGGCAGCGGGAAGCGACATCGTGGCGGTGGCGCGGGTCTCTTCGAACCACCACCGTTTGGCATACTCGAGGGTCCGGTGTACCCGTCTCGATGCGGTGGCCGCCGCCCAGGGCAGCTTGGCTGCGATGACAGGGTATCGGCTCCGGGTGGGGTTCGAGACGAACCCTTCCGGGATCGCCCCGAACCATTGCTGCGCCATCGCGGCACCACTGGTGCCGGGAAGCCGGTCCGCCATCGCACCGAGGAAGTCGATGTTCACCGCGGTCCTGCCGTGGAAGATCCCGACCCCCCAGTTCCGAGTGTCCAACGGCAGGCGCGCTTCGTCTCGCCTCGCCGCGCCGATCGTCCGGAATGCGCGGCGCATTCCACGTTCCAGGCCCGGCCCGGAGAAGGACCATGTAAGCGGGGTGAGCACACCGGGGAGAGCCTCCCCGAGGTTGGTGGTCGTCCACCAACCGTGCGGGCTCCAGTCGCCGTCGAGCGGGTCGGAGTTCACCGGACTGGTGCGCTTCGCTCGGTGAGGCCGTAACCGATCTCGCCGTCCCATTCGAAACGGGTCTTGCTCTCGTACATGAGGTGATGACCGTCGGTGCGAGTACCAGGGACCCAGTCATTGGTTCCGCACATGCTCAGCGGCAGCGACTGCAGGATCTCCGCCCGAATGGTTGTCGGCCCCTCCGGACCCTCGAGTTCCAGGGTGTAAGGGTCCTGGGACTGAGCTGCAGACGCGAGCAGACTCGCGCCGGGCGACAGGACGGTGGCCTCCACCAGACCGTCCCGGTTCCCGACGACGGCATAGCGCAGGCAGGTCCCCTCCGCAGAGGTCACGTCCATCGCCATGAACACCCGTCCGCTGGGAAACTCACCGTGACACCACGAGTGAAGCTCGAGGTCGTTGATGTCGCGCGGACCGACGGAATGATCCCGCATCCCGGTGCCGTCGAAGTCGAAAAGGGTGCCGTCGACTGTCACCATCCCGCGCAGCCCGACGTGCTGCTCGTAGTGACCGTGGGCCCAGAACTCTTGACGCATGCCGCCGATCCCGAACGCGGGCCCGATCGCACGCAACGTGAGGTCCAGCTCCGCCTTGACGTGCACTCCATCGGCGAGCGTGTTCGCCGCGAGCTCCTTGGCCGTCACCACGCGGACGCTGCCCCGGAATCGCAGGTCCCACTCCTCGAAAGGCTTCCGGTAGACGTAAGTGACGGCATTGGCCGCCGGGCCCTCAGGCCTGTCGCCATAGGCGAAGCCACGGTGCACGGCGAAGCGCCCGTCGGGAAGGTAGATCACACACGTCTCATCCCACAGTTCGGGGTCGAACTGTGCACGGGCGACATGTACGAAGACGCCCAGCCGATTGTTCGGATCGTATCCGGAGCCGTGGAAGCTCTCCGTCCACAGCGGAACATCCTGAATCGGTTGCAGCCGCTCAGCTTGTGCATCGAGCGGCGGGTCTTGGACTGTGCGAGTCATGGGAACCTCTCAGAGCATCGTGTAATGAAGGAAGTCTCGACTCTCATTGGCTGGAAGTCAAGACTCTCTCTTCTGGCAATCTCTCGGCAACGCCTCGCTCGGAGTGACCCCTGTTCGCAAGCTTCCTGTTGCATCCAGTGCGGGGCTTACACCCCTAGACGCCGCCGCGCAGACGACGTGCCCAGACCACGCCGTCGGGCCCGATGTCGTGGATGTGTTGGCGGATCAACGCAATATTGTCGCGCTGCGGTGTCCGCAGCCGGCTGCCGATGTCTTGCTCGCCGAACACTCGCGAGCCATAACGGTCGCGTGCCGCGATGCCCGGCGCTTTGGTAGCAACGCACCGGGTTCGGCGCACCACCGGCAACGGGTTGAACACAACTCCACTCACCTTCGCCTGGGATCGACAGACCGCTACTGCGGGCATAGCCGGTGGGTACGACTCCAACCGACGGCGATGGGCCGCCGGTACCGGATCAGGAAGGGCCCTCGTCGGCGAGGCGACGCTGACACAGCCCTCTACTCGATTCCGACGAGCAGCACACTCGGCATTTCAGCACCCCTGTTCTCCGCAGCGACCGAGCTCAGCTCGTCCGGCCCGGCCGCCGCGGAGCTACAGTTGTGCGAGTCCTGAGCCACCGGAGCATCTGATGCCTCTAGCACAACCGGTCCCGAGGAGGAGAGCTTGTGCACAAGCCTGTCGACGCGGACATCATCGCATCGCTGACAGCAATCCTCGCCGGCATCGCTGTCGAGAACCCGATTGACGGCGCCTGCCTGGATTCCGCGCCCATGGTCACGAAAGCCCTTACGACACAAGGATTTCCTGCGCGCAAGGTCACGATCGCCGGATGGATGGACACCACCGAGACCGTGCTGGCGTTCCTGCATTCGGCGACACGCTTCGACGGCCTCATCCTCGACGGCACGGCAAGACAATTCAACCCGACCCTGCCGACAGTGTGGATCACCTCCGAACATGATTACCTGCAAAGACTCGCGATCGCCACACAGGTCGAGCACACCAGCATCCTGGACCAGCAATGACTGCGGAATATCTTCCACCAGTCATTCAGTCGGCCCGGCGCCAGAATCAGCCCGGAACAACGCGATTCGGGCCGCTAAGATCCGACCGGGCACACGCAACCTTACGGATCGTCTCTGGCGTCGATCCCTGGTTGACCGTTCTCCCGCTGGCCGTCGATGTAGCGGTGGACCAGGAGGTTCCATGAGTGGGGCGAGGTGAGCGGACCCGGTTGCATACTCCGACTCCTCGCGAGGGAGCGTGGTTCGTGGGCACGATCGCCCTTTCCGATGCCCGACGATGATCGATCCGACCTGCTGCGATTCGCGCTCGGACTCTTGGAAGGAACTACAATGATGACCTGGCTACTGCTATCCGCAGCCATTCTCAGCGAGGTTGCGGCCTCTTTGTCATTGAAGGGCTCCGAGTCGAACCCAGCTCTGTTCGTGGTCGTCGTTGTGGGCTATGTGGCGGCGTTCGTATTCCTGACTGCTGTCCTCAAACGCGGTCTAGCACTGGGAGCCGCATACGGTATTTGGGGCGCTAGCGGTGTGGCGCTGACAGCGATCCTGTCCTCGCTTATTTTCGATGAAGCGTTCACCCTCACTATGGGCGCGGGACTCGTGCTGGTCATCGCCGGTGTCCTGCTCGTCGAAACAGGATCACGCCGCGATGAGGCCAGCACACCCGAGATGAGCCAATGATGCAGTATCTGTTCTTGATCTGCGCCATCGTCTTCGAAGTCATCGCGACCCTGTCACTGCGAGTTGCCGCGATGGGGCACACGAAGCTCTACGCTGCAGCCACCATCGGCTACATCGCCGCGTTCCTGTGCCTACTGGTTGGCCTGCGGCAGGGGCTGCCGCTGGGCATCGCCTACGGAATCTGGACGGCCTCCGGTGTCGCCATTACAGCCATCGCCTCGAAGTACATTTTCAGCGAACCACTGACACGACGAATGCTCGGCGGCATCACCCTAATCGTCGTCGGCGTCCTGTTCCTCGAACTCGGCGGCCGCCACTGAGCACCATCGGCTGACAGGAGTCTCCCGGTACCTAGGTGAGCCCGGTTCGGGTCGATGAGTCCAGTTGGCGGAGTAACGGTTTCAATGCCGATCACGGACGGGTCGGTGACGCTGTATGGCCACCAACCATGGCCAGCAACCGCATCCGCGGCCACTGTGTCCGAGCAATCGTGCCGCTCGGCGCAAACGCGGACGTTGCTCGTTCAAACTCGCCGGTTTTCGCTCTCGGCCAACACATTGACGTCGGCGATGAACGCCGCTCGTTCTGGCGGCCGCGGTTTACCACCGCGTCGGCGGGCATGAAGGCGGCAGCTAAAGCCGAACCAGCGCCCACAGCTTGCCGGGCAGTCGGCCTCAAACGCAACGACAGTTTTGTCGGTCACAACCAAATACCATGCACCACACCCGATCATGTCCGGCCATTACCTCCGCCAGATGGATGGGGAGACACCCCCTCACGGTCGTTTCTAATCGCTGGGCGAAGGTGCAGCGCAGGCGGGTGTTGAGATGGAAGCCCGTTCTCCGAACGGTCCAGCCCGCAATTCAGCATTGCCCTGCGGCCACGATCCAAAGCGGCACTCACGGTCGATACTCAGCATCTGCGCGTTTACGTCTTGGCACGTTTGCGATTGTCCGGCGACTTAGGGAAGCAGTGCAGTAGCCCAGGATCCTCAGCCAGAAGTCTCGTCCACAACCTGCGGTAGTGCCGGAAGTTCATGACGTACTGGTCCTCGCCGTAGACCACCACGCCGTCGTATTCCCGCTTCACCAACGACCACCAGTTGACGATATCGGTGTAGTGGGGCCACTTCAACCAGTTCAGCGACGTCCCGACCGCGTGCAGCTCCCGGCCCAGTTCGTCGACGCAGTCGATGGCCTGGGCCAGCACCCGCCCGTCGCGCCCACGATCGGCTCGACGTGTGCACTCGACGACCTGGGCCTTGATCCCATCGCGAATGTAGAAACCATGGGTCGCCGATTCCGTCGTGCCGATGTTGGGATCATCGTCAAACGAGAGGGCGCTGCTGGGATATAGATGCCATCCACTCTCCGCCGAGGCGAAGACATACGGCCGGCCGGCGCGCACGGGATCCTTGGCGTCGGCGTGACGGGGCCCCAACCGCGATCACGAAGCGCCCCACAGTCGATCGGGATCGATTCGCCCTCGATCTGGACCGTTCCCTTGAACCAGCCGGCCTGCTCGTAGTGACCGACCGACAGGTCGCCGGCACGCGCGACCCAACTCCCGATGCCCCGGTTTTCCTCTCCCCCTCCGCAAGCATCGTGTAATGCGGCTCAGCAAGTGCAGTCCAGGTCAGGTCGATCTTCACTCCCTTGCGGCCGTACCCTAGCCGGTATTCTTTCTGCGGCTCGACCATCTCGCAGGACAGTGAGTTCGACAACTCAAAGTCATACATCTGGGCGCCTTCGAGGATCGCAAGATGCTGATCCCAGCCGTAGTAGAGGCAGTTGTCGACATCCTCGCCTGTGTCGTCCCAGATCGCCGGACCACCCACCACCAGGTTCATATTCGGCCGGAAGTAGAAGTAGATGAACCCGCAAAGGTTGCGTTCCGGCGCGGCGAATCCCAACAGGCTGCTCTCACTCCAGTACAGATCTCGCTCCGCGGAAGGAACTGCTCGTCAGCGAGGTCGATCTTGCCCGTCCAGCCCTAGCTTCTCCCAATTTCTTCGGTGGCCTGATCTCCCATAGCGCAGGTGGTCATACGCGTCCAGAACCCTGCGAACCAACGTCTGTGTCCGGCACGAGCAGAACGACGCTCAGATCGCCTCGTATGGGACTAAGAACCGATCTCCGAGGATCAGTCCGAATGCAGGTAGTTCGCGACGAACTGCACGCGATCGCTGCGGCAGGCGCGGTTGATATACACAGTAGGGGCACCGTGCTCATCGAGGTTGAGGCCGTCTCGCAGCAGCACCGGCGCACCTGCAGGTACACCGAGAAGTTCCGCCACTCGTGGCGAGGCAGCCGCTGCGGCGAATGAACGCCAGGCCGCCTTCAGTCGCACGCCGTAGATGTCACGCCACACCACATACAGTGAGCATCCATCCTGCAGATGTCGTTCGATGCCGGCGAATCGTCGGTCGTCCATCCACAGCGAGTTCGCGAACCAGGGTTCGCCGTCGACCTCGAGCACGGTGTCGATGCGATGTAGCCGGCTGCCCGGCAGATATCCCTCCGCCTGCGGCGCGCTCCCGCCCAGCACGATCTCGCTCGCCACCAATGACTCGGTCAGCGTTCTCCCCACGGCGCTGAAGGCTTCACTGAGACCATCGGCATCGTTGATGAAGGCAGCGGCGAGTTCGATAGGAAAGTGCCGAGGCGGCGGGGCAACGAACGTTCCCGACCCCTGCCGTGCGACCAACCGGCCGGCACGGGTCAGCTCCCCGATCGCCTGGCGGACCGTGAGTCGGTTCACTCGCAGCTCTGCTGCCAGGTCGGTCTCGGGCGGCAGCCGGTCGCCCGGGCGCAAAGCTCCGCTGTCGAGTCGCTGCAAAAGGACGTCCTGCACCTGCCGGTAGAGCGGCACCCGGCTCGTGGAGATTTTACTCGGCATCAACCTAGTCTAGAGGACTCCCGAAGCGTTCCGGACAGCCAGTCAATCAGATCATAGCTGTTCAAGAGCTATTCGCCTTCCAGACACGTCTGAGCGTTGCTGAGTCAATTTGTCTAGATGAATATTTGGAACTACCTCGGATTCAGCTTGGAAAGGCCTGCCCATGCGCATCAACCCACAACTGCTCCGCAACTTGGCCGCTGCCGCCTGCGTGGTGATCATGTGCGGTGTCACCGCCTGCGGTGACTCCTCCACCCAAAGCGGCGCGCCCGACGTGCTGAAAGTGGGATTGCCCCCCGCGGAGGCCAACGCGGACCTGCAGGCAAAGTTCAAGCCGCTTACCTCACTGATCGCCGAGGGAACAGGCAAGGCCGTGGAAGTTAAGCCGACCAGCGACTACCTGTCGATCGTCGAGGCCATGCGGTCCGGACTCATCGATGTGGCTGTTTTCAGCCCCTTTCCGACACCTCTTGCCCAGGCCGTCGCCGGTGTCGAACCTCTCGTCGCGGCAAAGGGTGCCGCCTACAGCTCAGTGTTCGTATGTCGCACTAGCGCTGGCATCAACTCGATCGCCGATCTTCGTGGCCGCAAGATCGCGTTCGTCGATGCCGGATCGACCAGTGGCAACTACATTCCCAAGCTCATGCTGAAGCGGGCTGGGATCGACCCGGAAACCGGCATCGAGGGCATGTACGCCGGCGGCCATGACACCGCCGAGCTCGCCGTGAAGCAGGGCTCAGTCGACTGTGCCGCCGACGCGCGATCGTCCTATCAGAAGATGGTGGACAAGGGGGTGATCGACGGTGCCCAACAAGCGATCGTCGCCGAGTCCGACCCGATTCCGGTCTCCCTCGTAGTGATTGCACGAAAGGACCTCGATCCAGCGCTCAAGCAAGGCATCGTGGATTCGTTCGTTGGCGGCAACAACGCCGCGGCGCTTGGAGTGGTCGGGGCAACTCGCTTCGACAGAGCGCAGGAAAGCGACTTCGCAATCTTCCGTGACGCCGCAGCCGAACTCGGTGTGGATCTCGCGGAGTTGTCGCAAAAATGACGTCGATACGCAGCGGCCTACCGAGAGTGGAGGCCGACGCAGTGAGCTATCAATATTCCGATGGCACCACTGCACTACACGAGGTATCCATGCAAGTAGCGCAGGGCGAGATCGTCGCCGTACTTGGTCGCAGCGGGGCCGGGAAGTCGACACTTATGCGTTGCCTCGCAGGTCTGGTGGCCCCGACGTCAGGGCGGGTGCTGCATGACGGAGTCGACCGCGCCGGCCTGCGCCGACGCGCCAAGCGTCGAGCGCACGCACGAGTAGGGCTGGTGTTTCAGGAATTCCAGCTCATCGATCGGGCGACAGTGCTGTCGAACGCACTCATCGGGCGCCTCGCCTACCAGCGGTCGCTACCGAGCCTTTTGCACTACATACGCCGCAGCGATCGCGAGATCGCCGTCGACAGCATCCGCCGACTCGGCCTCGAGGACCAACTCCGCAAGCGTGCCGATGCACTGTCGGGTGGGCAGCGTCAACGCGTTGCGATCGCCCGCGCACTCGCACAACAGCCCGACATGCTGCTCGCCGACGAGCCGGTCGCCAATCTTGACCCCGTCCTCGCGCGTGGCGTCATCGACGACATCGTGCGACTGGCGCGAGTCGAAGGTATGACAGCAGTGCTGAATCTCCACAACGTCGAGTTGGCGCGCCATGTCGCGGACCGGTTGGTGGGGCTGAGGGCTGGAACCCTCGCCTTCGACCGCCCCTCACGATCGGTAACGGCAGCCGACCTCGACCTTCTCTACGCCGAAACTGAGCGTGCTTTGATGGACGCGCAGTGATGGATATGGATACAGATCACGTCCCGGCCTCCCCTTCGACATCCGACCTCGCCGCGTTGCGGCGTCCGTCCTGGCCGACTGTCGCCGGCGTCCTCGCCGCAGCCGTGGTTGTCCTGTGGTCAGCGGAGACCACCGAGTTTTCCCTGGACGCGCTCGTCGACGGGCTTCCCAACATCGTAGACTTTGTCGGTCGCATGTTCCCGCCCGACCTGTCGATCCTCCCCACCGCCGTCCACCTGATGGGCGAAACGCTCGCCATCGCGGTCATTGGTACCGCAGTCGGCGGCGCCCTCGCGCTACCGTGGGCGCTGCTCGGCGCGCGATCTGTCTTCGGTCAGGTCTGGCTGCACCACGCCGCACGCACCTCGATCAACATCACCCGCGCCATCCCTGAATTGATGTGGGCGCTGCTGTTCGTCTCAGCCGTCGGGCTGGGACCGCTCGCAGGCGCCCTCGCCATTATCATCGGATCGGCTGCCGGGATGGCCCGACTGTTCGCCGATATCTTCGAAACCATGGACATGCGCGCATGGGAGGCGGCGGCCGCCGCTGGTGCCACGCGGTCCCAGTGCATCAGCTGGGTCCTACTGCCTCAGTCCGCTCCAACCATCGCCAGCTACACCCTCCTCATGCTCGACGGGAATGTGCGTGCCGCGTCGCTCCTCGGCATTGTTGGCGCAGGCGGCATCGGGATGGAACTCACCCAGCAGCTGCGGCTCTTCGAATACGGAAACGTCCTCACCATTGTCCTGGTCGTTCTTGTGGTCGTGGTGACCCTCGACCGCGCCGCATCCCAACTCAGAAAGAAGTTGATGTGACCGTCACCGACCTCGGTGTCCTACCCAATCTCCGTGACCTCGGCGGGCTTCCGACTTCCGGTGGGCGGCACACCCGTTCCGGTGTGCTCTACCGCAGCGCACTGCCTGCGCCTGGCGACGCCCACCCAACCGCTGTCGCCGCATGGCCCGCAAGAACGGTCATCGACCTACGCAGCCCCCGAGAGTTCGACGCCCGCGCGCACCCATTGCGGTCCGACGAGACCGTCGTACACCATATCTCTTTGCTGTCCGATGCCGAAGTCGCCGCACCGAACCAGGGCGCCCGGCTCGCAGACATCTATCTCGGGATCCTTGCCAACGCAGCAGAACGGCTCGCGGATGTCCTGCAGGTCGCAGCCACCGCCCCCGGCCCAGTGCTGTTGCACTGCGCGGCCGGCAAGGACCGCACAGGTATCGCGATCGCCTTGCTGCTACGCACCGCTGGAGTCGAGTCGGACGACGTGATCGCCGACTACCTGTCGACCAACGAGCATATAGAAGCGATCCTTGCGCGTATCACCCGATTCGCACCCGAACTCGGCGAGACACACCCCAACGACCGCGACCTCCGCGGCGCCGTTCCGGAGGCCATCGCTGATGTTCTGGCGCACTGGGACGAGTATCCCGGCGGCGTGCATGCGTGGGCGCGAGCCCACGGCGCCACCGACGAAACAGTTCGGGACTGGACACAACGATTCACCGAATGACAAGCGCTCTGTCTTCTGTTGTCCTTCTGATGTCGCTACCTGGGGAGTGCTGGCCACAAGCGGCGAAGGAAGGGTTCCAGACCATCCATCGGAGAGCAGGTGACACGCGGTACTTCGGTTAGCGATGACAACCTGGCGTCGATCTCCACCGCGTGGTTCTATCGGTGATCTGTGACGTCACCGACCGGTGGTTTCCTGTGCCGGTGAATCTGAGCCATTCGTCGGACTGTGACCTGGGTGGCTCAGATTCAGCCGCAAGGATGCGGAGGCGGGATAGTCACTGAAGGTGAGCTGCATTGGAGTTTCTGTGTCGTGGGCTGAGGCCTCGGAGGTCTGCGAGGTAGAGCCGCAGCGAGGTGTAGGGGATTTCGGCCTGATGCTGGTCGAGTAGTTGGTTCCAGACGTCTTGGACCCGTCGCGTCGGGCGTCGCTTCGAGGATGGCGGCGATATGCGGAACGAGGGGTTGGACGCTGGCTCGTTCTCGGGGGCGATTGTTCTTGCGGGGTGGCGGGGTGATCAGGGTGAGTGCTGCGCCGACTGTTCGACGTTGTGCTTGCGTTGGATCTCGCGGCCGGAGAGCCCTTTGTCGGCGTCTCGGCGAATGATGGCGTTAAGGCTTGTTTGATGGTGTCGTTGCACTGCTTGGCGTCTCGTCTGGCTTGAGTGCTGCCCCGCCGCTTGGGACGTCGGCGTTCGGCCAGCGCAGGGAACATGCGCATGATCGCCTGGGTGTGCGGCCTGAGATCGCGGCAAGCTTGGCGTGTTCGATGCAGCCGGTTCCATATCGACCTGGGGTGACGTGTCGACGAAGGTAACTGGGACGTTGATGGTTTGCGACGGCCAATCGGATGACGAAGGACTCGGCAGTCTCGCCGGGTTCGGGTCGCAGGCGAACCGGCAGCGGTGCCGCATCGATGGTGGTCATGAGGTTTAGCCGTTGCAGTGGGCTGAATCTGTGGCGGCGTGGTCGAGGTCGATTGCGTCGAGCATCGTTTTGGTCATCGTCTCTGCGCCGGTGAGGATAGCTTCCAGTGCTGCTTCGCGGATCAGTGCCGAGAGGCTACCCATCATCCCGCTAGTGCGTTTGTGCAGATAGCGGTCCAGGCCGGTGACCGATCCCGGCGTATGGTTGTGCAGGGTGTTTTCGAGGGTGGCGACGACGGCGCGCCAGTCGGCGGTGTAGGGGAAGCCAACGGTGCGGATCATGGTGAATCGGCCAGCGATCTGTTCGCCGCGGGTGCCGGAGAACAAGCCTTCGCGTTCGACGTTGACCCCGGCATAGACGAAGGTCGCCGGATGCGCTCGGAGAAGTACTTCAAGGTGTAGGAGACCTCGGCGCCGGGCTTGGTGGCCAGCGAGATATTGTGCAGTTCATCGCAGATCACGACGCTGGTTCCGGCGTCGCAGCAGACGCCGCAGACGGCTTCGAAGATGTCGGTCAGGTTCGCGCGGTGGTGACCGGCGGCCGATGAACCGGGCGAACGAACTCCGCGGCGAGCATCCGCGGTGTCGCTGCGGGCGGGACTGTCGCATAGAGGACCGGGATCCGGTCGCAGCAGTGCGGGTACGTTCTACCGCCGGCTTTGTCGGTCGGAGTGTCGGGGTGCGTCGGTTGCAGACTGATTCCCAATGCTCTTGCGGCGCTGCGGGAGTCCTGCGACAAGTATGCCTTGCCGTGGACGAACACGATCGTCTCCGGCGCGAGCACCGGCCGGGCTGCGGCATCGGCCAACCGCTGATCGACGCTGGTCAAGCTGCGATGCGGCAGCACCGACCGAGACATCCGCAACGCATTGCTCCAGCTGGGCCGCATCGGTTCGGGCGTCAATGCCCGTGCCAGCAGCAATGCGGCGTCGACCGACTTCGTGGTCGGCGCCGCCACCAGCGCAGCCATCGACCGCGTCGCCAGGTCGACCAACCCGGTCATCTCGACCCGATTGACCTGGCCATCGCCGAGGACCACCCGAACGTCCAGTGGCGTGGAGTCGATCTGCATCAACTCCCCGGGCCGCGCAGCAACGAGTGTCGAGAACCGGGCCTTCGGGTTGTTTGGCCAGCGACCTGCGGGTCCGTGCCGACCCGAACGTGTGCTTGCCTTGCGACAACGTTAGAACGTGCTGCGCGGGCAGCGTCGCCCGTGCTCGGCGGCCAACAGCTGCTCAGTGCGCCGCCGCAACCGGGAAACCGTGCCGGTGGAGCGATCGGTCTCCTCGGCGATGGTGCGGGCAACCGCGGCGACCACCCGAGCATGTCGGTATGGCCGGTCACGCGCAAGCAGTACCCGAAGCGGGGGTCCAAACTCGACCCGTTCAAGCCGTTCATCGACGAGGTGCTGCGGGAAGACTTGCGGGCACCGAAGTAGCAGCGCGACACCGTCAAACACGGCTCTACGCCCGGCTGATCGACGAGCATGGATGGACGAGGTGTCGTATCAGACGGTCCGCGACTACGTCGCCGGGCACAAGCCGCAGATAATGACCGAGGCAGGACCCGGCCGAGGTGTTCATCCGCCAGACCCCTCGAAGTGTTCATACTCGCGCGCCGCAACGGTCAAATCATCGGCAAGGGACTACTTGGTCTACGCGTCGTGCCCGCGACCCGTGGGCTCGTCCCCGCCTCGGATCAAATATCGCTGCCTGGCGAATGTTGATCATTTTCCTGCCCTCATTCTTCGTGTCGATCTCCGGTGCGCACCCTGAATCCACCATTCTTGACATGCTGGCGATGATCGCCTATGGCTCATTCCTCGTGAGATGTGTGCTGGCCGTTGTCTCCGCCAACAACCGACGAGCCATCCACGACCTGACCACCAGCACCCGCGTAGCCCGCGCACCCCATCGCAAAGTCGAGCTCAAAAGGACCGGTGCGATGACCTGATCTACGCCTACCCGAGGTGCCCGTTGCCGCGGCGGTTCAGCGCCGATCGAGGTGCTGGTCAACCGGTCGATTCACCCATGGACGGCTGTGTAATTCCCACCGCGACCGATGTCGCGCTCGCCGCGACGGACGCGCATTACACTGGACTTGGAAGAGCTTCAGACCATCGGACAAATTCCCGCAGGTCGGTCATGCCTTCATACTCTGCTCCCGTCACACCTCCAGCTGGCTCGGTTGTCAGTGTGAGACATCAACGGTCAGTGCCGTGGCTAGGACGCCACACGTTGGCCGCCCAGATGCGTATTCGCGCGGACCCGACCGATCCAGGCCGAGGCGTCGACAACCCCGACCACGGGCAATGCGGCCAACCCACATGCCGGACAATATGACTCATCAGTATCAGCCACAAGATCGCGTCAATGGCTCTAGCAGAGACCGCTTATCCGGGCCGCACACTGCCGGCAAGTCAGCGGTGCCACCTGCGCCTGGAGAGGTCCGCCCGCTACACGTTGAAGAATCTTGCCACGCCACAGCCCATTACCGCGTCCGGGGCTGCTACAAAGGTTGCAGGCCGACTGCAGCAGATGTGACGAGCATCTCAGGACACCTACTGGCCTGACCGCTGCGAGATCAGGTTTCATGGAAGCCGGAGGAGCCACTGACGGGTCTAGGAGAGACCATGTCAGCACGACCATTTCGCGTCGCAATGCTCCTGAGCGACAAAGTGTCATCCACCGTCGTTTCGGTCAACGGTCGAAATCAGCATCTCACAACACCCCACGCGTGCGGCCAGACAAGGAGACGAACGTTCTGGCAGGTTGAGTTTCGGCCCCTACAGTATCCAGGTTTGGCTGAACCACCATTGCGCGAATCACACTGCCCAGTAGTCGAACAGCCGCACAGCCGCGCCGAGCTCGGTCGTGTCCTCCGCGCTTCGACTGCACCTCAGCGCTTGTCGGCCCGGTGACTGTGATGATTCCGGATGGCGTTTGGCTCACCAGCGTAGAGGTAGCGGCACGCTTGAGAGTCCCGCTTAAGACACTCGCCGTATGGGCGTCGAAGGGCACCGGACCTCCTTACGCGCGGATGGGGCGCTACCGGCGATACCCCCTCAACGATCTCCTCCAGTGGGAACGAGATCAACTCACCGCCACGGCGGAGGGCAACCTTCCCTCTGGCACGGAGATCAGATCCGGCCAGCGTGGCCGACACCCAAGGCACCGGCGAAGCGACTGATGTGCCACCAGACCGCCATGACCCGTACCTGCCACAGAACCTAACCTGCACCTACCAGGCCACCCACCTCCAGCTGCTGGACCCGCGCTCCTGAGCCCCAGCACGCCTTCGACGGCGGCGGGTTGGTGTCGGCCACGCGGGGAACGGTTCGTTCCTTCCATCCCAGAGTGATCGCCAACCAGTAACCGACAGCAGAACCACATCGCGCGGTCGACGTCAGCGACCGGCTTCACTCCGCGTCAATTCCGTGCATGACCGCGGTGCGGAGTTGATTTCGACTGCCCTCACCGGCCGCCCACCGCAGGCGAGTCGGCCCCGATTCGATCAGGTGAGTTCGGAAGGGCTTCGCCGCGACACCTTCCGCAGCATCGACCAACTTCCAAGGACCCGTCATGCCCAGACAAGCGTTACCCATCGGAACCTATGGCCAGATCACGGCCAAACGACAGCGCAACGGCAGCTGGCGAGCTGCCACCCGCTTCCGCGACGACGACGGTGTCACCCGGCCGGTACATCGATTCGCCGCGACGCGCGGAGCCGCCGAACTCTCTCTGCGGGAAGCGCTCGCCGAACGATCAGCTTCCCGCGGGAAGCTGATCACCCGCGACACCAAGCTGTCGGAACTGGCCGATCTGTGGTTGGCCGAAAAGTCGCGGCAGGAAGGAGTAACCCAGCAGACTGTCGACCGGTATCGCCGCGAAATCGAGATCTCGACCGATGTGCGAGCCAGCGAGGACGCGATCAAGATCAAATCCTCCCTCGGCGGCCTGCGGCTGTGGGAAGCATCCACCTCGGTCCTCGACGCCCATCTGCAACGCATCGTGCTCAACGGCCATCGAGACAAAGCCCGCTGCCAACGAGTGATCCTGTCAGAAATGATGGGCATGGCAGTGCGCCACGATGCCATCGACCGAAACCCCGTCCGAGAAGTGGCCCGCCTGCCCCGCGGGCGGCGCAAGCCTCGCGCCGCCGATCTCGAGACCGTCCAGGCCCTGTGGGGCCGACTCCAAGCCTGGGCTGCCGGCGCGGCACTGGATGGCGGTTCGGACTTCTACTACGGGCCACGACGCAACCAGCGGCTGCTCGACGTCATCGATGTCGAGGTGGGAACCGGACCCCGCCCCGGCGAAGCACTGGCTTTGCGCTGGTCCGATATCGATCTCGATTCGACACCGCCGCGGATCACGTTCTCCGGCACCATCGTCCGGCTCAGGGGCAGAGGCTTGATCCGACAGGCACAGACCAAGACCGAGGCTGGATTCCGCTCGGTCGTCCCTCCCATGTTCGTAGTCGAAACGCTGCGACGCGTGCGGGCCGAGTCGACGCCCAACGAACTCGATTTGGTATTCCCGAACCGGGACGGAGGCATCTGGGATCCGCACAATTTCAACCGGTTGTGGAGGGAGGCTCGGGGCAACGATTTCGACTGGGTGACGCTGAAAACCTTCCGCAAGACCGTGGCCACCGCCCTCGCCGAGGCGTACGGTTCCGAAGCCGCGGCCCAGCAGCTCGGTCATACCGACGACGCGGTAACACGGCGCCACTACATCGACAAGCCCACCGAGGTCGCGGACTATTCGGCAGTGCTCGAACGCTTCCAACGCTGAAAGCGTGTCGTTTCCGTGTCGTCCCGCCCCTGAAAAGCAGAAAACCAGGGTCAAACGAAACGTTTGCCCTGGTCAAAGCTCCCCCATCTGGACTCGAACCAGAAACCTGCCGATTAACAGTCGGCTGCTCTGCCAATTGAGCTATAGGGGAATGATGCCCCGAGTGGTTGCACTCGGTCGGTCTGCCTTGGCGGGCTGACCGAGATGAAACTTTAGCGTATGGCCTCGCCGGTTCCCAAATCGGGGCACTACCTGCGGACATGCGGCGGTTTGTGGTGCGTGGGCGGGTCGACAGGGGTGGGGCCGCTGGGGCAGGATGGAGCGCGCACACAGACGTGGGAGGAGCTCCAGGAGATGCTGCGGTTGATCATCGGCGTAGCGGCCGGTTATGTGCTGGGCACCAAGGCCGGGCGCGCGCGCTACGAGCAGATCAGTGCGGCGACCAGAGCCGTCACGGGAAGCCCGGTCACCAGGAAACTGGTGTCGGTGAGCCGGCAGAAGCTGTCGGACAAGTTGAGCACCCGCCCGCAGCTCGAGCCCATGGAGCCGATCGACGAGCGCACCACCGTGCTGGTGCCGCACGACCAGCTGCGCCGCTGACTCAGACCCCGGCGGGGTCGGTCTCGCTGCCCATCGCCTGGGCGGCGAGGCTCTTGCGGTACTGCTCGAGCGCGACCAGGTCGCCGAACAGGGTCATGTAGGTGTCGGGTTCCTCGCTGGCCGACAGGCGCTGCAGCTTGGATTTGAGCTCGGCGATCTGACGGCCGACCCAGGCTTCCTGGGTGCGCGCGAGAATGCCTGTGATGAAGCGCGGCACATCGGACTGCGATCGCACGGGCAGCTGCTCGTTGGCGAGTTCGGAGACGAGCGCGCGGATCATCAGGTCGTCGGTGTGGTCAGCGACAGCCGCGACCCACTCGGCGCCGCCGAGCCCGGCGGCCGTGCCGCCCGCCTGCGCGATCATGATGCGCACGGCGACATAGGCGGGGTGGGTGAAGGCGGCCGCGTCGATGGAGTCGAAGACGGCGCCCGCGATGCCGGGGTATTGCAGTGCGGCACTGAGGGTTTGCCGCTGGGCGTAGAGCGCCGGATCGTTCGGTGCCGGACGGACCGAGGAGTCCTCTTCGGTCTTGGGCGCCGCGAACGGCGCGGCACCCGGCCTGCCGGCGGGCGCGTTGCCGCCCATGCGGTTCTTCTTGGCTTCCTCGCCGACGCGGCGCACGACGAGCTGGATGTCGTCCCAGCCGACCCAGCCGGCCAGCTTGGTCGCGTAGCCCTTGCGCGTCGCGTTGTCCTTGATCTGGGCCACCACGGGCACCGTGCGACGCAGCGCCTCCACGCGGCCCTCGACGTCGTCGAGGTTGTGTTCGGCGAGCAGGCCGCGGATCACGAACTCGTAGAGCGGGGTTCGGCGCGCGACCAGGTCGCGCACGGCCGCGTCACCGGAGCGCTGACGCAGCTCGCACGGATCCTGGCCGTCTGGCGCGACGGCGATGTAGGTCTGGCCGGCCAGGCGCTGGTCGCCGCTGAACGCCTTCAGGGCCGCGGCTTGGCCCGCCGCGTCACCGTCGAAGGTGTAGATGATCTCGCCGCGCCAGAAGTTGTCGTCCATCAGCAGCCGGCGCAGCACCTGCAGATGCTCCTCGCCGAAGGCGGTGCCGCAGGAGGCCACGGCGGTCTTCACCCCGGCCAGGTGCATCGCCATCACATCGGTGTAGCCCTCGACGACGACGGCCTGGTGTCCCTTGGAGATCTCACGCTTGGCGTGGTCGAGACCGAACAGCACCTGGGACTTCTTGTACAGCAATGTCTCCGGCGTGTTCACGTACTTGCCGGGCATGGTGTCATCGTCGAAGAGCTTGCGCGCGCCGAACCCGATCACCTCGCCGCCCAGGTTGCGGATCGGCCACAGCAGGCGGCGGTGGAACCGGTCGATCGGGCCGCGCTTGCCCTGCTTGGACAGCCCGGCCGCTTCCAGCTCCTTGAATTCGAAGCCCTTGCGCAGCAGGTGTTTCGTGAGCACGTCCCAGCCGCCGGGAGCGTAGCCGCAGCCGAACTGCTGGGCGGCGGCGCCGTCGAAGTTGCGGTCGGTCAGGTACTTGCGGGCCGTCTCGGCCTCGGGCTCGCGCAGCTGTGCCATGTAGAACTCGTGCGCGGCGGCATTGGCGGCGACCAGCCGGGAGCGGGTGCCGCGGTCGCGCTGGACCGAGGTGCCGCCGCCCTCGTAGTTGATCTGGTAGCCGATCCGGTCGGCCATCTGCTCGACGGCCTCGACGAAACCGATGTGCTCGATCTGCTGCAGGAACTTGTAGACGTCACCGCCCTCGCCACAACCGAAGCAGTGGAACAGGCCGTGGTTGGGCCGCACATGGAACGACGGCGACTTCTCGTCGTGGAACGGGCACAGCCCCTTGATCGAGTCGGCGCCCGCTCGTTTGAGCGCGACGTACTCGCCCACTACGTCTTCGATCCGGACACGTTCACGGATCGCCGCGATATCGCGATCTGGGATTCGTCCGGCCACGAGAGAAGTCTAGTCGGCCGCTCTCAGCGGCAGTCCAGCGAGGCGGCGACGCGCTCGAAGCGGCTCTCGGTGTAGGAGGCGATCTGGTCGATCACCACGCGCACGCGGGCGGTGTCGTCGGTGGCGGCGTTCCACCACGGCAGCATCACAGCGTCCAGGTGGGCGGGCGCGGTGGTGACCAGCCGGTCGGCGACGGCCTGCACCCGTTCCCGCTGGGTCTGCTGCCTGGCCAGGTGCCCGCGATCGGAGCGCACGTAGCGCAGGGCGACCGTCTTGAGCACGGCGACCTCGGCGGCCACGATCGGCGGCACGATCAGATCGGCCTGGTAGCGGGTGAGCGGGCCGCTGCCCTGATGTTCCCGCGTGGCGGCGATCGCGGCGGTGGCGAAGCGGCCGACCAGCTCGCTGGTGAGGCGCTTGAGCGCCACCGACGCGGCGAACGTGCCGTCGTAATCGGCGGCGTCGGCCACCACGTCCAGCTCGGACAGGCGCTGGGCGGCGGCGGCGAGCGCGTCGATCGACTGGTCGGGATGCTGACCGTGGCCCTGTTCGGCGAGGGCGGCCTGCTCGGCGGGGTCGGCCAGGGCACGCAGGTCGATCCGGCCGACGATCACGCCGTCCTCCACATCGTGCACCGAGTAGGCGACGTCGTCGGACCAGTCCATGATCTGGCATTCCAGGCTCTGCTTGCGCTCCGGCGCGTCCTTGCGGATCCAGGCCAGGCGCTCGAGGTCGTCTTCGTAGGCGCCGAACTTGGTACCGGAACCGCTTCTGCCCCAGGGGTATTTGAGGGTCGCGTCCAGGGCGGCGCGGGTCAGGTTGAGGCCGGCGCTGTCCCCGGCCGCGTCGAGCACCTTCGGCTCCAGCCTGGTGAGGATGCGCAGGTTCTGCGCGTTGCCCTCGAAACCGCCGAATTCGTCGGCGAATTCGTCGAGCGCGCGTTCGCCGTTGTGGCCGTAGGGCGGGTGGCCGATGTCGTGGGCCAGACCCGCCAGGTCGACCAGGTCGGGGTCGGCGCCGACGCCGTCGGCGATGCTGCGGCCGATCTGGGCGACCTCGAGCGAATGGGTGAGCCGCGTGCGCGGGGTGTCACCCTCCCGCGGTCCCATCACCTGCGTCTTGTCGGCGAGGCGGCGCAGGGCCGCCGAGTGCAGGACGCGGGCACGATCGCGGGAGAACTCGCTGCGGTGTCCCTTGCCCGCCGCACCGGGCCACGCGGTCTTACCCGGTTCGTGGACCATCCGTTCCCGGTCGTGCGGAGTGTAGCTGTCGCTCATCGGATCTCACTGTCCCGCCGTGTATGAGAAGTCTGCCGAGAAATGGGTGAGCTGGTACCACAGCAGCGCGCCGGTCTCGCGGGCGATGCCGTGGAACTGCGATTCCCTGGTGTAGACCGCCGGTCCGGTGCGGGTCGGCGCGGTCCACGCGTCCAAGCCGGCGTCGCGAGCCATCGTCCTGGTGCGCAGTGAATGCCACGGATCGCTGACGAGTACGGCCGATGACATGTCGCGCGCCCGCATCGCGGTCGCCACCGCTTCGACGCTGCGCAGGGTGTCGGAGCCGGTCTCGACGGCGAGGATGTCCTCGCTGGGCACGCCCTTGTCCTCGAGGTAGCGCTTGCCGGAGGCGGCCTCGGTGAAGAGGTCGCCCTCCTGCTTCCCGCCGACGGTGATCACCCGCGGCGCCACGCCCGCCTCGTAGAGCCGCCAGGCCTGGTAGAGCCGCGCCTCGAACACCGACGACGGCGTGCCCGAGTACTGGGCGGCGCCGAGCACCACGATCGCGTCGGCCGCGGTGTAGTCGTCGATCCGCGCGACCTGCCAGACCCGCACCGCGGTGCCGGCGACCAGCACGATCCCCATGAGCACCGCGCCTGCGATCAACCGGCCGACCCAGCGCGACACCGCGGACCCGAACCCGTGTGGGCGGGCAGCGGCCGGGGCGGGAGCGGTCGTGCGCGGGAAACCCGATCTCATCCTGATCAGTCTGCCAGGTCGGGCCGACAGCCGATCAGGCCAGCGGTCACCGCCCGATTCCGGTCCGGTGAACGCCCGTCGGCGGGTGCGTCATCGTCCCAGGACACGGTCGCGGCCAGCTCGACGAACGAGCGCACCAGCGGGCTCGGCGGGCCGCCGCGCCACGCCAGCACGAGACTGTTCGGCGCCTTGTCGACGAGCGGGACCACGGCGAGGCCCGCGGGCACCGGATGGCCGAGCGGGGTGAGCCCGACGGTGCCGTTCCACAGGACCGTCTGCCTGCACTCGGTGGCGGTGCGTACCACCGGACCGGTGTCCGGGTCGGTGGGATGGGACCAGTAGCGACGCCAGACCGGATCGGCGTCGGCGGGCAGCTGGAACCACTGCCGGTCGAGGAGGTCGCTCAGGTGCAGGCTCGCGCGGCCGGCGAGCGGATCCTCGGCGCGCAGTACGGCACCGACCGGCTCGGTCCGCAGTACCCGGGTGCCGAGACCGGCGCCGTCGAAGGGCGTGCGAGTGAGGGCGACGTCGACGAGCCCGGCGCGCAATCCCGCCGTCGGGTCGGCGAAATCGCCCTCCCTGATGCGGATCCGGACCTCGGGATGCCGGGCCCGGTAGGCCGCGGCGAGCCGGGCGCCCGCGTCCTCGGCGATGGTCCCGATGGTCAGCACCGACGCGCCCGCCGCCGCCGCGACCGAGTGGCGCAGCTGATCGGCCCGGGCCAGCAACTCGCGCGCCTCGTCGTAGAGCGTGGCACCGGCGGCGGTGAGGGTGACACCGGACGGTGAACGGCGCAGCAGCGTGGCACCGAGATCGATCTCGAGCTGTTTGATCGCTCTACTCAGCGGCGGCTGGGTCATGTGCAGCCGGGCGGCCGCGCGACCGAAGTGGAGTTCATCGGCCACCGCCGTGAAATATCGCAGCAGACGCAAATCCATGAGCTGCGACGATACCCGCCGGGTATCGGGCGCGCACGGATCGGACTTGGACGCGGTGTCCGTCCCGATGGTCGGGTGGAGCCATGAGCGTCGTTGTCCTGATCGGACGGATCCTGTTCTCCGCGTTGTTCATCGGCGCGGCCATCGGTCACCTGACCGCAGCCGAGGACACCGCGCGATATGCGGCGGCTCGCGGGGTGCCCGCGGCCCGAGTCGCGGTGTACTCCTCCGGGGTGGTCATGCTGATCGCCGGGACGAGCGTCCTGCTCGGTGCCTGGGGCGATGTCGGAGCGCTGCTCCTGGCGGTCTTCCTGGTCCCGACGGCCTTCCGCATGCACGCGTTCTGGACCGAGACCGACGCCGAGACCAGACAGCACGAGATGGTGCACTTCAACAAGGACATCGCCCTCGCCGGTGCCGCGCTGGTGTTCTTCGCGGTGTTCGCGGCCACCGACCTCGGCCTCACCCTCACCGGGCCGGCGTTCTCCCTGCGCTGAATGGACCGCGTCACCAGCCGCGTTCGCGCCATTCGGCCAGGTGGGGGCGTTCGGTGCCGAGGGTGGTGTCGTCGCCGTGGCCCGGATAGACGACCGTGTCGTCGGGGTAGCGGTCGAAGAGCTTGGTGGTGACGTCGGTGAGGAGGGTGTCGAAGTCGGCCGGGCTGTGCGTCTTGCCCACTCCGCCGGGGAAGAGGGAGTCGCCGGTGAAGAGGTGGGTGCGGTTGCCCTCGTCGACCAGGGCGAGGGCGATCGAGCCGGGGGTGTGGCCGCGCAGGTGGATGACGGCGAGGGACAGCTCGCCCAGCTGCACGGTGTCGCCGTCGGCGAGGAGACGGTCCGGTGGGACGGGGAGGGAGCCGGCGTCGAGGGGGTGGGCGGCGGTTTCCACCGCTAGCGCCGTGCTGACCTCGGTGAGCGCCTGCCAGTGGTCGGGGTGTTGGTGGGTGGTGATCAGCAGTTCGACCCGGCCTGGAGCCTCTTGGCCGACCAGTTCGAGGATGCGGGTGGCGTCGTTGGCGGCGTCGATGAGGACGGTGGCGCCGGTGGCCGTGTGCTGCACGAGGTAGGTGTTGTTGTCCATCGGGCCGACGGACATCTTCACGATGCGGGCGCCGGGGACATCGCGCTGTTCGGCGGGGCCACCCGCGGTGACATGACCGGTGTAGGAGCGATCGACTGTGACCATGCGCCGATCGTAGAAGCCACGCCTCGCGCCGTCGTACCCGCGTGGGCGGGCGCTGCCCGTTAGATTCGACACATGCCGCCGTCGCTGAAGAGTTCGGCCCCCGGATTGCTGTGCGCGCTGCTCGCCGCGCTGAGTCTGCTGTGCGCGCCGACGGCCACGGCCGAACCGCCGTCGCGGATGGGTCCGCAGGTGGTCGACTCAGCCGACGTGCTCAGCGGCGCCGACGAGAGTCGGGTGCTCGAGGCGGTCGACCGGCTCTACCGCGAGCACCAGGTCAAGCTGTGGGTGATCTACGTGCGCGACTTCGCGTCGATGGCGCCACGGGACTGGGCAGAGCGCACTGCCGAGCTGTCCGGCTTCAGCGATCGCGACCTGTTGCTGGCGGTCGCGGTCGACGACCGGGGTTACTGGCTGAACGGCACCCTGCCCACGGAGGTCAGCGACGGCGAACTGGATTCGCTGCTGGCCGCAACGGTGGAACCCGCGCTGCGCGACCGGAAATGGGCGCAGGCCGGGGTCGACACCGCCGACGGGATCGGCGCGGCGATGCGCGGCACCGGTGTGCCGTGGGGCTGGCTGATCGGCATCGGTCTGGTGGTCGTGGCCGGCGCGGGCGCGCTGATCCTGTTCTCCCGCAAGCGGCGTCGCGACGCCGATCGTGCCGAGCTCAGTACCGCGCGCGGACTCGATCCCGCCGATTCGTCCGCCCTGGCGAAGCTGTCGCTGCCGACGCTGCACGCGCTCTCCCGCGAGCGGCTGGTCGAGATCGACGACGCGGTGCGCACCAGCGACGAGGAATTGGCGCTGGCCACCGCCGAATTCGGGGAGACCGCGGTGACTCCGTTCCGCGCCGCCCTCGACGCCGCCCGGGCCGCGACCGCGAAAGCATTCACGATCCGGCAGCAACTCGACGACGCCATCCCCGAAACCCCCGACCAGCAGCGCGCCCTGCTCGTCGAACTGCTGTCCACGGCGGGCAAGGCCGACCGTGAACTCGACGCCCAGGTCGCCGATTTCGACGCCATGCGCGACCTGCTCATCGACGCGCCCGCGCGGCTGGACGGGTTGACCCGCGACATCGTCGACCTGACCGCACGGCAACCCGCCTCCGAAGCCGAACTGGCCCGGCTGAATGCGGCCCATCCGGCGACGGTGCTGGCCCCGATCGCCGACAACGTGCGGATGGCCACCGAGCGGATCCGCTTCGCCGAGCACAACATCGACACCGCCCGCGCCGCGCTCACCCAGCCGGTGGGCCGGCAGGGTGGCGCGGTCGCCGCGATCCGCGGTGCCGAGGCGGCCATCGGCCAGGCCCGCGCCCTGCTCGACGCGGTCGACCAGGCGGCGACGAACATCCAGCAGGCGCGCGACGGACTGCCCGCCGCGCTCGACGAATTGCGCGCCGACCTCACCGTCGCCGCCGGCCTCACCGAATTCGGCGGTGCCGAACTGGCCGCCGCCGTCACCACCGCCACCACGACGGCGGACCGCGCCGCGGCCACCGCCGACACCGACCCGCTCGATGCGTTCCACGACGCGGTGTCGGCCGACGCCGAGCTGGACCGGGCGATCGCGGCGGCCTCGGATCGCAAACTCGCGGTGGAGGATCTGCGCCGCAGGCTCGAGCGCGCACTCACCGACGCGGACGCGCGGGTCGCCGCCGCGTCCTCGTTCATCACCACCCGGCGCGGTGGCGTCGACGCCGAGGCGCGCACCCGGCTCGCGGAGGCGCAGCGTCATCTCACCGAGGCGCGCGGGCTCGCCGCCTCCGCCCCGGATCGCGCGCTGGTCAGCGCGCAGACCGCCGCCGGGCTGGGCGGGCAAGCCCTGCAACAGGCGCAGGCGAGCGTGCGGGCCTGGGAATCGCGTCAACCGGTGGCGGGCGGCGGCTCGCAGGCGGGTGCCGTCCTCGGGGGCATCCTGCTCGACGGTTTCCTGCGCGGCTCGATCGGCGGCGCGACGCGCCGTGGCGGCGGCGGATTCGGCGGCGGCGGGTACCGGCCGGGGTCGTACGGCGGGTCCTCGGGGTCGCGCCGGGTGAGCCGGGGCGGCCGATTCTGACCCGCGCTTGACCCTGACATCGGCTCGCGCGGGCGGGTATCGCCATCGCGGGACCGGTGATCGCCTACTACGACGCGCGCGACGACGGGACCGTCGGCGTGCACGCGTGCGTGCCGGTGAACGTGGAACCCGATGCGGCGCCGGGATTCTCGATCGTCGATCTGCCCGCGGTCGAGAAGGTGGCGACGACCGTGCACCACGGCGACGTCGCCGGGATCGGCGCGGCGTGGCAGGCGCTGGGCCGCTGGGTGGAGGACAACGGATACCGCACCGCCGCGCCGGTCCGCGAGGTAACACTGGAGTGGACACCAGACCCCGCCGACTGGGTCACCGAACTCCAGGAGCCGATCACCCCGCGTTGATCGTGGCTTGGGAATTGTTGTCGGACAGTCGATCTAGGGTTACGGCAGATCGATCGAACGAGGACGCGATTCATGCTGAAGTATCAGGTCACCGCTGCGGCCGCCGCGTGTGCCATGGTCCTGGCGGGCGCCGGCCTGGCCCAGGCGGCGGATCCGGAGGGCGAGAAGCTCTTCCTCGACACGGCGCGGAACTACTCGCCGTCGCTGTTGTGGCAGGCCGACGAGGGCCTGCTCGACGTGGGCTACGCGATGTGCGCGGTGTTCGACTCGCGTGGCGTGAGCCCCGAGGTGGTGGGCAAGGTCATCGAATTCGGTACGGAGGGTGGATTCTCCGAGCCGGAGACGCGCAATCTCCTGGGCGCGGCCACCCGGGGGCTGTGCCCACAGCACGGTGACGCGCTCATGATCGCGTTCGACGAGATGGTCGCGGGGGGCTAAGCGCTGGCCGCTCGCGCGGCGGCGGGGTGGCCGGTCAGCTCGGCGGCGAGCGCGGGCAGCAGTTCGGTCGCCCGTGGGCCGCCGCCGAGCCTGGCCAGGGTGAGGCGGCCCAGATAGGTGTAGACGAGGAACGTCACGGCGGCCGAGGCGCCGGTGGACGGGCGGGGGTGCGCCGAGAGGTAGACGATCTCGTAGTCGTCGAGGATCAGGCCGGTGGGCGCGCGGAAGGTGGGCACGGTCCCGGTGTTGGTCAGCGCGATGTGTCCGGCGGTGGAGTGCACGCGGCTGGGCCCGAAGAAGTCGGGGAAGTGCAGGACCGACTGTTCGATCACGCCGCCGGCCAAGTCGTCGTGCAGGGCGGTACCGATCCGGCGGGCGAGCGCGACGAGGTCGTCGGTGCCGGTCACCTCGGTGGTGAAGGCGGCCAGGCCGGAGATGTTGGTGCCCGCGGCGGGCGCGAGCGGCGGATCCAGGCGCCTGCGCAGGTCGACGGGATAGAGGCAGCCCACCTCCTCCACGCCGTAGAGCGTCGCGAACGCACGCAGGGCAGCCGCGGTGACCAGGCCGTTCACACTCACCGCATGAGTACGCGCCAGGTCCAGGACCCACGCGGTCTCGATGGGGTCCAACTGGATTCGAGCGGGCCGAGCCAGGGCGGGCGTGGCGGGTGGCGACGGCTCGATCACCCCGACGGCGTCGGCGACGACCAGCGGCCGGACGATGGGCTCGAGCCCTGACCGCGGGCCGCGCACGGTCCCCCGCTGGGCCAGCAGCGATTCCAGCGACACCGGGTACGCCCTGGCGGCGGCCGCGATAGTCCCGGTCTCCACATGGTCGGTGTAGTAGTCCCACAGCCGCGCGAACAGTTCCACGCAGTGCCCGGCGTCGGCGACGGCGTGATGCACGAACAGCGTGACCCTGGCCCGATCCTCTTCGGCGAGAACCGCGTCCAGATACGCCAGCTGATCGGCGGGATCCATCGACTCGGTCGGAATCCTGACCTCGTCGGGATCACCGAAACTCACCCAGGCGCCGACCGGGTCGATGTGCCCGGGGCGCAACAGGATTCCGTTCTCCTCGGCGTCCTCGACGATCCGGGCCACCAGGATCGGGAAGGCGCGCTGCAAGGCCGCGAAGGCCGCGCCGAGCGCCGCCGCGTCCAGTTCACCGCGCACCGTCACCGAACGTCCGGTGTAGGTGGCGTGCCGCACGAATCGCTGTTCGGAGGGGTCGAGTACCCGCACCACGTCTTCCGGTTCCCACAGCACACCGGACACTGTGCGGCACGCGGCCGACGGACGCAAACCGTCGGGTACGCAGTGTGATCGCCCGCACGACACGCGGCCGCCGCGACCGGCCCGCGACACGACGAAGCCCGCGCCGGGTGCGGGCGCGGGCTTCGGTCAGCGACGGATCAGGCGCCGAGCAGGTGGGTGGCCAGGTAGCTCTCCACCTTGTCCAGCGCGATGCGCTCCTGGGCCATCGAATCACGCTCGCGGATCGTCACGGCCTGGTCGTCGAGGGTGTCGAAGTCGACCGTGATGCAGAACGGGGTGCCGATCTCGTCCTGACGGCGGTAGCGGCGGCCGATGGCGCCCGCGTCGTCGAAGTCGACGTTCCAGTTGCGGCGCAGCTGGGCGGCGAGGTCCTTGGCCTTCGGGGTCAGGTCGGCGTTGCGCGAGAGCGGCAGTACCGCGGCCTTGACCGGCGACAGGCGGCGGTCCAGGCGCAGCACCGTGCGCACGTCGACGCCGCCCTTGGCGTTGGGGGCCTCGTCCTCGGCGTAGGCGTCGACCAGGAACGCCATCAGCGAACGGGTCAGACCGGCCGCCGGCTCGATGCAGTACGGGATGTAGCGCTCGCCGGAGGCCTGATCGAAGAAGCTCAGGTCGGTGCCGGAGTGCTCCGAGTGCGTCTTGAGGTCGTAGTCGGTGCGGTTGGCGATGCCCTCGAGCTCGCCCCACTCGCTGCCCTGGAAGCGGAAGCGGTACTCGATGTCGGTGGTGCCCGCCGAGTAGTGCGACAGCTTTTCCTTGGGGTGGTCGTAGAGGCGCAGGTTGTCCGGATCGATGCCGAGGTCGGTGTACCAGGCCAGGCGGGTCTCGATCCAGTACTTGTGCCACTCGGCGTCTTCGCCGGGCTTGACGAAGAACTCCATCTCCATCTGCTCGAACTCGCGGGTGCGGAAGATGAAGTTGCCGGGGGTGATCTCGTTGCGGAAGCTCTTGCCGATCTGGGCGATGCCGAACGGCGGCTTCTTGCGCGCGGTGGTCTCGACGTTCTTGTAGTTGACGAAGATGCCCTGCGCGGTCTCGGGACGCAGATAGTGCAGGCCCTCTTCGTCGTCGACCGGGCCGAGGAAGGTCTTGAGCAGGCCGGAGAAGTTCTTCGGCTCGGTCCACTTGCCGGGCTGGCCGGTCTCGGGGTCGTTGATGTCGGCCAGGCCGTTGGCCGGCGGGTGGCCGTGCTTCTCCTCGTAGGCCTCGAGCAGGTGGTCGGCGCGGTAGCGCTTGTGCGTGTGCAGCGACTCGACCAGCGGGTCGGAGAAGGTCTCGACGTGGCCGGAGGCCTCCCAGACCTGGCGCGGCAGGATCACCGAGGAGTCGAGGCCGACGACGTCGTCGCGGCTGGTGACCATGCTGCGCCACCACTGCCGCTTGATGTTCTCCTTCAGTTCGACGCCCAGCGGACCGTAGTCCCACGCCGACTTGGTGCCTCCGTAGATCTCACCGCACGGGTAAACCAGGCCCCGGCGCTTGGCGAGGTTGGCAACGGTGTCCACCTTCGACTTGGGTGCCACGCGAGATTTCTCCATCCCTAGGGAGTCGGACAGTACTGACGACAAGGGTATCGGCACCGGCCAAACCCTTTTGCACCGCACGGGGGAATGCCGCCGGCCGCTTCGCCTCGCGGTCGTTCGCGCGCCACATTCGACATGCGCACTTTTGCATGTCAAAATGGCATCGGTTTCCATTAAGGAGTTGGTTGATGACCACCGATGCCACGGCCGCGCACGCGCACAGCCCGTATCACTCCCCCGCCCCGGCGACGGTTCCCGCCCGCCAGGTGCTCGAGGACGCGGGTGAGCTGTTACGCGCGCTGGCCGCGCCGGTGCGGATCGCGATCGTGCTGCAGTTGCGCGAGTCGCCGCGCTGCGTGCACGAGCTGGTCGACGCGCTCGGGGTGACCCAGCCGCTGGTCAGCCAGCATCTGCGCATCCTCAAGTCCGCGGGCGTCGTGCACGGCGAACGCTCGGGCCGCGAGGTGCTCTACGAACTCGTCGACGACCACCTGGCGCATATCGTCATCGATGCCGTCGCCCACGCCGAGGAAGGGTAAACCGTTGGCAGACAATCCCGCCGCGAAGCAGGTCGGAGTTCGCAGCACCCGTCAGCGCAGCGCGATCTCGGCGCTGCTCGGTGACATCGACGAATTCCGCTCGGCCCAGGAGCTCCACGACGAGCTCCGCAAACGCGGCGAGGGCATCGGCCTGACCACCGTCTACCGGACCCTGCAGTCGCTGGCCGACGCGGGCATGGTCGACGTGCTGCGCACCGACTCGGGGGAATCTGTCTACCGCCAGTGCTCCAGCGGCCACCACCATCACCTGGTGTGCCGCCACTGCGGCCGCACCGTCGAGGTGGCCGGTCCGACGGTGGAGGCGTGGGCCGAGGCGATCGCCGGTGAGCACGGTTTCACCGACGTCAGCCACACCCTGGAGATCTTCGGCACCTGTCGCGAGTGCGTGTGCGAGCACGCCGCCGCGACGAAGGACCAGCCCGCCTCCGTCTAGCCGATGTGACTCATGTCACACCATGGAACCCCCGCTTCGCGTGGCCCGTCCAACCTTCACGACGAGACCGATCCGCGCGGCAGGGGGATTCGTGAGCACGCTGGGTGTGGAACCTGATCAGTTGGCGACGCTGGCCACGACGTGGCGGCGGGAGGCGGGCGAGGTCGGCGCGCTGCCGTGGACGGCGAGCGGCGAGGCCACGGGCGACGGCAGCGATGTCCTCGCCGCGGCGCGCGCCCTGGCCGATCCGGCGCAGCAGGCCATGACCGCCATCGCGACCAGGTTCACCACCCTGGCCGACCTCGTGGACACGTTCTCGGCCGACATCCAGGCGGCGGACGGCGCGGTCGCGGACGAGATCGGGAAGCTGAGCCCCCGCTGATGCGGCCCACGATTCCCCAGCTGGACGGCTGGAACCTCGCCGGCCTGCAGCGCACCGCCGATGCCGCTCGCGCCAACGCCGATGTCGTGTCCGCCTCGGTCGACGACTGCTCCCGCGCGGTCTCGGCGCTCGGGTCGTGGCACGGCCACACCAGGGACGCCGCGGGCAGGCGCATCGATGAGGAAGTCGACCACGGCTACGAAGTGCGCACCGTGCTCCTGCGCATCGCCGACGCGGCCGCCGACGCTCATCTCGGCCTGAACCACGCCAGGACCTACGTGCTCGGCCAGCGCGATCTCGCCGTCGGCCAGGGGTTCTCGGTCGAACCCGACGGCCGGGTATCGCACCCCGACCCCGACAAGGAGGGCGCGGCGGGCGTCTTCCAGCTCAACCTCTTCGGTGGGCTCGACGAGATCGAGCGGCTGGACAACCAGTTCGGCACCAGCCTGAAGGAGTCGCTGGCCGACCTCACTGCCATGCGCGACGGCCAACCCGACATCACCCTGCCCGACGGCACCGTCCGCGACCCCGACGCGGTCGCGATCCAGCTGGCCGCGATGTCCGCCGACGAGCGCGCCGCCTTCCTGTCGGGGCTGAGCCCGGAAGCGCAGCGGCAGTTGGTGATCGCGGCGCCGGAGAAGCTGGGCAATCTCAACGGGGTGCCGTTCTCGATGCGCGTCGAGGCGAACGAGATCGTCATCCGCAACGCGCTGACCACCGAGAAGGCGAAAGCCGACCCGGACGAGTCCCGCGTGAAACAGCTCGAGGCGATGCTCGCGCCCATCCCGAATCCGGAGGGGACGGGCACGCTCGACACCACGGCCGCCGCGACCGCGACGCCGCGCCTGGACATGGTCGATCGCAAGTTCGTCATGTTCAGTACCGAGGGCAACGGCCGGATGATCGAGATGCTCGGTGAGATGAAAGCCGGTGCGCCCGGCGTCGGGGTGTACGTGCCCGGCACCTCGACGAACCTGAACGGCTCCGGCTCCAATCACGTCGCCGCCTGGAATCTCGCCGACAAGACCGGCGGCCCCGTGTTCCTGTACATGGAGGGCGATTTCCCGCAGAGCCTGACCAGCCTCTCCGACGGTGCCCCGAGCCCGCGCTTCGCCGCCGACATGGCGCCGCGGCTGGTCGAGTTCGGCCGCGAGCTCGACCGCGAGGTCGCCACGAGCATGCCGGGCACGCCGGTGACGTATGTGGGTCACTCCTACGGCGGCTCGATCGTCGGCTCCGCCGAACAGCTGGGGCTGCGCGCCGACCGGATCCTGCACGCGTCGTCGGCGGGCACCGGTGTGTTCGACACGGGCTGGAACAATCCGAATCCCGATGTCCGGCGCTATTCGATGACCGCGCCGGGCGACCTGATCGGCGTTGTGCAGTCCTACCCCGAAAGCGGGCTCACCGTCCCGGGCGGCATTCGGCTACCGGGTAACCCGCACGCCTCCGAAGCCCTCGGCGGAGACCCCGACGAGGCGCCCGGGGTCATCCGCCTCGACACCGGGTTCTACGGCAGCGCGCGCGACGGTCACGAGGCAGGCGAGGTCATCTTCGGCACCGACGGCCACGGCGGCTATTGGAACGACCCCCGGTCGACGGCGTTCGAGAACATCGCGGGCGTCATCGCGGGAACCGGCGCGACCGCCTACGTGGAACGCGGCATCGAGACCGACGTCGTCGATATCGGCTTGGGCGACAACGGAAACGGCGGCAAGGAAGGGTTCGACGCCGCGAAGGCGGCCGCGGCGGCGCAGACGGCCGCGGCCCTCGGCCTCGAACTCGACCCCTACGCCGATCCCCGGATCACCGACAATCCCGGCCCCGGCGCCCGGATCGGAATCCGATGAGGGCCCGCGCCGCGCTGGCGGCGCTCGCGATGGTCGTCCTGACGAGCTGTTCGCTGGAGGAGACGTTCAACGGCGAGCAGGGCCCGAGCAACGAAGACGTCCTGGCGGGCAGCGGTCTCACGGTGGCCGCGGCCCGACCGATCGTCGCCGACAACTTCTCCCTGGTCTGGCCGGAGCCCGTGACCATCGACCCCGGCGCGGTCGACGTGAGCGAGGGCTGTCGGTCGAAGATGACCGACATCGCGGCCGCCGGTCCGCCGTGGCGGCCCCGCTACGAGCAGACCGTGGTCGACCCGCCGCAGGAATTCATCGATCGCGCGCTGACAAACCTGGCGGCGCTGACCACACGCGGCTTCACCCTCACCCCGAGCCAGAACCCGGCCCAGGATCCGATGAGCAAGACTTACACCGACAGTCGGGGATTCTCGGTCGCGTCCTGGCGGGAGACGGCCGGGCCGAAGCGGGAAGTGCGATTCTCGATCACCGCCACCGCTCCCTGCGCGGCCGAGTGAGGGAGCACACCACCGACTAGACTCGACACCGCCGTCACCGCTCGAGACGAGCGCTGCTGTCTATGCCAGGAGGGGATAGGTCGAGATGACAGTGCGGGAACGTGCACGGACGGCGGTCGGACCGGGCGTCAGAGGGTGTGTGGGTGTCGAGATCGGTGGAGACCGCGACAGTGCAGCACGCTGAGTTCACCGGCTCCGAGTTCGAGATCCTGTGGTCCGGCTACGGGCGTGACCGCCTCCCCTACCCCCTGCAGTACCGCACCGACATCGCCGAGTTCGACGCGTTGAAGGCACATCGGGAGGCCGCCGTCGAAAGCCTGCTGCGCAAATACGATCCGGCGATCGAGCACGCGCTGACCGTGCTGCTCGACCCCGACGCCAGGATCGAGTCCAAAGGGTTCGTCGGCCAGGATGATTCGAACGTCATTCGATTCCACGGCGCGATTCGCGGCAATCGGGGGGCGACGCTGGCACAGGCGCCGGGCACCGCGGCCGACACGGGCGGGGACGTCACCCTGACCTACTGCACCGCGGGCCAGGTCGCCGCGCTCACCGTCGCTGCCCTGCCGCGCGCGAAGCCGGGCACCAAGCCGCCGGTGGAGGTGCGGCGCGAGCAGCTCGCCGCCGAGGAGGAACACTTCGAGTACCGCGCGGGCCGACTCAGCTCGGCCGAGCAGCTCAACCGCATCTTCCATCGCAAGCGCCGCGCGTTCGGGGAGATCTCCGCCTTCTCCGGGCCCGCCGTCGACGCCCGCCCCAGCCCCGGCCGTGCCTTCTGGTGGATGGACTACGACGACGGACGCTACTACGTGAAAACGGGCGACCCGATCATCGCCGAACCGCTGCCCGCCGAGCGCATGATCGCGGGAATCCACCGCATGCTCGCCCGCGCCCAGCGCTACCACCAGGAATTCGGCGGCGACGACGAGATGCTCGCCTGAAGCGGCTCACCAGCTGCCTGTGAACAGCGCCAGCAGCGCGGGCGCCGGATCGGCCACCGTGGTGATGTTCGCCAGCGCGACCACCGCCGAGGCCGCCGCGGCCGCGACGGTCACCGCCGCCAGCGCGGCGAAGGTCCGGCGCGCCCGTCGATCCTCCGCACCGGCCCGCGCGCGCCACAGCCGGACACCGGCGGCGACGAAGGCGACGGCCGTGACGCAGGCGATCGCGATCATGGCCTGGTGGTAGCGCACGAAGTCGTCGAGCAGCACCGCCACCGCGGGCAGCAGCGTGCCGTCGGCGTGAATCGAGTCCGCCAGATTCCGGGTCAGCTGATTCAGGACTCCGGCGAGTTCCCGGTGGACCGGTGGCTCGGTCAGCATCGGCAGCGTCGAGGCGTAGGGCGCCACCACACCCTGGATATTGGCCATCGTCGCCACGACAGCGAACAGCGCCAGCGCCGTCACCAGACCGCTCACCACGCCGAGCCGGACCGGCCGTTCCGCCACGAGAAATGCCCGCCACAGCCGCACGCTCAGCGTCACGAGGACGATCACCAACAGCCCGGCGAGCACCGCTTTGGCCAGGTGATAGCGAGACCAGTACTCGACGGTCGCGGCCAGTGCGGAGGACAGCGCCCGGTCGCCGGTGTCCCAGTATTCGACGAAGCCCGCTCGCACCGCACTGCGCACGTCGTTTTCGTCGTGGAGTCCACCGCCGGGCGCACTCCCGGCGAGCATGCGCGGGGCGAGGACGAAGGCACCGCCGAGCACCACTGCCGACACCGCGGGCAGCAGGAGCGAACGCCCGTCGCCACCTGCCCGAGTCCGCGACTCAGAACTCATGCGCCACCCCTGTCCTCGGCGGGCCACCCGCCTCGGCTCGATCGTACCGGGAAGGACCCGGCCGCCCGCTCACCAGGCGTGATACCGAACAGGCGGCCCCGCAGGATGTTTCGACCATCGTGGTAGGCCGTGGCTCAGCAGTCGAGGGAGTGCTCGGGTTGCCACACGTGCAGGGGCGACGGGAGATAGCGGACGATCGCGTCCAAGAGCGGGGCGACGTCGTCAACGGCGGGCGCCGGGTCACACAGCACGGGGACGGCTTCGCCGATGTGGGTGAGTCGACGGATCCGGTCGACCAGCTGCTCGGCGGGAACCACGGCCGAAGCGATGTCCTGTTCCAGCACCGCGGTCATCAGGTCGCGGTAGCGCCGTTCGGCGACGGGCCAATGGTCGCCGAAGAATTCGGCGGCCATCGGCGCGAGCGACCACATCGGCACCACGTCGATCACGCCCTCGAAACCGGGTCCCGCGCCCATCGGCGAGTGCAGCGCCACCGGCACGGCACCGCGGATGTCGGCGATGGCGCGCACGCAGCGATCGAAATCGGCGGCGGGATGGTCGAGCCCGGTCACCAGGCACAGACGGGCGACCTGATGATCATCGGCCATGCGCAGGATGGACTCGAGCCGCGGCGCGCGCCGGACGGCGGCGTGCACGACGGTGATCACCCCGTCGGCGACCCGGATCGAGCGCTCGAGCTCGGCGACGGGCGCACGGCTCGACAGTTCGGCGAGGTGGACGGTGTGCTCGGCACCGTCGACTGACCAGGGGATCGGGCCGGACTCCGGGCCGCCGCGGCGCAGGCGGCGCCGGAGGCGCGCTGTCTCGTCGGGGTCTCCGATGATGGTGACGTTGCAGATCGTCTGCGGGTCAATGGCGGCGGCGCCCAACGGTCCTCCAGATCGACTCGAGGGTGGTGGCCATCGGTGGTTTCCGGCTTCACGGTAGCGCCCGCCGGGCCTCGGTGGTGCGAGTTTCCGCACCAAAATAGAACGTGTTCCTATATCGTCGGCCGGGTGCAGAAAGAACAACGCCCCGCGGTCGCGGGCTGGTTCACCGCGGACGACGGCGCGGTACGCCTCCAGGGCAGTCGCTGCGACGTGTGCGGCACACCGTACTTCCCCCGGAATACGCTGGCTTGCCGCAATCCGCAGTGCGCGGCCCCCAAGGACGGCTCCGAACTGGTCGACTACCAGTTCTCCACGCGCGGCCGGATCTGGTCGTACGCCGACGCCCGCTACAAGCCGCCGCCGCCCTACGTCTCACCCGAGCCGTTCGAGCCCTACATCGTGGCCGCGGTGGAACTCGAGGTGGAGAAGATGGTGATCCTCGGGCAGGTGGTGCGCGGGATCTCCGTCGACGACCTGGCCGTCGGCATGCCGGTCGAACTGACAGTCGGCGTGCTCTACGAGGACGAGGACGCCGAACACACGGTGTGGATGTGGAGGCCCGTCGATGCCTGACACGAATCGCGATATCGCCGTCCTCGGTGCGGGCATGCACCAGTGGGGCAAGTGGGGCCGCAACTTCGTCGAGTACGGGCTGGTCGCGGCGCGCGCCGCGCTGGCCGACGCGGGGATCGACCACCGGGATGTCGGCTACATCGCCGGGGCCGACACCATCCGCAACGGGTACCCGGGCTTCGTCGCGGGCGCGACGTTCGCCCAGGCCCTCGGCTGGTCGGGCGCCCGGATCTCGAGCAGCTACGCGGCCTGCGCCTCGGGTGCCCAGGCCATCGCCAACGCCCGGGCGCAGATCCTGGCCGGCCTGACCGACGTGGCGTTGGTCATCGGCGCCGACACCACCCCGAAGGGGTTCTTCCAGCCGGTCGGCGGGGAACGCCGCGACGATCCGGACTGGTTGCGTTTCCACCTGCTCGGCGCGACCAACCCGATCTATTTCGCGTTGTACGCCCGCAGGCGGATGGCGCTGCACGGCGCGACGCTCGAGGATTTCGCCGCCGTCAAGGTGAAGAACGCCCGGCACGGCCTGAACAACCCGTACGCCCGCTACCGCAAAGAGGTGACGGCCGAGGACGTCGCCGCCTCGGCGATCGTCTCGGACCCGTTGCGGCTGCTCGACATCTGCGCCACCAGCGACGGCGGCGCCGCCCTGGTGCTGACCTCGATGGACTACGCGCGCAGGCACGGCATCGCCGAACCGGTGCGCATCCGGGCGCTGTCGACCGTCACCCCCACCTTCCCGAAGACCGTGCTCGACCTGCCGGATTTCGCGACGGACTCCGCGGTGGCCGTGGCGCCGCCGGAGCGTCCGTTCCGTTCCGATCTCGCGCACGCGGCCTACGAGGAAGCCGGGCTCGGCCCCGACGAGCTGTCGTTCGCCGAGGTCTACGACCTGTCCACCGCGCTGGAGCTGGACTGGTACGAGGACATCGGCCTGTGCGAGACCGGCGGGGCGGAGGAACTGCTGCGCAGCGGCGCGACCACCCTCGGCGGCCGGGTGCCGGTGAACCCCAGCGGCGGCCTCGCCTGCTTCGGCGAGGCGATCCCCGCCCAGGCGATCGCCCAGGTGTGCGAGCTGACCTGGCAGTTGCGTGGACAGGCCGAGGGCCGCCAGGTGGCCGATGCCCGCGCAGGCATCGCGGTCAACCAGGGCCTGTTCGGCCACGGGTCCGCCCTCATCGCGACCCGCTGATCCCCTAGACGCCCCGAAAACCCGGGCCAGGCCGGGGGGTTGCGGGGGGGGGGGGCCGCCGTTGCGCCCCTGTGTTTTGTCGCGGGCCCGCGCCGGGCCGGAACTCGGCACAGTTACTTCACGAAACCGATCTTGGTGTAGTCGAGGGAAGCCAGGCCGGCCGCACCGTAGTTCGCGAGGGTATCGCGCAC
>NZ_JARWOJ010000267.1 GCF_029868625.1 Nocardia neocaledoniensis | reverse complement strand
GGGGGTGCCGTTCGGCTGGCTTGGGCCCCGGGGCTGGTGTACGGCCGGGCCCCCGGGCGCCACCCCCCGGCGGGGGCCCTCCCCCGCCGTATCCCCACAAAAACCCCCCGCCCCCCTCTATTGTGGGGGGCGCCCTTCGGTTCTTCGATGATCGGTGGAGCCGATGTCGTCGCAGGTCCGACGTCAGTTGCTGATGTCGGCGTTCTCGCGGTCCTCGTCGACGATGTCCTCGTCGGCGTCGGCGACCTCGGGGATGGCCTTGGTCTGGCGCGAGCCGGACACGGACTTGTTGTTGCCGTTGTTGCTGATCGACTTGCGCTCGGGGGCGCCGTCGAGCAGCTCGCTCTCCCGGTTGACCGCCGCGAGCATGGCGGGCACCGAGTCGAGCTGACCGCGGATACCGAGCAGCTGGGCCAGGACCCGGCCGCGCAGCACGCGCATCTCCTCGGCCAGTTCCTTCGCGTGCGCGATCTTGCGCTCGGAGGTCTGGGTGGCGGAGCTGATGAGGCGGTTGGACTCATCGGTCGCGTCCTTGATCCGCTGGGCGGCCTCGGCGCGACTGGTGGCCTCGAGCTCCTCCATGGCACGGGTCAGCTTGGTGCGCCGATCGTTCATGGTGGCCTCGAAGTCCTGCTGGGTGGCCTTGCGCTTGGCCTCGGCCTCCTTGGCCAGGCGTTCCACATCGGCCTGGGCGGCCTCGATGATCTTGGCGGACTCGGTGCGCGCGTTCGCGAGGGTCTGCTCGAACTCGATCTCGAGTGCCTCGCGCTTCTCCTTGGTCTCCGCGAGCAGCGACTCGTACTTGCCACGCATCTCGGTGGCCTGCTGCTCGGCGATCGACACCATCTCCGCGGCCTCGGCCTGCGCGAGCGCGCGGACCTCGGACGCTTCGTCCGAGGCCAGGCGCAGCATGCGCGAGATGCGGTCGGACATGCCTTCGGCGGTGGTCGGCGGCACGGAGAGCCGGTCGACCTCCTTGCGGAGCTCGTCGATCTCGTCGCGCGCGTCTTCCAGCTGGCTGGCGAGATTACGGGCCTGCGCCGCGGCGGCATCCCGGTCGGTGGCGGTGACGCGGAGCTCCGCGTCGAAGCGGTCGAAGTAGTTGCGCACCTCGTCTTGCGCATAACCCTTGCGCACAACGGTGAAGGGCAGTGCAACGAAGCGATTGCGATCGGACTCAGGTGACGACATGGCACACAAAATACAGCCTCGAGCGAGCGGATGGAGACTCGACCGCGATTGTGATCGCGCCGAGATTTACCGGCCGTATCCGCTTACTAGTGCGTAACATTGGGGTTCGGCTCGACGAGCTCCACCAGCACACCGCCAGCATCCTTCGGATGGATGAAATTGATGCGGGAATCGGCGGTTCCGTGGCGGGGGGCCTCGTACAGCAAACGCGTGCCGCGGTCCCGCAGGAAGGCCGAAACGGCCTCGATGTCGGTGACCCGAAATGCCAACTGCTGCAAGCCGGGTCCGCTGCGGTCGATGAACTTGGCGATGGTCGACTCGGGCGTCAGCGGGGCCAGCAACTGCAGGGCGGTCGCGCGGTCGGCCGCGGCCGGGCACGACAGCATCGCCTCGACCACGCCCTGGGCCTCGTTCACCTCGCGGTGGGTCTCGACCATGCCGAGGTTGTCGGTGTACCAGGCCACGGCGGCGTCGAGGTCGGGCACGGCGATGCCCACATGGTCGACGGCGATGACGTAGTCGGCGGGGATGATGTTCACGTTGGTCACCACTCGAAGTTAGCGCCAACCTGCGTGCGGGTCACGACCCCGTAGCGGTTACCGTGGAGTGCGACCCCCGACGCGCCCGGCGCCGCCGTGTGCGCCGTGGCGAGGTTCGACTCAATGAATGCGAGGCTTTCGTGACGACTTCTGTCATCGTGTCCGGTGCGCGTACCCCGGTCGGCAGGCTGCTCGGCGGCCTGAAGGGCTTCAAGGCCTCGGATCTGGCCGGTGTGGCCATCAAGGCGGCGCTGGAGAAGGGTGGTGTGGCGCCCGAGCAGGTCGACTACGTCATCCTCGGCCAGGTGCTGCAGGCCGGTGCCGGGCAGCTGCCCGCGCGGCAGGCCGCCATGGCCGCCGGCATCCCACTGGACGTGCCGTCGTTGCTCATCAACAAGGTGTGCCTGTCGGGCATCAACGCGATCGCGCTGGCCGATCAGCTCATCCGTGCCGGGGAGCACGAGATCGTCGTCGCCGGTGGCATGGAGTCGATGAGCCAGACCCCGCACCTGCTGCCCAAGAGCCGCGAGGGCTTCAAGTACGGCGACACCACCCTGGTCGACCACATGGCCTACGACGGCCTGCACGACGTGATCACCGACCAGGCGATGGGCCTGCTCACCGAGGACCGCAACGACCTCGACAAGGTCAGCCGCGAGGAGCAGGACGCGTTCGCCGCGGCCTCGCACCAGCGCGCCGCCGCCGCGTGGAAGAACGGGCTGTTCGCCGACGAGGTCGTGCCGGTGCCGGTGCCGCAGCGCAAGGGCGACCCGGTCTACGTCACCGAGGACGAGGGCATCCGCGCCGACACCACCGTCGAGTCGCTGAGCAAGCTGCGCCCGGCCTTCCGCAAGGACGGCACCGTCACCGCGGGCACCGCCTCGCAGATCTCCGACGGTGCGGCCGCGGTGATCGTGATGAGCAAGGCCAAGGCGGAAGAGCTCGGCCTGGAGTGGATCGCCGAGATCGGCGCCGCCGGTCAGGTCGCCGGTCCCGACTCGACCCTGCAGGACCAGCCGGCCAACGCGATCCTCGCGGCCTGTGCCAAGGAGGGCATCACGCCGGCCGAGCTGGATCTGATCGAGATCAACGAGGCCTTCGCGGCCGTCGGTGTGTCCTCGACCCGGAAGCTGGGCTACGACCCGGAGAAGGTGAACGTCAACGGCGGCGCCATCTCCATCGGCCACCCGCTGGGCATGTCCGGTGCGCGCATCCTGCTGCACCTGGCGCTGGAGCTGAAGCGGCGTGGTGGCGGTGTGGGCGCGGCCGCGCTGTGCGGTGGTGGTGGGCAGGGTGACGCCCTGATCATCCGCGTGCCTGCCTGATTTCTCGCTCGTTGACGGGCCCCGGTGCCGGGTGGCGCCGGGGCCCGTCGTGTGACCCGTCCAACTACGTAGTGTCGTAGGTCATGCTGCACAATGGCTGGTATGGGTTTCTTCGATCTGCGCACCACCGCCAGCCGGTTCCGGTTCTTCGCGGTGCTCGAGGCGCTGTCCTGGATCGGTCTGCTGACCGGTATGGCGTTCAAGTACCTGCCCGCCGAGGGCAACGAGATCGGCGTGAAGATCTTCGGTCCGGTGCACGGTGGCATCTTCGTGCTGTTCGTGATCACCGCGCTGCTGACCGCGCGGGAGCTGAACTGGAGCTGGAAGACCACCGTGCTGGCGCTCGCCTCCAGCATCCCGCCCCTGTTCACCGTGATCTTCGAGGTCTGGGCCGTGCGCACCGGGCAGCTCGGCGAGCTGAGCAAGGGCGCGACGAAGGGCTCCCCGGAAGCCGCCCCCGCGGCTTCGTGACAAACTGGAAAGCGTGACTCGACCCGCTGCCCGTCGTCCTTCGCCCGCCGTCGCCGCCGCCATGTCCGGTGCGGTGGATCTGTCCGCGCTGAAGCAGCCGCCCGCCGCCCCCGGCGGCGCGTCTGCCGCCCCGGGGAACCACACGGTCACCGAGGCGGATTTCGAGACCAAGGTCATCCGCCGCTCGATGCAGGTGCCCGTGGTGGTCGCGCTGTTCTCGCAGCGCAGCCCGGGCAGCGTCGAGTTGATGCGCACGCTGGAACGCCTCAATGCCGACGATCGCGGCAGCTGGGATCTGGCCGTGATCGAGGCCGAGGCGAACATGAACATCGTGCAGGCGCTGCGCGTGCAGGGCATTCCCACGGTGATCGCGGTGGCGGGCGGGCAGCCGCTGGCCGACTTCGAGGGCGCCCAGCCCGAGGCCCAGGTGCGGCAGTGGATCGACGCGGTGCTCGACGCGACCGCGGGCAAGCTCGAAGGCGACCCGAACGGCGCCGAGCAGCCCGAGGCGGAGGACCCGCGCTTCACCGCCGCCGAGGATGCCCTCGCCGAGGGTGACATCACCGGCGCCGAGGCGGCCTACGAGGCGATCCTGGCCGAGGAACCGGCCAACGAGGAAGCCAAGGCGGCACTGCGCCAGCTGCGCTTCCTGACCAGGGCCCAGCAGATCGACCCTGCCGTGCTCGCCACCGCCGACGCCGACCCGGGCAACCTGGACGCCGCCCTCGACGCCGCCGACGTGGAACTGCTCGAGCAGCGCCCGGAGGCGGCCTTCGACCGGATCATCGCCGTGGTCAAGCGCACCGCGGGCGACGACCGCACCAAGGCGCGCACCCGTCTGCTCGAGCTGTTCGAGCTGTTCGACCAGGCCGAACCGTTCGTGGTGGCCGCGCGCCGCAAGCTGGCCGCCGCCCTGTACTGATCCGAGAAATCTCCGCCTCGAGGCCCGCCCCGCGGGTAACCCCCGGGCGGCGCCGCCGGATTTGGAGTTGGGCCCCCCCGGCCCCCCGCGACCGGTCCCGACCACTGGGGCGCGCCGAGCAGCCTGCGCGCGGCGGTGGGCGGATCGACGGCCAATTCCTGGGCGGACACGACCGCCATTGTGCCCATCGCCGATCTCAGCCGAGCAGC
>NZ_JARWOJ010000266.1 GCF_029868625.1 Nocardia neocaledoniensis | reverse complement strand
GGTTCCCACCGCCGCGGCCCCAAAGGGGCCGGGCGCCGGAAGGGAGACCCCAAAAAAGGCACCCCAAAACAAAAAAACCCCCACAAAAAACCAAAGGGGGGCCCCCGGCCCCCCCCCCGGGGCGCACCGGGGGCCGCCCCGCCGGGCCGCCCCCCCCCTGGCCGCCCCCCCACCCCCCCCCCCCCCCCCCGGGCCCGCGGCGGTGGGAACCTCCCACTACCGATATGACCCCGGGGCAGGCGCCGGAGTAATCGCCGGGCGGCGAATCAGTCGCCGACGGCCTCGGGCAGGCCGAACCGGCCGAACAGGGCGGGGTCGAGGAACGACACCACCTCGGTGATCGCGCCGTCCCGGACGGTCAGCACGTCGAGGGCCATGGCCACGAACAGTCCGCGCTCGGCGTCCCAGTTGTACGTACCGAACGCGGGTTGACCGTTGGCCCGCGTCGGCAGGAAGCGCCAGCGCCAGCGCAGCGGACCGGTCACCAGGAATTCCCGGATGGCCACCGGCCCGGCGTACCACTCGGGCCGCGGCGGCATGGCGTAGCGCGCGTCGGCGGCGAACAGCGCGATGATGGCGTCCACATCCGCGGCCTCCCACGCGGCGGCATAGCGCTGGGCCAGCCGGCGCGTGCTCGGATCGTCCGGATCGTGCGACGGACTCGAGGTGCCGCGCGCGATGTGCCCGCGGGCGCGTTGCAGGGCGCTGTTGGCCGAGGCCACGCTCACCTCGAGCAGGTCGGCGGTCTCGTTCGCCGTGAATCCGAGGACATCGCGCAGGATCAGCACGCCGCGCTGCACCCCGGGCAGCTGCTGGAGCAATGCCACGAAGGCCAGCTCCACGGCTTCCCCGGCGGTGTACCTGGCTTCCGGTCCCGGCGCGCCCGCGCCGGCGCCCGGATACGGTTCGAGCCACACCCGCTCGGTCGCGGGCGTCTCCGTGTGATCCATCGGCAGTTCTTGCTTGCCGCAGCGCTCGATCATGGTCAGGCAGCGGTTCGTCGCGATCTTGTACAACCACGGCCGCAGCTTCCGCGCGTCGGCGAGCGTGTGCCGCGATCGCCAGGCGCGCAGCAGCGTTTCCTGCACGGCGTCATCGGCGTCGTGCACCGATCCGAGGAACCGGTAGCAGTGCGCATGCAGCTCCGCGCGCAGCGGAGCGACGAGCCGATCGAATTCGGCTCGCGCGGCTGCCGGGTCACCGGCGCTGTTCATCACCAGAGCATGGCACAACCCGACGGGCCCGAGCGCGGCTCAGCTGTCGTAGCGGCGATCGCGATGCTTCGACGACCGCCGATAGGTCCGCCCGCTGGGCACGGCCGTCGCCGCCGAGGAACTACGCAGGGCGTGGGGGCGCCCCCCCCCCCCCCGATCGGGGGGCGCGCCGGGGGGGGGGGGGGTGTGTTTTTATCAGGGGCGCCAGGGAAAAGTGCACCCCCCCGGTACAGTGTACCGGCGGCACAAGGTGGGCGACCCCCCCC
>NZ_JARWOJ010000265.1 GCF_029868625.1 Nocardia neocaledoniensis | reverse complement strand
GGTGGTGAGGAGCCGATCGATCATCTGCAGAAGTCGCTGTTGCGGGGTGGGGTGAATCTGCATCCGATGGTGCATCGGGTGATGCAGATCCATGTGGCCGAGGAGGCCAGGCACATCTCCTTCGCCCACGAATACCTGCGCAAGAACGTGCCGTCGATGCATCCGGTCACCAAGACCGCGCTGTCGGTGGCGTTCCCCGTCGCCATGCGGGTGATGTTGTCGATGATCGCGACCCCGCCGAAGGAGTTCGTGGAGAAGTTCGACATCCCGGCCGAGGTGATGCGCGAGGCGTACTGGGACAGCCCGGAGTCGCAGGTCACCATGCGTGACGTCTTCGGCGATGTCCGCGCCCTCGTCACCGACACCGGCATGATGAATCCCCTCGCCAAGCTGACCTGGCGTCTGCTCGGTATCGCCGGCCCCGCCTCGCGCTACCGCAGCGAGCCCGCGCGCCGCACCGCCTGAGCCGATGACGCCCCGTCGGTCCGGTCGCCACCGACCGGACCGTTCGACCACTGGAGACATTCCGTTGACTGCCGAGTCCATCCCGCCGCGCGCCGAGAGCTGGCCGGCGCCCACCACGGCGCTGCTCCCCGACGACGACCCGTTCTATCGCCCGGCCGAGGACTACGCCCAGCACGCGCCCGGCACCGTGCTGCGGTGGCGGCCGATCGAGCTCGCGGCCTTCGGGCTGATCCCGCTGCGGGTCACCGCGTGGCAATTGCTGTACCGCACCAGCGATCTCAACGGCAAGCCCGACGCGGGCGTGACGACGGTGATCGCCCCGGCGGGCGGCACCGCGCCCGGGACGCCGCTGCTGTCGTTCCAGTGCGCCATCGACGCGGTGTCCTCGCGGGGCTTCCCGTCCTACGGACTCCAGCGCGGTTCGCGGGCGATCGGCACCTTCGCCCATGTGGAGCTGCTCTGTTTCGCCGACGCCCTGACCCGGGGCTGGGCGATCTCGATCCCCGACCACGAGGGCATGCTCGGCGCGTGGGGCGCCCCGCGGGAACCCGGCTACCGCGCGCTCGACGGCGCGCGCGCCGCGCTGGCCTTCGCCCCGCTCGGCCTCGACCCGACGGCGCAGGTGGGCCTGTGGGGCTATTCCGGTGGCGGACTGGCCACCTCGTGGGCGGCGGAGACGGCGCCCACCTACGCACCCGAACTGGACATCATCGGCGCGGTCCTCGGCTCGCCGGTGGGCGACCTGGTCGCGACCTTCCACCGGCTCAACGGCGGCCTGCACGCCGGTCTGCCGACGCTGGTCGTGGCCGCGCTGCGCCGGGTGTATCCGGCGTTCGACGCCGTGCTCGGCGCGCATGTGAACGAGGCGGGAATGGCCGTGCTCGACAAGGCCGCCACCTCCAGCACCGGCGCCACCGTGCTGCGCCTGGCGCGCTACAACGTCGAGCGGCACATCAGCATCCCGCTGGCCGAACTGCTCGCGCTCGAGGAGATGGCCGCGGTGTTCGCCGATGCCGAGCTGGGCACCACGGCGCCCGAGGTGCCCATGCTGGTGGTGCAGGCGGTGCACGATCAGATCATCGCGAGCGCCGACATCGACGCGCTGGTGCAGCGCTACCGCGCCCACGGCGCCCATGTCACCTATCTGCGGGACCGGCTCAGCGAGCACCTCACCCTGCTGGCCCTCTCGACGCCGCTGAGCCTGAACTGGCTGGCCGACCGGTTCGCCGGGGCGCCGGTGACCCCCTCGGAGACCAAGACGGTGTGGAGTGTGCTCGGCCTGCCCGCGGGCCGCCGCGGTCTCGCCGAATTGGTTCACGCCGCGCTGCGGGTGCTCTTCGCCCGGCCGATGCCGGGATCGGCGACCCGGCCCGTCCCCGGCGGCGAATCCGCGACGGACCGCCGCGCGGCCTGAGCGCGCCCACCGACGCGACCGATCCCGTCGCGCCACCGGCACAACGGGATCGGACGGTCCTGCGCGGGGGCGCGCTCAGCCGACGGCGGCCGCCGTACCGTGCAGCTTGCGCAGTTCGTGCTTGACCACCTTGCCACCGGCGTTGCGCGGCAGCGCCTCGACGATCACGAGCCCCTTGGGGTGCTTGTACCTGGCCAGGTGCGCGTTCAGGTGCGGTTCCAGCGCGGCCAGGTCGAGTTCGCCCTCGCCCTCGACCGCCACGATCGCGATCGGCACCTCGCCCCACTTCTCGTCGGCGCGCCCGATCACGGCCGCCTCCCGGATCCGGGGGTGCGCGAACAGGACGTTCTCGACCTCGGCGCAGTAGATGTTCTCGCCGCCGGAGATGATCATGTCCTTCTTGCGGTCGACGACGTAGACGAAACCCTCCTCGTCGACCCGGACCAGATCACCGGAGTGGAACCAGCCGCCGGCGAACGCGTCGGCGGTGGCCCGCGGGTTGTTCCAGTACTCGCGCATCAACGTCGGTCCGCGGTAGACGATTTCGCCGATCTCCCCGGGCGCCACGTCGTTCATCTCGTCGTCGACGACGCGGGTGGCGATGGTGGGGATCGGTTTGCCGACCGAGCCGAGCTTGCGGATCGCGTCCTCGCCGTCGAGCACGCAGGTGATGGGCGACATCTCGGTCTGCCCGAACACCGCGACGTTGAGGGCGTCGGGGAAGGTCTCGGCCATCGCCCGGAGCACGGTGTCCGACGCGGGCGCGGCACCCCAGGAGATCACCCGCAATCGCAGATCGCGGTGCGGCACCGTGGGATCGGCGCACACGACCTGCCACTGGGCGGGCACGAGGAACACCGAGGTGGCGCGCTCGCGTTCCCAGGCGTCGAGGACCTCGGTGGCGTCGAAGGCGGTGAGCGGATGGATCACGGTCAGCGCGCCGAGCACGAAACAGGCCGCGACGCTGCCCAGTCCGGCGATGTGGAACAGCGGCGAGGCGCAGAACGCGATGTCGTCGGCGCTGTAGCGCATGGCCCGGATACAGGTGAGGGCCTGAGAGTTCATGTTCAGGTGCGTGAGCACCGCGCCCTTGGGGTTACCGGTGGTGCCCGAGGTGTACATGATCAGGGCGGCGGAGTCTTCCGGCACGTCGACGGGTTCGTGCGGCGCCCCGTCCTCGGCGAGCAGATCGTCGTAGCCGAGCATCCCCTCGCAGGTGCCGACCCCCACCACGATGCGGGTGTCGAGGCCGCCGGTCTGCTCGGCCACCGCGGTGACGAGCGGGGCGAACATCGCCTCGGTGATGATCGCCGTGGCGCCGCTGTCGGCGACCAGGTAGCCGATCTCGGGCGGGGTGAGCCGGAAGTTCACCGGCACCGCGATCGCGCCGAGGGTGTTGATGGCGAAGACGGATTCGATGTACTCGGTGTTGTTGAGCATCAGGATCAGCACGCGGTCGCCCGCGCCGATCCCGCGCCGGGACAGCGCGTCGGCCAGGCGCCCGACCCGTTCGTGCAGCTCCCGCCAGCTCGTCGTCTTGCCGAGGTAGCGCAGCGCGGGCGCGTCGGGGATGGCGGTGGCGTGGATCGCGATCTGGTTCATCCAGTGATTGCGTCGCGAGCGCATCGGTTCTGCGGCAATGGACATGTCGTCTCCTCGAAAGAACTAGGCCGGGTCGGCGATCGGGCTCGGCGCACCCGCGAATTGCGGTGCGCGGCGGGTGAGCATCGCGGTCATGCCCTCGAGGAAGTCCGCCGAGGTGAGCAGCTCCACCTGGCCGGTCTTCTCCGTCGCCAGCGCGGCGTCGAGGCCGGGCAGGGTGGCCGCGTTCAGGGCCGCCTTGGTGAGTTCGAGCGCGCGTCGCGGCCCGGCCGCGAGCTTCGCGGCGACGGTGTCGACCTGTTCGTCGAGTTCCGCGGCGGGTACAGCGCGGGTGATGAGGCCGGCGGCGGCGGCCTCGGCGGCGGGCAGCCTGCCACCGAGCAGCGCCATCTCCGCGGCCCTGGCCCGCCCCATGGCGGCGGCGACGATCGCCGTCGCGCCACCGTCGGGCATCAGGCCGATGGAGGTGAAGGGGAGCAACAGGTAGGCGTCCTCGGCCGCGTAGACCAGGTCGGCGGCCAGCGCGAGCGAGGCGCCGACGCCGGCGGCGGGGCCGTTGACCCGCGCGATCACCGGCAGCGGGGAGTCGATGATCGCGCGGACGGCGGCATTGGCGGTGTCCATCACCAGCTCGGGAGTGGCCTCGTTGCCGCCCGCCGCGGCCGCGGCCGCCAGGTCGGCGCCGGTGCAGAAGGCCTTGCCCGCACCGGTCAGCACGATGACCTTGGTCTCCGGCCGGTGCGCGGCCGCGCCGATGACCTCGGCCAGTTCGGCCATCGCCGCCAGGTCGATGGCGTTCATGCGGGCCTGGCGGTCGATCGTGACGCGCAGGATGCCGCGTTCCTCGTCGATACGGATGCTCTCGCTCATCACGCCACCACCGTCACGACCGAGTTCGACAGCCGCTGGGCGATGAGCGCCTCGGCCTCACGGACCATGCGCGAGACCAGCTCGGCGCAGGTCGGGATGTCGTGGATCAGGCCCTGACACTGGCCGACGCTCCAGATGCCGGCGTCGAGGTCGCCGTTCTCGTAGACCTTGCGGCCGCGCGCCCCCGCGACGAGTTCGCGCACATCGTCGAATGTGCCACCGGCGCGTTCGATCTCGACGACCTGGCGGCTGACGGCGTTGTCGGCGACCCTGGCGGTGTTGTTCATCGTCCGGAAGATCAGCTTGGTGTCGAGCTCGGTGTTGGCGACGATCCGCTCCTTGACCGCGTGCGCGATCGGTGACTCGACCGTGCACAGGAACCGGGTGCCCATGTTCACCCCGTCCGCGCCCAGCGCCATCGCGGCAACCAGGCCGCGCGCGTCGGCGATGCCGCCGGAGGCGATCATCGGGATCTCCAGTTCGCGCGCCGCCGCCGGAATGAGTACCAGACCCGGGGTGTCGTTCTCGCCGGGATGACCGGCGCATTCGAAGCCGTCGATGCTCACCCCGTCGACGCCGACCTGCTGCGCCTTGAGCGCGTGCCGGACGCTGGTGCACTTGTGCAGCACCTTGATCCCGGCGTCCTTGAGGAACGGCAGGTGGGTGGCCGGGTTACCGCCGGCGATCTCCACGATCGGGACGCGGGAGTCGATGATCGCCTGCCGGTACTCCTCGTACGGCGGCGGCGTGATCGACGGCAGGATCGTCAGATTCACGCCGATCGGCTTGTCGGTGAGGTCCCTGGCCTTGGCGATCTCCTCGCGCAGGGCCTGCGGTGTCGGCTGGGTGAGCGCGGTGATGATGCCGAGACCGCCCGCCTCGGAGACCGCGGCCGCGAGTTCGGCTCGGCCGACCCACATCATCCCGCCCTGCACGATGGGGTGTTCGACCCCGAACGCCTCGGTGAACCGGGTGCGCAACATCGCGCCCTCCCTTTCGGATCCGATGTTCCCGCAGGCCGCCACCGGTGGGGCAGCCCTTTGCAAGTTGCGAGAACCGTGATTAACTTATCGAGAATTGTGATTAACTTAATGGTGGTCGGCGCGGACTGTCAACAGTTCGCGCGGCGCGCCGGACTCCGTGCGTGTCCCGACCTGGACGCAGCAGTCGCCGAGTAAGCCGAAGGAAGGTCGAGAATGACCGAAACCCCCACTACCGCACCCAATTCTGCGAAGATGGTGAGTACCGTGAACCCTGCCACCGGGGAGCCGGTCGGCACCTGGGCGGTCGACGACGCGGCCGCCGTGGCCGCCGCCGTCGCGCGGGCTCGCACCGCCGCGCGGACTTGGAGTGAACTCGGGTTCACCGAGCGGAAGCGGGCACTCCTACGCTGGGCCGCGGGCATCATCAATAACATCGACGAGTTCTGTGAGCTGATCAAGGCCGAGAACGGCAAGCCGCTCGAGGACGCCTACCTCGAGGTGATCACCGCCGTCGAGCATCTGAACTGGGCGGCGAAGAACGCGCCGAAGGTGCTCGCGCCCAAGAAGGTCTTCCCCGGCCTGATGATGGCCAACCACGAGGCGGTGATCGAACAGCGGCCGCACGGCGTGGTCGGGGTGATCGGGCCGTGGAACTACCCGGTGTACACGCCGAACGGCTCCATCGCCTACGCGCTGGCCGCGGGCAACACCGTCGTCTTCAAGCCGAGCGAGCTGACCCTCGGCGTCGGGCACTGGCTCGCCGATGCCTTCACCAAGGCCAATCCCGCACTGCCCCAGGGCATTCTGAGCGTGGTCAGCGGTGACGGGGAGACCGGACGCGCGCTGGTGGAGTCCGAGGTCGACATGATCGCCTTCACCGGCTCCACGGCCACCGGCAAGAAGATCATGGCCGCGGCCGCGCAGCGGCTCACGCCGGTGGTCCTCGAATGCGGCGGCAAGGACGCGGCGATCATCGCCGAGGACGCCGATGTGGCCGCGGCCGCGGACGCGATCGTCTGGTCGGCGATCGCCAACTCCGGGCAGACCTGCGTCGGTACCGAGCGCTGCTACGTGGTGGATTCGGTGCTCGACGAATTCGTCGCCGAGGTCACCAAGCGGGTCGCCGACCTGAAGCCGGGCTCTGGCCCCGACGCCGCCTACGGCCCGATGACGCTGCCCGCTCAGGTCGACATCGTCACCGAGCACGTCGAGGACGCGCTGGCCAAGGGCGCGAAGGCGATCGTCGGCGGCCGTGACTCGATCACGGCGCCGTTCGTGAGCCCGATCGTGCTGCTCGACGCCCCCGAGGATTCACTGGCCGTCGCCGAGGAGACTTTCGGACCCACCCTGACCATCCGCGGCGTGCGCGATGTGGAGGAGGCCATCCGGCTGTCCAACGCCTCGCGCTACGGCCTGGCCTCGACGGTGTTCTCCCGCAAGCGCGGCATGGAGATCGCCCGGCGGCTGCGGGTCGGCGCGACCTCGGTGAACAGCCCGGCCGCCTATGCCGCCATCCCCGCGCTGCCGTTCGGCGGGGTGGGGGAGTCCGGGATCGGCCGGATCCACGGCGCCGCGGGCCTGCTCGGCTTCACCCGGCCGCATTCGATCGCCCGGCAGAAGTTCGTCATCCCCGGCATGGCGTTGCTGTCGTTCGGCCGCACCGAGTCGACCATGTCGCTGGTGCGCAAGCTCACCGCGCGCCGTTTCGGGCACGCGAAGTAGACCAGTTCATCCACCCCCGACACCGAAAGCAGAGGGACACATCCATGGGCGTCGAATTCAGCCCGGAACAGCAGGATTTCGCCGCGGCGGTCGCCGCGTTCGCCAAGCGCGAGGCGGGGACGCGGGAGAAGCGTGACGCGCTCACCCACCACGATGCCGAACAGCACAACACCGAGGTGTACGCCAAGATGGCCGAGCTCGGCTGGCTCGGCCTGACCGTGCCCGAGGAGTACGGCGGCTCGGACGCCTCGATGGTCGACATGTGCATCCTGCTCGAGGAGAGCCTGCGCGGCATGCTGCCCATCGGCGCCATCGGCCCGACGCTGATCACCGGCGGCGCCTACGCCAAGTTCGGCACCGAGGCGCAGAAGGAGGAGGTGCTGCGGGGCATCGTCCGCGGTGCCTCGCAGTCGATCTCGATGTCGGAGCCCGAGGCCGGGTCCGATGTCGGCGCGCTCACCACCCGGGCGGAGAAGGTCAACGACGGCTGGTTGATCAACGGCCAGAAGACCTGGTGCTCGAACGCGCACATCTCCGAGAACATCCTGCTGGTCGCGCGCACCGACCGCAGCGGCGGCAAGCACGAGGGACTCACCATGTTCCACGTGCCCGCGAACACCCCGGGGCTCAAGATCAGCCCGATCGAGCTGATGGGCAACCAGAAGGAGACCAACGACCTCTACTTCACCGACTGTCTGCTGCCCGCGGACGCGGTTGTCGGCGAGGTGGGCAACGGCTGGCGTCAGCTGATGACCGGCCTGAACTTCGAGCGTCTGATCCTGGCCGCGATGAGCCTCGGCGCCGCCGAGCGCGCCTTCGAGGACACGCTGCAGTTCATCAGCGAGCGCAAGCAGTTCGGCAGGCCGATCGGCTCCTTCCAGGCGCTGCGGCACCGGATCGCCGATCTCGCGACCGAGATCGAATGCACCAAGCTGCTGGTCTACAGCGTCGCCGCGGCGGTGGACGCCAACCCGAGCAAGACGTTCGCGCGCGAGGCGTCGATGGCCAAGCTCAAGGCCACCGAGACCTCCAAGCAGGTGGCGCTGGCGGGCATGCAGATGATGGGCGGCTACGGCTACGCCAGGGAGTTCGACATGGAGAAGCACGTCCGCGGTGCGCTCGTGTCGACCATCTTCGGCGGGACCAGCGAGATCCAGCGCGACATCATCGGCAAGACGTTCGGTCTCTGACAGGCGGGGGGTGGGGGGGGGGGGGGGGGGGGGGGGGGGGGGGGGGGGGCGCCGGGGGCGGCGGCGGGGGGGGGGGGCCGGCCGCGGGGGGGGGGGGGGGGGGGGGGGGGGGGGGGGGGGGGGTGGTGCGCGCCGGGGGGGGGGGGGGGGGGGGGGGGGGGGGGGGGGGGGGGCGCGGGGGGGGGGGGCGGCGGGGGGCCGCGCGCCGGGGGGCGGGGGGGGGGGGGGGGGGGGGGGGGGGGGGGGGGGGGGGGGGGGGGGGGGGGGGGGGGGGGGGGGGGGGGCGGGGGGGGG
>NZ_JARWOJ010000264.1 GCF_029868625.1 Nocardia neocaledoniensis | reverse complement strand
GCCAGAACGCGTCCTTGCCCCTGGTCCGCGCCTGCTCGGACTGCACACCGACATTCTGGGCGAGCAGATAGGTCGCCGCCACCGCGACCGGCGACAACACCACCAGCACCACCGCGAGCGCGATCACCGCACCGCGCGTCCACCACGATCGTCCCCGCCACATTCCCCGCATCGGACCTCCCCTTCCGGATGACCCGAATACTACCGGCAGGTACCGACAAGCAGATTTCCGGCAAATCGCCCAGCCGTGAAAAACTGTGCGCCGCTGTACAACTGAAACGGAGCACCATGAAATACGCCGTCACCCTGGGATCGGCCGCCGTCGCGGCCTTCGCCTTCGCCATCGCGACGCCCACCGTGGCCACCGCGCAGGCCGCGGGTAACTGCCACCGGTCCTACACCCCCTGCCTGCCCATCGTCAGCGACGTCGACTGCGAGGGCGGCTCCGGCAACGGCCCCGTCTACACCGGCCGCGTCCAGGTGATCGGCCCGGACGACTACGGTCTCGACCGCGACGGCAACGGGATCGGCTGCGAGTAATACGAAAAAGGGGCGTGCGATGTAGCCATCGCACGCCCCTCGCCGACTGCGGTCAGCGTTCGATATCGTTCGGGCCGGTGCCCGGCTTCCCGAGGTCGGGGCCGGATCCGGGTTCCCGCGGCGCGCCACCGCTCGGCGGCTGATCGGGGCTGCCGTACCCGGCGCCGCCGGTTCCCTGGCCACCGTAGCCCGGTTCGCCACCGTACCCCGACTGACCGGGCTGACCCGGATACCCGGTCTGGCCCGGCTGACCGGGGTACCCGGACTGACCCGGATACCCACTCTGCCCCGGCTGACCGGGATAGCCCGGCTCACCGGACTGACCCGGGTAGCCCTGCTGCCCCGGGTAACCCTGCGGCCCGGAGTAGCCCTGCTGACCGGGATACCCCGGCTGCTGGAGCCCGCCCCCGGGCCCGCCGTACTGCGGGTACCCCGGCTCCGGCCCACTCGCGGCCCCGGCGACCGGCCCACCGGTCACCACCCGGTAGGCGTAGGTCGAGGCGATGATCGTCAGCGGCACCGACACCAGCAGGCCGAGGCCGCACAGCAGCGCGCCGACGATATTGATACCGAACAGCGCCAGTGCCAGCAGCAACAACGGTCCGGCATTGCTGGAGATCGCCGAAAAGCTGGATTTGATGGCCGTGATCGCGTCCTGATCGCGATCGATCACGAATTGCATCGTCCACCAGGTGAAGAACGCGACGACAATGCCCGGCAGAATGCACAGGACGAAACCGATACCGGTCGCCAGACCGACCAGAATGCCCGCCAGGATCACCGCGCCGACATTCGTGAACTTGAAGAAATCACCGAATCCCGGTTTGCGCCCGTCGGTTTCGTGCAGCGCGCCGCGGACGAACGCCGCCGAGATCAGGTAGCCGACGACGGAGCTCACGACGGTGCCGATGAACTGCCAGATCCCGAACCCGATGCTGATGCCGCCGTCGTAGTCGGTATCGGTCGAGTTGCCAAGCCCGAACAGGAAGTTGATCGCCACCTGGATCAGGAAGGCGATCAGCATGATGGCGATCCACACCACCGCGTTGTTCTTGAATTTCTCCCACGCGTACCCGATGGCGTCGCCGACACCGAGTTTCGGCCCCGCCGGTGGATATCCGGGTTGCTGCTGTCCATACGTCATCCGAATCGCATCCCCTCACCTTGTGCGACGGCCGAAGCCGCCGATATATGAGTCTTCCGATCCGGCGCCACGGTCACGCCGATTCCCTGATCATTTCACATCGTCGCACCGGCTTTTCCCAGGACAGAGCAGAACCGGGGGGGGGGGGGGGGGGCGGGGGGGGGGGGGGGGGGGGGGGGGGGGGGGGGGGGGGGGGGGGGGGCGGGGGGGGGGGGGGGGGGGGGGGGGGGGGGGGGGGGGGGGGGGGGGGGGGGCCCCCGCGGCGGGGGGGGGGGGGGGGGGGGGGGGGGGGGGGGGGGGGGGGGGGGGGGGGGTGG
>NZ_JARWOJ010000263.1 GCF_029868625.1 Nocardia neocaledoniensis | reverse complement strand
CGCGCCCCCCGGGGGCTGTGTCCCCCCCCCCCCCCCCCCCCCCGCCGCGGGCGGGGGGGGGGGGGGCCAACCACCTCTTTCCCACAAAAATTTCCCCCCCCGGGGGGGGGGGGGGGGGCCCCCCCCCCCCCGGCCCGTGTGTGTTTTGCTGGGTTTGCCCCGTGAACGGATCGGTTATCCCAGCTAGTGGGGGTTAGTGCCCGTCGGCTCGGGGTGGTCGGGGCCTCGAGGCGGCGAACACGACGAGCGTCCTGTGGTGTGCACAGGACGCTCGTCGTCTATTCGGATGTTCGCCGTACTCCTGCGAGCCTGGCGCCGACAACCGGACAACGGCTGAAGGGGGAGGCCACTCGGGCCTCCCCCTTCACCGGCGTACGGTCAGCGGCGCCAGCTGTCGTAGTCGTCGTCCTCGTTCCAACGGGATGACGACTCGTCTGCGTCGTGCTCGTCGGAAATCACGCCGCCACTCCTGTGAGAGTGCGGAGTGCTATCCGACAGCTCGCGCTGAAGGCTCGCGAAGTCGGTCGGCGCGGAGCTGTACTTGAGCTCACGTGCGACTTTGGTCTGCTTTGCCTTAGCCCGGCCACGGCCCATGGCTGACCCCCTCGCGTCACTGCGGGGCGGCCTGGGGTTTGTTGGCGGCCCCGTTCGAATTAATACTCTTCCTGACAGACACTTTAGCGTGTGTCAGGCGGTCGCGCTCCCAGGAGTACGGGAACAGCTGTCGAACAGGTGCCGTTTGCCCCTTCTTCGCCGAGACCACCTGGTCTCAGAGCACCCCCGGAATCGCGCGGATCACACCGACTCTGGCGTCGCCGCCCAGGACCGCCGGTGCCGCGAGCTCGGTGTGCGCGTCACTCCACTCGACCCCGAGCCGACGCAGAATCGCCAGCGTCAGCGGCATCCTGGCCCGGTCGTGACCGTCATCGATCTTGTACGCGAAGGCCCTGCCGTCCGGTAGTGCGCCCGCGTGCACACCGTCGGCGCCGATCTTGCAGAACAAGCCGGGCGTCGCCGCCATGGCCAGCAGATCGGGTCCCTTGGTGCCCGAAATCACTCGCGGATTCGCCCGCACGGCATCGGCGATCCGGCGCGACGCGGTGCCGGTCTCGGCCGTGGTGAAACCGGCGAAGGCGCGCGCGAGATTGATCAGCGAGACGGGCACGATCGGCAGGCCGCAGCCGTCGATGCCCAGGTCGGTCTCCGGTTCGCCGGTGACGTCGGCGATGGTGGCCAGCACGGCCTGCTGCAGCGGATGTTCCACGTCGAGGTATCCGGTGCGCGGCCAGTCGTTGATCGCGCAGGTCGCCAGCATCGCCGCGTGTTTGCCCGAGCAGTTCATGTAGAGCGGGCTCGCGCCCGAGCCGGTGAGCGCGGCGGCGCGGGCCCGTTCCTCGAAGGGCAGGTCGGGTGGGCAGGCCAGGTCGGCGGGGGTGTGGCCGAAGCGGTCGAGCAGGCGGCGGACCAGGGCCACGTGGTCGGGCTCGCCGAAATGCGAGGCGGTGGTGATGGCGAGCTCGTCGTCGTCGACGGGCTCGAAGCCGTTGCGCAGCAGGGTCAGTGCCTGCATCGGCTTGTTGGTCGAGCGCGGGAAGATCGGGCCGTGCACCTCGCCGAGCTCGAGGACTGCGTCGCCGTCGGCATCGAGCACGACGACCGAGCCCCGATGGACACACTCGCGGAAGCCCGACCGGACGACCTCGACCAGTTCCACACTCATGTTCGTACCCCGCTCACGGTCGGCTCCGGCCCGCGCGTGTCGACGGCCGCCCCCGGCTGAGGCCGGCTCATGGCCGCGCCTCCACGGTGGCGTTCTTTCCGGTCCTGGTGTGCCGGTCGATCTGCATCCTGATGTCGTCGGAGATGCTCGGCTCCTCGGCGCGCAGCTGTTCCAGCAGTGCCGGGTCGGCGCCGGTGAACACGTCGCGCACGGTGATGCCGTGCGCGGGGACCCGCACCACGCGCATCTCGTCGCCCGCGCCGACGGTGCCCTCGGTGAGCACCCGGAAGTAGGTCCCGGTGTCGGACTGCAGGGCGAAGCGCTTCACCCAGCGCGGTTCACCCGCCCACTCCTGGAAGGTCGCGCAGGGCACGCGCGGTGCGCTGACCTCGAGCAGGGTGTCGCCGATGGCCAGGTGCGCGCCGAGCACGGCGTCGCTGAGCGGCAACCCGCTCACCCGCAGGTTCTCGCCGAACCAGCCCGCGGGCAGCTCCCGATCGAGTTCGGACGACCAGCGGCGGGCGTCCTCGTCGGCGTAGGCGTACACGGCCTGGTGCACGCCGCCGTGGTGGACGGTGTTGCACACGTGGTCGCCGTCGAGGCCGAGGGCGCGAACCGCCACGCGGCCGTCGACTGGGCGCTTGTCGATCGCGCTGCGACCGACTCGCCCACGCACCTCGATGTCGGCGTGCACGACGCACACGGCCAGCACCAGGCCGGTGTCACCGACGCGCATGACCGGCCGGGTCATCGCCCGCGCAGCCGGTCGACGGCGGCGCGGCCCGCCTGCACGACATCGTCGGCGGGGACCGAGTCGGGGTCGATGGCGGCGGCCATGGAGCCGACCACCAGTTAGGGGGCCGCGGGGCCCGCGCGCGGGGCCAGGGCCCGGGCGGGGGGGGCGCGGGGGGTGGGGGTGTGTGGTCTGCTGGCGAAAGAGGCCGAGAAGCACAGTCCGGGAGCGGGTTTCATCCCGGCCAGGTTCACCGTCGACCTGTTCCGGCCGGTGCTGAACGAGCCGATCACCCTGCGCAGCGAGGTGGTACGC
>NZ_JARWOJ010000262.1 GCF_029868625.1 Nocardia neocaledoniensis | reverse complement strand
CCCCCCCCCATGCCCGCTCCACCGGCGCCCCGGGGGGGGGTGCGCGCCATCGCCGACCGGCGCGAGGGCCTGGCCAGGCTGACCGGTCAGGTGGAGACACTGCGCACCCGCGCGCAATCGGTGGACGCCGAGATCGCCCGGCTCACCGACCTCACCACCGAGCTGCGCCGCCAGCTCAAGCCGCTCGGCCGCCAGGCCGAGGTGGCGCGGCGCGCCCCCGCCCGGGCAGCCCCCCCCCCCCCCCCCCCCCGCCCGCCCCCCCCCCCGCCCCCGCGCCCCCCGGGGCGCCCCCCCCCGGGCCCCCCGGGGGGGGCCGCCCGGTGAACATCGGCTACGTCGACGCCCAGGGCGTGGCGAGCCAGCGCGTGGTCGAACCGCTGCGGGTCGGCAACGGCCAACTCGACGCCGTCGACCCCGTCACCGGTGCCACCCGCCACTTCACCCTGCACCGCATCGCGTCGGTGGCCCTGCTGGACTGAACCACACCAGCACAACCAGCCACCACGACCCGACCTCGAGGAGGGTCCGCCGCGTCAGCGGCGGTTCGCGGCCGTCCCGTCGATCAGGTGCCGGTGCGTAGGCGACGAAGGAGCAAGCACCGGTGCCTGATCGACGGGACTGGAGGGGCCGCGAACTCGAGCGCGCCAGCGCTCCGAAATTACGGCTTGGCCATGCAGAAGGTGGCCTTGGGGTCGGCGGCGAAGCGGAACTGGGTGGCGTCGGTGCCGCACTGCAGTTCGTCGGTGGCGCCGTCGATGCGCTTGACGACCTTGAAGGTGGCCTCCGGTGCGGTGCAGGCGACCGCTTCGGCCGGGCGCTGGCCCGCGTCGGCATAGCACTTGCCCTCGGCGAAGTTCGGGGAAAGGCACAGCCCGGTCTTGGTGTCGCCGACGGTGCCGTTGAAGGTCGCGTCCTCGACGGCGCAGTTCAGCGGGGCCGCGCCGACCTGCACGATCCGGTAGTTCGAGGTGGCGGCGCCGCAGTCACCCACGGTCGCCTTCATCGCGTCGGCCGCGTTGTCGGTGACCTCCACGCAGGAGCCCTTGCTCACCGAGTTCGCCGCCGAATCGCTGTCCGACGAACAGGCGACGGCCGCCCCGACCAGTGCGACCGTCGCCACGGGGGCGAGCACGAGCCGTGCCAGCAGTCGCTTTCCTGGGAAAAACACTGAAAACCTCACTCACCGAACGGTTCAGGCAGATATGACCGCCGTGACGATACCCAAGCCGGTGCCGGTCACGCTCGCCCGCGTCGAACGCTGGTTACCATCACAAAGGTGACCATCGACGATGTCGTGGACGAGCTGTACGGCCTCGACCCCGGCGAGTTCGTGGCGACCCGCACCGAGCGGGCCGCCCAGGCCCGCGAGGACGGCGATCGCGAGCTGGCCAAGGCCATCACCGCGCTGCGCAAACCCACGGTCGCGGCCTGGACGGTGAATCTGCTGGCCCGGCACGCGCCGAAGGAGATCTCGGCGCTGCTCGACCTCGGTGACGCGCTGCGTTCGGCGCAGCGTCAGCTCTCCGGTGACAAACTGCGCGCGCTCGGCGCCCAGCGTCAGCAGGTGGTCAACGCGATGACCAAGCGGGCGGCCGAGCTGGCCGCCGAGCACGAGCGCCCGGCGAGCGAGCAGGTGCTGCGCGAGGTCGGCCAGACGCTGACCGCCGCGCTGGCCGATCCCGATGTCGCCGATCAGGTGCGGGCCGGCGTGCTGCCGACCACCGTCACCTATGACGGGTTCGGCCCCGCCGGGCTGGTCGCGATCACCGGCGGCAAGGCCACACCGCCCAAGAAGGCGAGCCCGCGCCGCGGCAAGACCACACCGGAGGACGCCGCGGCCCAGCGCAGGGCGGAGGCGAAGCAGGAGCTCGACGACGCCGAGTCCGCGCTGACGGAGGCCCGTGCCGCGAAGGACGAGGCGGAAACCGCGGCGGCACAGGCGAAGACCGAACTGGACGAGATCGAGTCCAGGATCGACGAATTGCGCGCGGAACTCGAGCACGCCGAGCAGCAACGGCATTTCGCCCGCACCACCGAACATCGCGCGCGCGGCGAACTCACTTCGGCGCGCAGCCAGTTCGATCGGATGCGACGCTGGGTCGAGCGGGCGAAGGCCCGCATGGACGGGAGCTGACCGCCTCAGCGTCGCAGGGTGCCCGGGTACAGGAACGCTTCGCGCGGCGCCGTCGTCGCGTCCAGCCATTCGGCCAGGAATTCACCGAGCGGCATCGAGGTCCGGCTCTGCAGGAATTCACGGAACTCCGGCATCGAGGCGTGCCCGTCGCGGTGCGCGTGCACGAAATCGCGCAGCGCCGTGAAGAACACGTCCTCGCCGAGCAGTTTGCGCAGTGCGTGCAGGAACAGCGGGCCGCGGTAGTAGACGGAGGTGAAGATGTTCTCCGCGCCGGGATTCGCGAGCGCGATATCCCAGAACTCCGGGTCGTCGCGGAATTTCGCGATGGTCTCGCGGTATTCGGCGTCCACGTCGGCCCCGTCGACGCGTTCGGGCCACAGGTAGTCGGCGGTGTAGCTGGCGAAGCATTCGTTGAGGCAGATGTCGGACCACTGCCGCACCGACATGGTGTCGCCCCACCACTGGTGGGCCAGCTCGTGGACGACGGTGTTCAGGTCGGTCCACGGCGCGTAGGTGGGGCGGGTCTGGGTTTCCAGCGAGAACGGGATCTCGGCGTCGACGTAGATGCCGCCCGCGACGTCGAACGGGTAGGGGCCGTAGAGGTTTTCGAGGAAGTCGAGGATCTCGGGCAGCCGCTGCTCGTCCTCGCGGTTGCTCTCCGATTCCGGCGCGAACGCGCTCAGCACCTGGGTGCCGTTCGCCCGCCGCTGTTCGAGGAAGGTGAAGTGGTCGACCGCGACCGTGGTCAGGTAGCCGAGCACGGGCTGCCTGGTCTCCCAGGTGGTGAACAGGCGGCCGTCGCGCACCTCGTGCCGGGTGCGCTCGCCGGTCGACATCACCTCCCAGTCGGCGGGTACCGCGGCGCGCAGCGTGAAGGTCGCCTTGTCCAAGGGGGTGTCGTTGAGCGGGTACCAGGAGGTCGCGCTGTGCGGCTGCCCGACGGCGAACGCGCCGCCGCTCGGCGCGTAGGTCCAGCCCTCGCCCTCGGTGTCGGCGGCCGGGCCCGCGTAGTCGACGACGATCCGCAGCGGCAGTCCGGGCGGCAGCGGGAGCAGCGGGGTGACGACGAGTTCCTGCGCGCCGTCGTGGGCGAACGCGGCGGGCTGGCCGTTCACCGTCACCATCAGCACCTCGGGGCCGGTGTAGTCGAGGTTGAACTGGGCCAGCGGCTGCGTCGCGCGGGCGTCGACGCTCGCCGTGCCGCGCATGACGTGGGTGGGCGGGTCGTAGTCGATCGCCACGTCGTAGTGGGTGACGTCGTAGCCGCCGTTGCCGTCGGCGGGAAAGTAGGGGTCACCGAGGCCGGGTGCCCCGATCAGCCCCGCGTCGGCGCCCGCCGGGCAGGTACCGACGACGAGCACCGTGAGCACCGCGCACGCTGTGGCGCAGAGACGCATCGTCGACACACCTTTCGCCGGAGCGGGTTCGCGTTGGCACCGACCATCGTCGCATCAGCTCGAGCGCGCACGGGATACCGCCCGGCGCTTCGCCCGTCGGCGCCGAGCATGCGTGCGGGTCAGCGCCGAGCACGCGGTGCGGGTCGAGCCCCGAGCACGCGGTGCGGGTCGAGTGCCGGGCACCCGGTGCGGTCAGCGCAGCTCGCCGGGCAGGCGCTCCGGATCGAGCATCATCCGTTTGGTCGCCGTGCGCCGCACCCGATCGGCCAGCGCCAGATTCTCCGCGAGCAGCCGCCATTCGAGCTCGGTGATGGCAGCGCGGGCCCGGTCGATCACGGCGCTGTCGCGGGTGGCCCACGCGATCGGCATGGCGGTGACCAGTTGCCAGCGTTCCCCCACCTGGCGCGGCGCGCGGTCGGTGCGGACCGCGACGGCGGGCACCCGCTCCCCCGGCTCCGGCGCGTGGCCGGGCAGGGCGCGCACCTTGCGGGTCACCAATGCCCAGCTGCGGGTCGGCGCGGTCGGTTCGGCGATGTCGACGAGGGCGAGCAACACGATGCCGCCCGGCTCGGCGTCGGTGACCACGGCGGGCACCAAAGCACCGTCCTGGTACAGCTTTTCGATGCTGGAGCGGTGCGGAGTCCACAGCGCCACCCAGAGCGCGATCGCGGCGGCCAGCGCGCAGACGATCGCGAGCAGGTATCCCCATGCCTGACCGCTCCACAGCAGGGCGGCCGTGGCCGCGACGGCGAGCCCGGCCGCGAGCAGCGCGACGACGCGCAGCCTGCGGAGCCCGGTGAACGTCTCGTTGACCGCATGGGCGTGCTCACGGTCGACCACGAATTCGAAGCGGCGCACGATTCCTTCCTAGCACAGGTTGCGGAGGAAATGCCTCCACTTATCTGCCGAGGGCTGTCACCGCACGTTACCGCGTCCTGACCGGCCGACAGCGACTACGCGCCGTCACCGATCGGCGGTCCGAGCAGATCGTCGGCGTCGGTGATGCGGTACGCGTAGCCCTGCTCGGCGAGGAAACGCTGCCGGTGCGCGGCGTACTCGGCGTCGAGGGTGTCGCGGGCGACCACCGAATAGAAATGCGCCTGTCCCCCATCCTGTTTCGGCCGCAGCAACCGGCCGAGGCGCTGCGCCTCCTCCTGCCGCGACCCGAAGGTGCCCGAAACCTGCACCGCCACCGAGGCTTCCGGCAGATCGATGGAGAAGTTGGCCACCTTGCTCACCACCAGCACGGGGACCTCGCCCGAGCGGAACGCGTCGAAGAGGGCCTCGCGCTCCTTGTTCTTCGTGGCGCCGGTGATCACCGGCGCGTTCAGGTCGACGCCGAGTTCCTCGAGCTGGTCGAGGTAGGCGCCGATCACCAGGGTCGGCGCGTCCTTGTGCCTGGCCAGGATCGACTCGACCACCGGGATCTTGGTGCGCGCGGTGGAGCACAGCTTGTAGCGCTCCTCCGGCTCGGCCGTCGCGTAGGCCATCCGCTCGGCATCGGTGAGGGTCACCCGCACCTCGACGCAGTCGGCGGGAGCGATCCAGCCCTGTGCCTCGATGTCCTTCCACGGCGCGTCGTAGCGCTTGGGGCCGATCAGGGAGAACACGTCGCCCTCGCGGCCGTCCTCGCGCACCAGTGTGGCGGTCAGGCCGAGGCGGCGGCGCGACTGCAGGTCTGCGGTCATCCGGAAGACCGGCGCGGGCAGCAGGTGCACCTCGTCGTAGATCACCAGGCCCCAGTCGCGGCTGTCGAACAGCTCCAGGTGCTTGTACTCGCCCTTGGTCTTGCGGGTGATCACCTGGTATGTCGCGATCGTGACGGGCCGGATCTCCTTGCGCTCACCTGAATACTCGCCGATCTCGTCCTCGGTGAGCGTGGTGCGCGCCAGCAGTTCGCGGCGCCACTGCCTGCCCGCGACGGTATTGGTGACCAGGATCAACGTGGTCGCCTTCGCCTTGGCCATGGCGGCGGCGCCGACCATCGTCTTGCCCGCGCCACACGGCAGCACCACCACACCGGAGCCACCGGCCCAGAACGAGTCGGCGGCCATCTCCTGGTAGTCGCGCAGGTGCCACTTGCCCTCGGTGTAGTCCAGGCCGATGTCGTGGGCCTCGCCGTCGACGTAGCCGGCCAAATCCTCGGCGGGCCAGCCGATCTTGAGCAGCATCTGCTTGATGTGGCCGCGCTCGGAGGGATGCACGATCACCGTGTCGTCGTCGATGCGGGCACCGAGCATGGGCGCGATCTTCTTGTGCCGCAGCACTTCCTCGAGCACCGCGCGGTCCAGGCTCACCAGGCACAGACCGTGCGCCGGGTGCTTGACCAGCTGGAGCCTGCCGTAGCGGCCCATCGTGTCGACGATGTCGACCAGCAGCGGCTGCGGCACCGCGTACCGCGAGAAGTTCACCAGCGCGTCGACGACCTGCTCGGCGTCGTGCCCGGCCGCGCGCGCGTTCCACAGCGCCAGCGGCGTGATCCGGTAGGTGTGCACATGCTCGGGCGCGCGCTCGAGCTCGGCGAACGGCGCGATGGCCTGCCGTGCGTTGCCTGCCAGCTCGTGGTCGACCTCGAGCAGGAGGGTCTTGTCGCTCTGCACGATCAGCGGACCGTCGGTCACAGTGCCTGCGCTTTCGGCGCGCTGGTGCGCGCGGGTTCGGGGCCTCGTGACCCCTCGATTCAGCGCTCGAGACTCGCGCCTGCGGCGCATGCGCTTCGAGCGCTGAATCGAGGGGCGGCCCCGAACGGGCTCGTCGGGCTCGCCCTGTGCGGGGTGTGTTCGGCCTGGAGTGTCGATCTTCGTGGTGGCGCCGTGGGTCGGTCGCCTTGTTCGATTGTACGGACGTGGACCGACAGGCGACCTGGTGGCGGGGCTGGAGCGAGCGGTCCAGCGGTCGCTCACTGGACCGAGACAAGCCGCGCTGACCAGGTCAGACTCGGTGAGTGCTGCAGACAACGGCGATTCTCGGGGTAGCGGCGGCGGCGTTGGGCATGGTGCTCACGCCGGGGCCGAACATGATGTACCTGGTCTCCCGGACGGTGGCGCAGGGCCGCCGGGCCGGGCTCGTCTCCCTGGCCGGGGTCGCCGCCGGATTCGGGGTGTATCTGCTGGCCGCCGCGGTGGGCATCACCGCCGTGTTCGCGGTGGTTCCCGGCCTGTACCTGGGCCTCAAGCTCGCCGGCGCGGGCTATCTGCTGTGGCTGGCCTGGCAGGCCGTTCGCCCGGGCGGCACGTCGGTGTTCGCGCCCGTGGAGCTGCCGGTCGACCCGGCGCGGCGGTTGTTCACCATGGGCTTCGTCACAAACCTGCTCAATCCCAAGATCGCGATCATGTACATGGCGCTGATCCCGCAGTTCGTCGATCCCGAGCGCGGGGCGCTGTGGTTGCAGAGCCTGTCGCTGGGCGCCGTCCAGATCGCGGTCGCGCTCACCGTCAACGGGCTGATCGTGCTCGGCGCCGCCGGGCTGGCGTCGTTCCTCACCGCGCGACCGCTCTGGCTGCGGACCCAGCGCTACCTGATGGGCACCGCGCTCGGCACGATCGCGATCCTGCTCGCCACCGATCGGACGCGCCCGGCTCCCGCCTGAGCGGCGGACCTGGGCCCGCCCGGCTGTCGCGACGCGCCGGGCCGATCACACTCGTACCGCACCGCCGCCGACCAGGCGAGGCGGATGCGGGCGCGACGGGTTCCCATGCCACGCTGCTCGCGGGGGTTCGTGCGAAGGAGTGAGCGGTGAGTATTGGGGTGCTGGCGGCGGCCGTCGCGACCGGACCGTCGGTCTCGGAGCTGGATTCCGCGGTGACCGTGGTGCATCGCGGTGGCGAACTGCTCGGTGTGATCTCGTTCGCCGCCTCGGGTGCGCTGGTCGCCGCGCGCAAGCGGCTGGACATGTTCGGGATGGCGGTGCTCGCGGCCGCGACCGCGCTCGGTGGCGGCATCGTGCGCGATCTGTTGATCGGGCGCACCCCACCCGCCGCGTTCACCGATCTCACCTTCCTGACCGCCTCGCTGGTGACGGCGCTGGTCCTGTTCTTCATCGCGCCCTCGCCCCGGCTCACCAAGGGTCCGCTCGAGATCGCCGACGCCATCGGCCTCGGCCTGTTCTGCGTCACCGGGACGGTCATCGCCGATTCGGCGGGCCTCGGCGCGCCGACGGCGGCACTGCTCGGTATGACCACCGCGATCGGCGGCGGCGTCCTGCGTGACGTGCTCAGCGGCGAAGTGCCGAGCGTCCTACGCCCCGACCAGGATCTCTACGCGATCCCGGCCCTGTTCGGCGCCGCCACCACGGCCACCCTCCTGCACTTCGACCTCTACCACGCCTGGACCGGCCTGCTCGCCGCCACGGGCGCCATCGGCTTCCGGCTGCTGGCCCGCCACTTCCAGTGGCAGGCGCCGCTGGCCAGGCACGCGCGCGACTAGCGCCGATCGACTCGGATGATCGGGGGCAGCTCGTAGCGGCCGTCGAAGACGGCGTCATCGGGTTCGTAGATCCGCAGCAGCGGACGGAAGGCGCCGGCCGGAGTCGGCAGCCAGTTGGCGCGGAGCTCCGGGTCGACGGGCTCGTCGTGCTGGAGCGCGATGGTCAGCGAGCCGTCGGCGCCGGTGTGCAGCCCCGGCGTGCGATCCCCGATGGAGTATCGGCCGATCGGGTTGTCGACGAGATAGAAGTCGGGGGTGTCGTACATCGTGATCGACCAGAACGCACCGCACGGCGGTGGCGTGGCGAACCGCAGCTCGTAGCGATGCGCTCCGTCCAGCGCGCGACCGTCGGCGTCGTCGTAGATCATCGCGTAGGCGGCCTCGTAGCCATGGTTGCCCCACAGCCCGGCCCGAGCGGCGATCGCCCGCAGCAGGTACCGCTGCGGCGTGTCCGGTGTCTTCCACGCCGGCTCGTCGAGGGCGCCGACCTCGAAGAAGTCCAGGTTGTAGTCGAAGAGGTGATAGGTCAGGCTCCAACCGTGCTGTTTCGGCGCAGGGCCGTCGGTGAGCGCCGTCTCCAGCCGACGCTTCCCGGCCGCGAACCCCGCCGTCAACGCGGCCGCGAGAGTGGGATCGGGATCCGCGTAGGGCGATTCCGGTGCGAGCAGGCCGAGCGGGGCGAAACGCTGCTGATAGCGGCGATCGCGTTCGGCCGGCGGAAACGCGCGTATGGCCGTCCGCAGCCGCTCGTAGAACCGCATCTGCTCGGGCAGGTCCGCGGCGGGTCGGGCGGGCAGGCCGGGGCCGGGCGCGGTCGGCGTCAGTCGTAGTCCCTGCTGTAGCTCGCGCACCGCGGGCAGATCCTGTTCCCCGGCGACCGCCCATCTGCCCACGATGGTGGCGATGGTGGTGGGAAACCGGATCACGGTCACATCGGCGGGTGCCGTGCCCGTCCACCCGGGCGGTACCAGCAGGAACGAGGCCGCCTTCGTTCCGGTCGCCCGGTGCCCCACGTAGGCGAAGTTCTCGGTCCAGGGGTCGACGAACTGCATGACGTAGTAGCGATCGCCCGCCTCGGGCACGTCGAAGCGCACCGGACCGCCGCCGGTGTCGACGTTCGCGATCGAATACACCGTGTCGTTGTTGATCGAGACGAACTTCGCGTCGGCACCGGCGAGCCGGGTCGCGTGCCCGAACTCGTTCATCGGCCGCGCGGGGACGCTGCCGAGGCCGTCACGTTCGAACCGTTCGACCTCGTCCAGATCGAACAGCAATGGGTAGCCGTAGATGAACGCGTCGGCGGCCGATGTCGCCAGTTCGGTCTCGGAGATCTGATGCGCCGTCATGACTCCGAGTCAAGCGTGCGCGGCTCGCGACCGGCTCATCCGTTGCGGATGATTCCCGCGCGCAGCCGCCGCACCCCCTCGTCGATGGTCTCGTCACGCTTGCTGAAGGTGAAGCGGATCAGATGACGCCAGTCCTCGGCATGGTCGGCGAACACGCTGACCGGTACCGCCGCGACCCCGAGCCGGGCGGGCAGTTCGCGGCAGAACGCCATGCCGTCGCTCGCGCCGAGCGGACGGATGTCGGCGCAGACGAAGTACCCGCCCGCGCTGGCCGATACCCCGAAACCCGTGTCGCGCAGCGCCTCCGACAGCCGTTCCCGCTTCGCCGAGAGACTGTCGCGCAGCACGTGCACCCAGTCCAGCTCCGCGTTGATCGCGTGCGCGACGGCGGGCTGGAACGGTCCGCCGCCGACGAAGGTGAGGAACTGCTTGGCCGCGAGTACACCCTCGAGCAGCGGGGCGGGCGCGCAGACCCAACCGATCTTCCACCCGGTGACATTGAACGTCTTCGCCGCGCTGGACACCACGACGGTGCGCTCGCGCATGCCGGGCAGGGTGGAGATGCTGAGGTGTTCGGCGCCGTCGTAGACCAGGTGCTCGTACACCTCGTCGGCCAGCACCAGCAGGTCGTGTTCGCGGGCCAGCTCGGCGATGGCGGTGAGGTCGGCGCGGTCCAGCACGGCGCCGGTCGGATTGTGTGGTGAATTGATCACCAGCATGCGGGTTTTCGGGGTGATCGCGGCGCGCAGGCTGTCGAGGTCGAGGACGAAGCGATCGCCGTCGGCGACCAGGCGCGCGGTGCGCCGCTGGGCGCCGGCCAGCGCGACCGAGGCGGCGTAGGAGTCGTAGTACGGCTCGATCAGCGCCACCTCCTGCCCCGGCTCGACCAGCCCGAGGACGGCCGCGCTGATGGCCTCGGTGGCGCCGACGGTCACCAGCACCTCGGTGGCCGGGTCGTAGGCGGTGCCGTAGCGGCGGGCGCGATCGTCGGCGATCGCCTGCCGCAGTACCGGCATGCCGCGACCGGGCGGGTACTGGTTGAGGCCGTCGGCGATGGCGGCCCTGGCGACCTCGAGCATGCCCGCCGGGCCGTCGGTGTCCGGGAAACCCTGCCCCAGATTGACCGCGTCGTGGCGGACGGCCAGCTCGGTCATCTCGGCGAAGATCGTCGATCCGAACGGGCGCAGGCGGGAGACGGTGGGCGGCGCAGACGACATCCCCGCAGCGTATCCCACTTTTCCGCACCGTTGCCGACCGATAGCGAACACGCATGTTTCACAAACGTTTTCCTGGTTTGACCTGCGCTATTGTGCAGTCACTCGAGCTGAGCTAGCCTCGCCGTGTTCTACCTCACACACCACAGCGTGGTGGCATATCGAAAGGGGCTCTCTATGGCCTCACCTCTGCTCGACTTCATCGTCGGACCGGCTGCGTCGGAGGTTGCCGGTTCGGCTCTGCGGTTCATCCACGACCAACTGCTCGGCAGCCCGATCGCCGACTTCTTCACCGGCTCGGCGACCCCGGACAACAACATGGGTTCCTCGACGGGCGACCACAACCTCGGCTCGTCCACCGGCGACCACCAGTGGGGGTCCACCTACCCCTAGACACGTGCAGCTCGGACCGGATCGCGCGGGTCCGGTCCGACACACGGGTCAGCGAGTACGTGCCCCCGACAGCTTCGCCGCATTGGCGAAATCGTAAGCAGCCCAGACTTTCCCCTCGCGCACCGCGAACCCGATCACCCGCACCGGCCTGCCGAACGGCGAGTTCGGATCGGTGAGCACCAGGCCCGACTGCCCGTTCACCGCGGCAGGGGTCAATTCCAGCCCCGCCTCCAGCAGATGCTTGCGCCACAGTCCCAGCGCCAGGCGGGCGATCCTGTCCGCCCCCTCGACCACATTGAGCGCCGTCTTGGTGGTGCCGCCCGCGTCGGCGGTGAAGGTCGCGTCCGGGTGCAGGGTGGCCGCCACGGCGGCGACGTCACCGGTGGCCAGCGCCGCCAGGAACCTCCGCACCGCCGCGTCGTGCACCTCGTCGGCGACCGGTTCCGGCGCCTTGGCCGCGGCCTTGCGCGCCCGCACCGCCAATTGCCGTGCGGCGTCGGGTGATACGCCGATGATCGCGGCGATCTCGTCGAACGGCACGTCGAGGCTGTCGTGCAGGACCAGCGCCACCCGCTGCTGCGGGGTGAGGGCGTCGAGCACCACCATCGCCGCCATCCGGCTGTCCTGATCGCGGACCACCACGTCGAGCGGATCGGTGGTGCGCGTCGGCGTCGTGACGATCGGTTCCGGAAGCCACTGCCCCACATAGGTTTCCCGGCGCACGGCCGCGCTGCGCAAATGGTCGAGGCAGATCCGGCTCACCACCGTCGTCAGCCAGGCGCGCAGGTCGTCGATCTCGGATTGATGCACGCCCGCCAGCCGCAGCCAGCTCTCCTGCACCGCGTCCTCGGCGTCGCCGACGCTTCCGGTGAGCCGGTAGGCGACCGAAAGCAAATGCGTTCGATGTGATTCGAACAGGTCGGCGAGGAACGGGGAAACCATCATCGGTGATCCTACGGTCGCCGAAAACCGGATGAGAAACCGGGCGGGGACCTGGCACGATGGCACGATGTACGAGCACACGCTCACCGACGGCACGGTCTGGCTCACTCGCCCGGCCGCCGCCGACATCGACCGCATCGTCGAATGCTGCCAAGACCCCGAGATCGTGCGCTGGACGACCATCCCGTCGCCCTACGGCCGGGCCGAGGCCGAGCAGTTCCTCGACCTGGTCGTCGCCCCCGGCTGGGCGGCCGGCATCCCCGTCTGGGCCATCCGCACCGCACTCGACGGCCCGGTCGAAGGCATGCTCGGCCTGCACGACCGCGGCCCCGGCGTCCGCGAGATCGGCTTCTGGCTCACCCCCGCTCACCGTGGCCGCGGCCTGATGACCCGCGCCATCACGCTGGTCTGCGACTTCGCCTTCGCCCCCGACGGCCTCGGCCTGGCCCGCCTCACCTGGCGCGCCATGGTCGGCAACCACCCCTCCGCCGCCGCCGTGCGCCGCACCGGCTTCCACTACGAGGGCCTGGCCCGCCAGGGCGGCATCCAACGCGGCACCCGCGTCGACGAATGGCACGCCGCCCGCCTCGCCACCGACCCACCCGGCTTCGCCGAGGGCTGGCCGGAAACGATCCTCACGCCCTGACCACCGACCGGCCTGACCAGAGACTGCCCTCCCGTAGGCACCGCACACTGCTTCTCGCAAGCCTCGTCCGGCGAACCCGGCGTGCGAGCATGGAGGGCATGCTCTCCAGCCCTGCCGCCTGTCTCCGCGCGGCCCGCGTCGGGCAGCGGTGCCTGGGTCCCGTGCGGGCTGGAGCAGGTCATGCCTGATGACGCGCGGTTCGAGTGGTTCGCCGACACCATGGGGGTGGGGGCGGCGGATCGGGTGTTGGAGTTGGGGCCGGGGGCCGGGGTTTCGCTGGTGCGGGTGGCGGGGCGGCTGCGGGGTGGGCGGATCGTCGGTGTCGAGCGGTCGGCGAGTGCGCTCGGGCGGGCCGCGGTGCGGTGCGCGGCGGAGATCGCGGATGGGCGGGTGCGGCTGGTCGAGGGGACGGTCGGCACGGTGTCGGCCGCGCGGGTGCTGGCGGGGCTCGACGGCGGTGCGCGATTCGATCTCGTGTTCGCGGTGAACGTCAATCTCTTCTGGACCGGACCGGCCGTCGGCGCGTGGGCGCTGGTGCGTGAATGTCTCGCTCCCGGTGGGCGATTCTGGCTCTGCTACGGATACGGCGGTCCCGACGGGCCCGCGAGCAGCCCGAAACCGGACCCCGCGTTGCTTCAAAGCCGGGCAGATACAGCGGGTTTCGACGCCCAGCAACATTCGTCGGGCGACCTGCTCGCCGTGGAGCTGCTCGCTCGCGATCAGTCCTGAGGGCAGGGCTCCGAATCGGCGGATGCCGCAATGCGGCGCGCCGGCCCGCGAGACCGCTACGCCGAGACCACCGGGCAGTGGTGGAACCGGCCGAGGCCCGCGGCCGCGCCGGGATGCACCCCTCGGTCCACGCGACGGGCTGACACCGTTGCCTCGGCGGCGAGGCGGCCGTTCAGCGCTTCTCGGCGTTTCGGGCCGTGCCGCGATGGGCGGTGACGGTGGTGGGGTCTTCCGGCCAGGCGTGTTTGGGGTAGCGACCGCGGAGGTCGGCGCGGACCTGGGCCCAGCCGTTGCGCCAGAAAGACGGGAGGTCGGCGGTGACGGCGACCGGACGCTGGGCCGGGGAGAGGAGGTGGAGCAGGACCGGGGAGCGGCCGTCGGCGAGAGTGGGCGGATCGGTCCAGCCGAAGATCTCCTGGACTTTCACGGCCAGGACCGGCGGGTCGGCGGTGTAGTCCACGCGGACGCGGCTGCCGGAAGGGACTTCCAGCCGCTCGGGGGCCAGCTCGTCGAGCCGGGCGGCGGCGGGCCACGGGAGCAGGCGGCGCAGGGCGGTGCCCGCGTCGATCCGGGTGAGGTCGGCGCGGCGGCGGGCGGTGGCGAGTTCGGGGCCGAGCCAGGTGTCGAGGTCGGTGAGCAGGGCGTCGTCGTCGACGGCGGGCCAGGGGTCACCGAGGATGCGATGCAGGAAATCGAGCCGTTGCCGCAGGCCGCGGGCATCGTCATCCCAGCGGAGGAGGCCGAGACCTTCCGCCCGCAGCCCGTCCCGCACCGCCTGCCCCACCAGTCGCGAATCCGGTTCGCGCAGCGCCTTTTCCGACAGCACGATCGCCCCGAGCCGCTCGACCCGCCGGGCGATGACCTCCCCCGCCTCCCACCGCACCTCGTCCGCCCGGCTCAGCAGCCCCGGCGCCGCCGCACGCGCCAGTTCCTCGTCGGCGACGGCCGCCAACCGAATCCGCCCCTCGGCCCGCCCGGGCTCCCGATCCGCGACCGCGACGGCCAACCACTCCGCGTCCCCCAACCCGGACCCCGGCGGCAAGGTCACCGCCGTCCCACCGGCCATGAGATACGAGCCCCCACCCGCCCGCCGCCGCGCCAGCCGCTCCGGGAAAGCGAGCGCGATCATCAGCGCCGCCGCCTCCCCCACCGAAGCGTCACCCCCAGGGCCACGCGATCCCCCGAACGCATCAGCCGCCGATACGGCGCGATCGCCGGGCGCGCCGGCAAGCTGCTTCGTCAGGCGTTGCACCTCCCTGGCCCAGCGCGGCGGGCGATCATTGCGGAGGGCGCGGAGGGCGGCCGCGGCGTCGGTGCCCGAGGCCAGGGAGTCGTCGTCCATGAGGACGACCATTTCGGCGGCGGTGCGGGGGCCGAGGTGGGCGGCGCCGTCGAGGAGGGCGCGGGCGAGGCGGGGGTGCAGGCCGAGAGCGGACATGGCGCGGCCGCGAGGGGTGACGTGGTCGGTGGAATCGAGAGCACCCAGAGCTCTCAGGACGGCGCGGCCCGCGGCGAGACCACCTTCGGGTGGCGTGTCCCACCACGCGAGGCCGGATCCGTCGGGCGTACCCCAGCAGGCCAATTCCAATACGAGACGGGTGAGTTCGGCGGTGCGAATCTCCGGCTCGGGATAGGCGGGCAGGGTGTGGTGCTCGTACTCGGGCCAGCAGCGCCAGGCCGCCCCGGGTGCTTCACGACCGGCGCGGCCCGCGCGCTGCTCGGCCACCGCCGCCGAAACCCGCACCGTCGCGAGGCCGGACAGTCCGCGCCGATGATCGATGCGCGGCACCCGCGCCAGCCCGGAGTCGACGACCGCGCGCACGCCGGGCACGGTGAGGCTGGATTCGGCGACAGCCGTGGACAATACGACGCGCCGCCGCGAGCCGGGCCGCAGCGCGGTGTCCTGAGCGGCGCCACCGAGCCGCCCGTGCAGCGGCACGACATCGACATCCAGGTCGCGCAGCAACCCGGCCGTCCGATTGATCTCGCCGACACCGGGCAGGAAGACCAGCACATCGCCGTCGACCTCCGCCAACGCGGCCCGGATCGCCCGCGCGACCTGCGCTTCCACCCGCTCGCGCGGGAGAGCGGGCAGATACCGGATATCCACCGGGTAGGCCCGCCCACGCACCTCCAGCACCGGCGCGAACCCCGGCGTGCCCGCCCGGATCACCGTGCGTTCCGATGGCGAGCCGGCAGCGTTCTCACCGCGACCCGGCATCGAGCCACCGGCCGGCGCGGGCTCACCGTCGTCCGCGCCGAGGAGTTGTGCCAGCCGATCAGCCGCCACCGTCGCCGAGGTGGCGAGGACGCGCAGATCCGGACGCAGGCCGGACCTGGCGTCGAGCAGCAGTGCCAGCAGCAGGTCGGCGTCGAGGTGGCGTTCGTGGCATTCGTCGAGGACGACGGTGTCGACGCCGGGCAGCTCCGGATCGTTTTGCAGGCGCCGCACCAGCAGGCCCGAGGTGACGACCTCGACGCGCGTGCGCGGCCCGACCTTGCGATCCCCACGCACGGCATAGCCGACGGTCTCCCCCACCTTCTCCCCGAGCAGCCCGGCCATGCGCGCGGCCGCCGCCCGCGCCGCCAATCGCCGCGGCTCGGCCACCACGATCCGCCCCTCGGTCGCGGCGGCCAGGGCCAGCGGGACCAGCGTGGTCTTGCCGGTCCCCGGTGGCGCGACCAGTACCGCCACGCCACGTCCGGTGAGCGTTTCGACGATCTCGCCCAGCGCGGGCCGCACCGGCAGATCGGGCAGTTCAGGCAGCTTCATCGCCGTCCAGTCTGCCGCCCCGCCGCGAACCGGTGCGCAACCACCCGGCGGCGAATGCAACGGCACCTGGGCGTACACCATCGGCGGACGCCGAGGGAGCAGTAGCCAACATCGAAGTGCCCCCGGGGTGTCCGGGGGCACTTCGCGTGAAGAACGTCGCGTAGAGAACTCAGCCGCGCCGGGTTTCGACGGCGGCGGCGAGGCGGTCGAGCTGGGCGGCGGTGACGTCCCAGTCGATGCAGGCGTCGGTGATGGACTGGCCGTAGGTGAGCTCGTCGGCCTTGCCGAGGGTCAGGTCCTGGCGGCCCGCGACGAGGAACGATTCCAGCATCACGCCGACCACGCCCTGCTCGCCGGCGGCGAGGCGGTCGGCGATGTCGGTGACGACGTCGACCTGGCGGTTGTGGTCCTTGTTGCTGTTGCCGTGACTGGCGTCGACGACCACGCGCTGCGCGAGGGACGACTTCTCCAGCCGCAGCTTGGCCTCGGCGACCGAGGCGGCGTCGTAGTTGGTGCCGTTGCTGCCGCCGCGCAGGATGACGTGGCAGTCCGGGTTGCCGGAGGTGCGGATCAGCGCGGACCGGCCGTCGAGGTCGGTGCCGGGGAAGACGTGACTGGCCGCGGCGGCGCGCACACCGTCGACGGCGACCTGCACGTCACCGTCGGTGCCGTTCTTGATGCCGACCGGCATGGACAGCGCGCTCGAGAGCTGGCGATGCACCTGGCTGGCCGCGGTGCGGGCGCCGATCGCGCCGTAGGAGACCAGGTCGGCGATGTACTGCGGGGTGATCGGGTCGAGGAACTCACACGCCACGGGCAGGCCGAGCGCGGTGATGTCGACGAGGACCTTGCGGCCGATGCCGAGACCGGTGTTGACGTCGAACGAGCCGTCCAGGTGCGGATCGTTGATCAGACCCTTCCAGCCCAGCGTGGTGCGCGGCTTCTCGAAGTACACCCGCATCACCACGTGCAGCCGGTCGCTCAGCTCGGCGGCCTTGGCGGCCAGCTTGCGGGCGTAGTCCAGGGCGGCGGCCGGGTCGTGCACCGAGCACGGGCCGACGATCACCATGAGGCGGTCGTCGTCGCCGTTGAGCACGTCGACGGTGGCCTTGCGACCCGCGCGAACGGTGTCGGCGAGCTCGTCGGTGATGGGGTGGACGGTGCGCACCTCGGCGGGCGAGCGCAGGGGGCTCACGCTGAGGGTGCGCTGATCATCGAGATCGGAATGCCGCGAGTCGACATCGGCTGCGGTGGTCATGTGTGGGTTCCTATTCTTCGAGGCCGACCCACGGACTTTTCGCGAACCCGTCGAGCCGGTCAGTGTCCGGCTCGGGGTGAGGAGGTCAGCGCGCAGGGTCGCAGACCGGCCCACCCAGGGCCGGCTCGCTAAACCAGAAATATGCGCGCTGCATGCCGTGGACTGTACCACCGGTGCAACGCGGTAAGGGTGGCCTCGGTTGCCCGAAGTGCCGGGCATCACATCGCGCGGGGGCACCTCGACCGACCGGACTCTCCTTGACCTCGAGGTAACTTCAGGTCCTAGCGTCGGCGGTCGAGGAAAGGAATTCGACTGTGACAACACTGGTTACGGGCGCGACCGGCAACACCGGGCGCCAGGTGGTGCGGGAACTCGTCGCGCGCGGCGAGAAGGTCAGGGCGCTCACCCGCGACGCCGCCGCGGCACGCACCCTGCTCGGTCCCGACGTGGAGTTGGCCACCGGCACCCACAACGAGCCCGCGACGATCGGCGAGGCGTGGCATGGCGTCGACCGGCTCCATGTGACGGTGACCGCCGGGCTCGCCGAGGTCGGCTCCGAGCTGATCGGCCGGGCCTACAACCTGACCGGGCCGGCGGCGATCACCCCGCACGAGCGGATCGCGATCCTGGCCGAGGCGGCGGGCAGGCCGATCGAATTCGCCAGGATCACCCATCAGCAGGCCGTCGACCGGCTGCGGGCCACCGGCGTCTCGCAGGCCGACGCCGAGTACGTGATCGGCTGGTACGCCGAATCGAGCCCGGAGTCCTACACGGTGGACCCGACCGTCGAACAGGTGCTCGGCCGCCCCGCGCGGACATTCGCGCAGGGGGCGCCCGAACACGGGCACCGATTCGCCAGGGCCTGACGGCCGGACTCAGCCCCACTGGCCGGGAACGTAGTCACCGGCCGGGGTGTGCGCGATGGCGTTGAGCCGGTTCCAGGCGTTGATCATCGCGATGGCGGCGATCAGGGCGGCGATCTGGTCGTCGTCGTAGTGCTTGCGCACCTGGTCCCAGGTGTCGTCACTGACGTGACCGCCGTCGGCGACGCGGGTCGCCTCCTCGGTGAGGGCGAGCGCGGCCCGCTCCGCCTCGGTGTAGACAGTGGCCTCGCGCCAGGCGGCGATCAGGTTGATCCGGACCGCGGACTCGCCCGCGTGGGCGGCGTCCTTGGTGTGCATGTCGACGCAGTAGCTGCAGCCGTTGATCTGCGAGGCCCGGATCTTCACCAGCTCGTAGGTGGCCTTGTCGAGCGGGGAGTCGTCGATCACCTTGCTCGCCATGGTCATTCGCTTCACGAAGCTGGCGGCGACCGGGTTGGCGTAGAGGTTGAAACGCGCTTCCATGATGTGCTCCTTCGTCGTTGGATTCACTGAGACGACGACGGAGCCGGTGGCCGTGTGACATCGGCGGATGTGATGCCGGTCACCATCGTTCAGATCAAGCCACAGAGTTTCTCCGAGAGCTCCCACAGCTCGCAGGCGAGCGCGCGGTCCTTCGACGCGTCGCTGCTGCCGCAGCGCGCGGGGTGGCCGTGCAGCCCGAGGAAGCCGTCGGGGCCGTAGAAGGCGCCGGGCACGATGTCGGCGGTGGCGGCGTACAGGGTCGGCAGGGCGCCCTGGTCGGCGTCCTGGGCGAGCAGACGATTACCGAGCGCCATCACCAGGTCGCGCACCGATTCGGTGTGTGACATCAGGTCGGTGGCGGCGTAGCCGGGATGGGCTGCCACGGACACCACCGCCGAACCCTCCCCGGCCAGCCTGCGCTGCAACTCGTGGGCGAACATCAGGTTGGCCAGCTTGGACTGCCCGTAGGCGAGCCAGCGGTCGTAGCGGCGGCGCTCCCAGTTCGGGTCGTCGAGATCGATCCGGCCGAGGCGGTGCGCCACGCTCGACACCGTCACCACGCGGTCGGTGATCCGGTCGAGCAGCAGGTTGGTCAGCGCGAAGTGGCCGAGATGGTTTGTGCCGAACTGCATTTCGAAGCCGTCGTTGGTACGGCGCAGCGGCAGCGCCATCACCCCGGCGTTGTTGATCAGCACGTCGACGCGCTCGATCGCGTCGCTGAACGCGCGCACCGAGTTCAGGTTCGCCAGGTCGAGTTCACGGACCTCCGCCGGGCCGGGCAGGGCCGCCGCCACCCGCTCCGCCTTGCCGGTGTCGCGACAGGCCAGGATCACCCGCGCACCCGCACCGGACAGTGCCCGCGCGGTCGCCGCGCCGAGCCCGCTGTTGGCTCCGGTGACGACGATCGTGCGGCCGGTCTGGTCGGGCAGGTTCGCGGCAGTCCACTTACTCACTGGTGAAAGTCTAGTGCGACCTGCGCGAAGCGCGAATCGGCGCTACGACTGCGCGAGGACCTCCTCGTCGCTCATCGCGGCCACCTCGAGGTACAGCACCGCGACGGCGGCGAGCCTGCCCGCGGTGCCCGACTCGTTCTCCCGCTCCAGCATTCGCGCGGCCAGGCCGGCGACGGTGCGCGCGGTGAACAGGTCGGCGACGACGGTGTCGGGGGCGTCGAGCCATTCGCGGATGCGGGCCACGGCGGTGGTGGCGAGCACGGAATCGCCACCGAGCGCGAAGAAGTCGTCGGTGACGCCGATCCGCTCGGTCGCGAGCACCTCACCGATCACCGCGGCGAGCGCGCGTTCCAGGTCGGTGCGCGGCTCGACGAATTCCGCCGCGCTCTCACCCTTTTCGAGGATCGCGCGGACGGCCTTGCGGTCCGGCTTGGCGTTCGAGGTGAGCGGGAGCTCGGGCAGGAGTTCCAGCCGGGTCGGCACCATGTACGCCGGGACGAGTTCCGCGGCGGCCGCGAGCACCTGGTCGATGTCGAGGGCGGTGTCCGGGGTGGGGACGACGGCGGCGACCAGTTTGGGCGCTGCCGAACCGACCACGGCGGCCACCGCGTGCCGGATCCCGGGCACGGCGCGCAGGGCGCTCTCCACCTCGCCGAGTTCCACCCGGTAGCCGCGGATCTTCACCTGGTGATCGGCGCGGCCGAGGAATTCCAGCGCGCCGTCGGGCAGGTAGCGGGCCAGGTCGCCCGTGCGGTACCAGCGCAGACCCTCGTGGGTGACGAACCGGTCGGCGGTGCGTTCCGGGTCCTTGCGATAGCCGGCGGCCACGCCGTCGCCGCCGATCCACAGTTCGCCGGTGACCCAGTCGGGGCAGTCGTTGCCCGCGGGTCCGACCACCCGGCAGCGCACATTGCGCAGCGGCGTGCCGTACGGCACGGCGCTCCATTCGGCGGGCACCTCCGCGCCGACGACCTCGCAGATGGTGGAGTGGATCGCGGTCTCGGTGGCACCGCCGAGACCGGCGAAGCGGCACTCGGGGGCCACCGCGGCCAGGCGGCCGGGCAGGGCGATGTCGACCCAGTCGCCGCCGAGGATCACCGTGCGCAGCGACGGCAGCGGTTCCTCGGCCGTCGCGGTGAGCAGCATGTCGAGCAGGCTGGGCACGCAGTTCAGCAGCGAGACCTCGTGCCTGCGAATCAGTTCCACCCAGCGGGCCGGATCGGCGCGCTGCGTGTCGTCGACCGCGACCACGGCGCCGCCCGCGGCGAGCAGGCCGAAGATGTCGTAGACGGACAGGTCGAATTCGAGGGCCGACAGCGCGAGGGCCCGGTCGGCGGGGCCGAGGGCGAACCGCTCGTTCAGGTCGTCGATGGTGTTCATCGCCGCGCGGTGCGGCACCTCGACGCCCTTGGGCTTGCCGGTGGAGCCGGAGGTGAACAGCACGTAGGCGACGTTCTCCGGGTCGCCGAAGACGGGGCGGGCCAACGGTTCCGCGTGCGTGCGCGCCTCGGCCAGGTCGATCGCGCGCGCGTCGGGGATCTCGGCGCCGCCGACGGTGAGGACGGCGACCGCGTCGGCGGTGCGCAGGATCTCCGCGCGGCGGGCGGCGGGCTGGTCGAAGCCGATCGGCACGTACACCGCGCCTGCGGCGAGCACTCCGAGCACGGCGAGCACCTGGTCGGGGCCCTTCGGCAGCTGCACCGCCACCGAATCACCCGGCGCCACACCGGCTTCGCGCAGGGCGCCGGCGACGGCCAGGGCGTCGGTGGCCAGCTCCCCGTAGGTGAGGCGCCCGGCGGGCTCCCAGAGCACCGCGGGCGCGGACGGATTCGTCGCGGCGTTCGCGAAGAAGCCCGTGTGCAGGAGACCACCGCTCACCGGCCCGGCCGTGGCATTGACCCTGGCCCGAGTAGCGGCCTGCTCCACCGGGATTCGCACGCCGGCCTCGGCCTGCCACCCCGCGCCGCCGACCTGCGCGGCGGACCGGGACCGACCACCCTCCTCGCGGCGGTCCGCCCCGGAGTGGTCCGATACCGACGTGGGGTCGCCGAGGACATCCGCCGCCTGCGAACCATCGCCCGGCCTCGCGTGACGACCCGCCACGCCGACGAGACCGGTGGTCGACTCGGCGGAGGCAGCCGTCGCAGGCGAACTGCCATCGGGGGTGACGCCGTGACCCGCCGCGCCGAACCCGTCGTGCGCGCCGGAAAGCTCGGCGGTCTGCCCGCCCAGGCGCTCGATCGCCTCGATGTAGCGGGCGAACATGGCCTCGACCATGCCCGCGGGGAAGGCGGATTCGCGGATGTCCCAGTTGAGCAGGAGACCGCCGCGGACCTCGGTGATCTGGGCGTCGAGCAGGACCTGCGGGCCCTGGGAGATGATCCAGACCGGGTCGCCGAAGGTGTCGGTGACGGTGTCGGCGAACAGTTCGCCCAGGTTCAGCGCGCTGGTGTAGACGATGGGCGCGAGGACCGGCTCGCCGCGATGGCGGCCGAGATCGCGCAGGACCTCGAGGCCGGAGTACGCCGAGTGCGCGCCCGCCTCGTGCAGGCGCTGCTGCAGGGCGCGGGCGCGATCGGCGACGGTGGCGGGCTCGGTGACGTCGACCTCGAGCAGCACCGAGGAGGTGAAGTCACCGACGACGCCGTCGACCTGCGGGTGCACCGGTTCACGGTGGAACAGCGGCAGATTCAGCAGGAAACGGCGCTGCGCCGACCAGCCGCCGATGGTCTCGGCGAACACCGAGGCCAGCGCCATCGCCGGAGTGATGCCCCTGGCGTGCGCGGCATCGAAGACCCGCGCCTTGGCCTGCGGAGACAGCCAGCGGTGCAGGCGGACAGTGCGGCTCGGATCCGAGATGTGCTGGGCCTGAGGCAGTTCCGGTGCACCCGGCAGCTCGGGCAGACGTGCCTGCCACCAGGCGCGGTCCCGGGCGCGCTCGTCCGCCAACGCGGCGCCGCCTCCAGCCGCACCCGGCCCGTGGTCGGCCAGGTACTGACGGAAGGTGTAGTCCTGTGGCGCCAGCTGCTCGCCGTGGTAGAGCCGGGCCAGGTCGGTGATGAGGATGCGGTAGCTCATCGCGTCGGCGGCGAGCATGTCGACGTCGAGGTGCAGGCGGGTGCGTCCGTCGGCGAGGCGGGTGAGCGCGATATCGATCACCTGGCCGTCCTGCACGGCCATCTTCTGGTGGGTGCGCGCGTTCCGCAGTTCCGCGAGCCGCCGCTCGGCGACCTCCGGCGCGTCCGCCCGCAGGTCGGCGACGCTGAAGACCGCGCGACCCGGCCGGTCGAGAGTCTGCTGGGTGCCGTCGGGCAGGAACCGGGTGCGCAGCATCGGATGGCGGACCAGCAGCTGTTCCACCGCCCGCTCGAGCCGCTCGGGTTCGACACCGGCGCCGTCGAATTCGACATACAGGTGCGCCGCGACGCCGCCGAGTTCCTGCGCGTCGGACCGCCCGATCCAGTACGCGTGCTGCATCGGCGCCAGCGCGAACGGGGTGCCGTCATCGGGGACGATCGGGAATTCGCCTGCCGCCGAAGCGGAATCGGCCTCGTCACCACTGCCGACCGGCGAACCCTCAGCCGGACGGGCGTCGCCGAAGGCTGCGGCGGTTCCACGCTGAGCGCTGGTGACAGCCACGCCCCCATCGGGCCCAGCGACACCGACGGCTCCACCGGGCTGAGCGGCATCGGGCTCGTCGGTGGCGGCGCCGTCGACGGGAGTGCCGTTCGCGGCGAGTTCCTCGGGATCGGCGCCGTTGAGCAGGGCGTGCCAGGCGTCGACGGTGGGATGGGCGGCCAGCAGGGCGAAGTTGACCGCGATGCCGCGCTTACGCCAGCCACCGGCGAGCTTCATGGTGCGGATCGAGTCGAGGCCGAGCTGGATCAGGTCGGTGGCGTCGGCGAGATCGGCGAGCTCGAGGTCGAGCTGACGGGCGATCGCGGCGCGGATCTCGGCGCGGTCGATTCCGGCGCCGCCTGCGGGTGCTTGCTCCATCTGCCGATCACTCCTTGCTCGCCGCCCGTGATCGGACGGATTTTCGGTGCTGCCCGGCCGCAGCCTACTCCATTGAGATAGGGTTGCCTAACCTTCCCATGTGGATTGCTATGGCGACACCATCGGAGGGCCGAGGACGCGCGGCACCCGCCGCCAGGACCACAGTGAGGCAGTTCGTGACGTCGACATCGACCGCAGACCACCGTGCGGGCTACGTCCCCTTCCCGTCGACCGCCGCACAGGAGTACCGCGCCGCCGGCTACTGGGCCGGGCGCACCCTGGGCGACCTCCTGCGCGACACCGCCCGCGCCCAGCCCGAGCACCCCGCCGTCCTGAGCGACGCGGCGCCGCTGTCCTACGCCGAACTCGACGCCGCCGCCGACCGCATGGCCCACGGCCTGCTCGCGCTCGGCATCGCTCCCGGCGACCGGGTGATCGTCCAGCTGCCGAACATCCCCGAATTCGCGACGGTCCTGTTCGGCCTGCTGCGGGCCGGCATCATTCCGGTGCTCACCCTGCCCGCGCACCGCCGCGCCGAGATCGAGCACCTCGCCACGCTCGCGGAGGCCGTGGCCTACCTCATCCCCGACCGCCTGACCGATTTCGACTACCGCGAGCTCGCCGCCACCGTGCGAGCGAACGTGCCGAGCCTGCGCCACGTGCTGGTCGCGGGCGACCCCGGCGAGTTCACCGCCCTGGATGCGGTCCCGCGCGAAGGGGATTCGCTGCCCGAGATCGACCCGGCCGAGATCGCGCTGATGCTGGTCTCCGGCGGCACCACGGGTCTGCCCAAGCTGATCGCGCGCACCCACGACGACTACGCCTACAACGCGACGGCCAGCGCCGAGGTGTGCGCGCTGTCCCCCGACGACGTCTACCTGGCGACCCTGCCCGCGGCCCACAACTTCCCGCTCGCCTGCCCCGGCATTCTCGGCACCGTCGCCACGGGCGGCGCGATCGCGTTCACCCTCGATCCGAGCCCGGAGGCCGCCTTCGCCGCGATCGAGCGGCACGGGGTGACGGTCACCGCCGTCGTCCCGCCGCTGGCCCAGCTGTGGAGCGCCGCGGTGGAATGGGAGGACGCGGACCTGAGCTCGCTGCGGCTGCTGCAGGTCGGCGGCGCCCGCCTGGCCGAGGTGAACGCCCGCGAGGTGGAACCGGCACTGCACTGCCGCCTGCAGCAGGTGTTCGGCATGGCCGAGGGCCTGCTCAACTTCACCCGCCTCGACGACGACGCGGAACTGGTGTGCACCACCCAGGGCCGCCCGCTCTCCCCCGCCGACGAACTGCGCGTCGTCGACGCCGAGGGCGACGATGTCGCGCCCGGCGAGGAAGGCGAACTGCTCACCCGCGGCCCCTACACGCTGCGCGGGTACTACCGTGCGCCCGAACACAATACGCGCGCCTTCACTCCCGACGGCTTCTACCGCAGTGGCGATCTGGTGCGTCAACTGCCCAGCGGCCACCTGGTCGTCAGCGGCCGGATCAAGGACGTGATCAACCGCGGCGGCGAGAACATCTCCTGCGACGAACTCGAGGAGCACCTGCTCGCCCACCCCGCCGTCCGCCACGCGGCCGCCGTCGGCCTGCCCGATGCCGCCCTCGGCGAAAAAGCCTGTGTCGTCCTGGTCGTCACCGGCGAGCTGCCGAGCCTCGGCGAGCTCAAGGCCTTCCTCACCGAGCGCGGCCTGGCCACCTACAAGCTGCCCGACCTCGTGCGCCAAGCGGATTCGCTCCCGATCACGGCCGTCGGCAAGATCGACAAGAAGGCCCTGCGCGCGCTGCACGGCTGAAACCGGCAACCGCGGCGCAACACAGGAGAGGGGGGGCCCGCGTGGCGCCCGGTTGAGGCCAGAGCACGGAAAGTGGCACCCCGCGCCGCGATTTACAAGGGTGAGGGAACAAGCCGGCCCCGCCCGGCGGGCCGCC
>NZ_JARWOJ010000261.1 GCF_029868625.1 Nocardia neocaledoniensis | reverse complement strand
CTCGTGGGACATGCGCGGCGCCGAGGAGCGCACCGTCATCGGCACCGACGGCCGCTACTCCGCGCCGGGGGCCGGCCCCGGGCCCCACCAGCGCGGCCGGGGCGCCCGCGCCCCCCCCCGCCCCCCCCGGCCCCCCCGCGCCCCCCGCGGCGGCCAGTTCGGTGATCGTCGCGCACTCGAACACGAGCTGCGGGGACAGCGGCAGGCCGAGTTCGGCGGCGCGGGCCGACCACTGGATGGAGATGACGCTGTCCCCACCGAGCGCGAAGAAGTTGTCCTCGCCGGTGACGTCGTCGATCTCGAGCAGTTCCTCGATCAGCGTGATCAGGGTGCGCTCGGTGTCGGACCCGGCTGCCGCCGTGCCCGGAACCGTCACGGCGGCAGCGGGTTCGGGCGCCGTGCGCAGCCGATCGAGTTCGGCTTCGGGCAGCACCCGCAGGTCGGCGACGGGCAGCTCGGGGGTCTCGGCGAAGGCCCGCAGGGTGGCGGCCAGCGCGTCGGCGATGAGGGCGGCGGTGGCCGGCTCGTACAGGTCGGCGTTGACGACGACGCGCACGTCCATGCCGCCGTCGGCGGTGACGTTCAGGCTCAGGTTCAGATCCAAGAACGAGACGTCGAAGTCGGCGGGCAGTACCGTCACCGTCGACGCGCCCGAGGACGCGAACGGCAGGGTGGCCGGTGCCCAGTCGGCACCGCGGAAGTGGATCATGCTCTGGAACAGGGGGTTCCGGGAGCGCGAGCGGCGCGGGTTGAGCGCTTCGACGAGTCGTTCGATCGGCAGATCCTGGTGCGCGTTGGCGTCGAGGACGACATCGCGCGCCGCGAGCACGGTGTCGCGCAGCGTCTTCGCGCCCGCGAAGTCGTTGCGCAGCACCACCATGTTGGCGAACAGGCCGATCAGGTTCGTGGTGGCCGGGTCGGTCCTGGCCGCCACCGGCGTGCCGAGGGTGATGTCGGTGCCGCCGCCGAGGGTGTGCAGCAGAGTGGCGACCGCCGCCTGGCAGACCATGAATTCGGTGGCGCCGCTGCGCATCGCGAGCGATTCCAGGCCCGAGCGCACGGTGGCGGGCAGGGTGAAGGTGACCACCTCGCCGCGCTTGCCGAGCACCGGCGGACGCGGACGATCGTGGGCGACCGCGATCTCCTCGGGCACCCCGGCCAGGGCCGAGCGCCAGTACTCGAGCTGGGCCAGCGCGAACTCGCTCGGCGTGGCCTGGTCGAACAGCTCGCGCTGCCACAGGGCGTAGTCGGCGAACTGGATCGGCAGCGGCTGCCAGCTCGGCGCGGCACCGGACTCGCCGCGCGCTCGGTAGGCGGTGGTCAGGTCGTCGAGCAGCACGCCGAAGGACGCGTGGTCGGCGACGATGTGGTGCACCAGCAGCGACAACACGTGGGTCTCGGCGTCGAGCACGAGCAGCTCGGCGCGGATCAGCGGTTCACCGTCGAGGGTGAACGCGTAGTTCGCGATCTCGGCCAGTTCCGCGGACAGGTCGGCGGGCGCGATCTCCCGGATCGGCAGTGGTACCGCGGTGGCGGGGTGCACGACCTGGTAGGGCACGCCGTCCTGCTCGGGGAAGGTGGTGCGCAGGGATTCGTGCCTGGCGACGACGTCGTCGAGCGCGGAGCGCAGGGCCGCGATGTCGAGCGCGCCCTCGATGCGCAGGGCCAGCGGCAGGTTGCCGACCGCGCCCGCACCTTCCATGCGGTACTGGAACCACATGGCCAGCTGCGAGTAGGACAGGGGGATGCGCTCGCCGCGCGGACGTCCGCCGAGCGCGGGACGTGCGGTGCGGGGCGATGTTTCCGGGCCTGCCTCGGTGCCCGCACCGGACTTCGCGCCCGCGTCGACCTGTGACGCCGATGTCGGCGAGCCATCGATGTCCCGAGCGAGAGCACCGGACGGCTGGGCGCCGTCGTCGAACGAAATCTCCTCGGCGGCATCGGAATCCACCGCGTCGAGGTCGATGTCGAATTCGGCGAGGAACCGCGCCACCAGATCGGCGGCCAGCGCGGCCGGGGTCGGGCTGTCGAAGACCACGCGTACGTCGAGTTCGACACCGAACTCCGCGCGCACCTGGGCGACCAGCCTGGCCGCGAGCAGTGAGTGGCCGCCGAGCTCGAAGAAGGAGTCCTCCGCACCGACCTCGTCGAGGTTGAACAGGGCGCCGAACAGCGCGCACATCTTGCGCTCGGTGGCGGTGGCCGGCGCGCGGTGGGTCCGCGCGACGGCGGGGGTCGCGGCGGGCAGGGCGCGCTTGTCGAGCTTGCCGTTGACGGTCAGCGGGATCTCGGGGATCACCGCGAACGCGCTGGGCACCATGTATTCCGGGAGGGCGCCCGCGGCGAAGGCCTGCACCTGTTCCAGGTCGACCGTGTCCGCCGCGGGGACCACATAGGCGGCCAGCATGGCGCCGATGGCGGGGTCATCGGTGACGATCACGACGCAGTGGGCCACGGCCGGATGGGCCGCGATCGCGGCCTCCACCTCGCCGAGTTCGATACGGAACCCGCGCACCTTCACCTGCTCGTCGGCGCGACCGACGAACTCGAGTTCACCGAAGCTGTTGCGGCGCACCAGGTCACCCGAGCGGTAGAGCCGCGCGCCCGGGGTGAACGGGTCGGCGACGAAACGCTGCGCGCTCAGCGCGGGCCGGTCGAGGTAGCCGCGGGCGAGCTGCTCGCCGCCCAGGTACAGCTCGCCGACGACGCCGTCGGGCACCAGGTGCAGCGCCTCGTCGAGGACATAGGTGTAGACGTTGCGGTTGGGGATGCCGATCGGCACCACGCCGGTGCCCTGCGGCCCGTCGACGGGCATGTGCGTGGAGCACACCACGGCTTCGGTCGGGCCGTAGTGGTTGCGCAGTTCGGCATCGAGGGTGTTGGCGAAGCGGTCGGCGACCTCGCCGGGCAGCGCCTCGCCGCCGACGGGCACCTGGCGCAGCGTGCGCCATTCGCTGACCTCGGGCAGCAGCAGGAAGGTGCTCAGCATGGACGGGACCATGTGCAGCACCGTCACCCGGCGGCGGGTGATGAGGTCGGCGACGTAGCGGATGTCGCGGAAGGCGTTGGGCTTGGGCACGATCAGCTGCGCGCCGACGGTGAGCGTGATGGCGATGTCCACCAGCGAGGCGTCGAAGCTCACCGACGAGGACTGCATCAGCCGGTCCTGCGCGGTCATGCTCCAGTCGGCGGTGAAGCAGACGATGTGTTCGGCGATCGCCGCGTGCGGCACCGGCACGCCCTTGGGCTTGCCGGTGGAGCCGGAGGTGTAGATGACGTAGGCGAGGTTCGCGGGCAGCAGGGGCCGCACCCGGTCCGCGTCGGTGGGCGCGGTTTCCGGCAGGGTGGCCGCGGCGGCCTCGGCGGTGGCGAGTTCCGGTGCGCCGAGCAGCACTCGGGGCTTCGCGTCGGCCACGAGGTACTCGATCCGGTCCTCGGGATAGGCCGGGTCGATCGGCAGGTAGGCGGCACCCGCCTTCAGCACGGCGAGCACGGCGACGATGAATTCCACCGAGGTGCCCAGCCGCAGCCCGACGATGTCCTCGGTGCCGACGCCCTGGGCGATCAGCCAGTGCGCCAACCGGTTCGCGCGCGCGTGCAGGGCGCCGTAGCTGAGTTCGACGTCGTCGGAGGCCAGGGCGACGGCCGCCGGGTCGGCGGCCGCGGCGGCCTCGAACAGGGCGACCAGGGTGGTCGCCGGCTGGTCGACGAGCAGGCCGTGCGAGCGTTCCAGCAGCGCGGCGCGGTCGGCGGCGCCGAGCATGTCGAGGTCGGCGAGGCGGCGGCGCGGGTCGCGCAGGGCGGCGTCGAGCAGGTTGCCGAAGTGCTCGAGCAGCTGGTCGACGAGGGCATCGGCGAGTACGTCGGTCTGGTATTCGGCCTCGACGACGGCGGTGCCGTCGGCCTCGAGCACGATGGCCAGCGACAGCGGCACCTGCGCGCTCGCCGCGCCGAGGTCGAGCAGGGTGGAGCTGACGCCGTCGAGGGCGAACCCGTCGGCGCTCTTGCGCACGGAGAAACCGAGGCGCACCAGCCGGTCCATGCCGTCACGGCCGGCCACGCGATCCGGATTGGCCTCACGGACAACGCGATCGATGCCGACACCGCGCCGGGCGAACGCGCCCGCACAGGTGTCGCGCACGGCCGTGACCAGGTCGGCGAAGTTCTGGCGCGCGCCGAGGGTGGCACGCAGCAGCAGGGTGTTGCCGAAGTAGCCGATGAGCCGCTCGGTGCCCGCGGGCCGGTCGGTGACCGGAACGGAGACCAGGAAGTCGTCGGCGGCGGTGTAGCGGTGCACGAGCGCGTCGAAGCCGGCCAGCAGCACCATGAACGGTGTCGCGGCCTGCTCGCGCGCGAACTGCTCGGTGCGGGCGACCAGCTCGGCAGGCAGCCGATGGGTGCGGCGCTGGGCGTGGCGGCCGGGGTTCGCCGCGGCCGAGCCGGGCAGTTCCAGCGGCTCGGGGAGCGGGCGCAGCGCGTCGCGCCAGTAGGCGACATCCGCTTCGGCGGGTTCCGCGGTGGGTGCGATCGCGGCGAACTGCACGGTGTCGTCCGGGCCGGCGGGACGCGCGGTGGTCACTTCGCCGGGAACGGCGCCGGTCTCCTCGGTCGATGCCACGCGCCGGGCCGCCGCCGCCCGGTAGGCGGCGTTCAGCTCGGCGAAGAACACCGCCCAGGAGTCGTCGTCCCAGCAGATGTGGTGGATGGTGAACAGCACCACGTGCTCGTCGGCGCCGGTGCGGATCAGCGTGGCCCGCAGCGGGAGTTCGGTGCCGAGGGCGAACGGACGGTCGAAATCGCGGCGGGCCAGCACCTCGACCCGCAGGTCGCGGCCGGATTCGGCGAGGTCGGTGAGGTCGTGGGTGGTCCAGTCGGCGCGCGCGTCGGCGGTGAACACCTGGAACGGTTCGCCCTCGGCGTCGGCGCCGTAGGTGGTGCGCAGGATGTCGTGGTGGGCGACGACGGCGTCGAAGGCGGCGTGCAGGCGCTCGGCGTCGAGCGGGCCGGTGAGCCGGTAGGCGACACAGATGTTGAGGGCGGTGTCGTCGGCGTCGCGGGTCTGCAGGAACCACATGCGGCGCTGCCCGGGGGTGAGTGGGCGACGCTCCCCCGCGGCGATGCGCGGGACGGCGGTCGGGGCCGGTGCGGTGGCGGCCATGCCGCCGTCGCGCAGCTTCTGCTGCAGCAGCCGCTTGCGGCGCTCGGCGACGGACAGGGTGGCTTCGGTGTCTGACATGTTCTTTCGGCCCCTCAGCCCTGGTTGGTGTTCTGTGCCATCAGCAGCACGACATCGTCGAGCGACGCGCCGCCGAGAATCGCCGCGACCGGCAGATCGCGATCCAGCTCGGCCTTGACCCGCTTGCGGAAGTCCAAGGCCTGCAGGGAATCCAGGCCGAGCGCGACCAGCGGCATGGTGGCGTCGATGGATTCGGTGCTGTCGCCGCCGATCACCTTCAGCAGTTCGGTGCGCATGCGCAGGTCGAGCGGGACGGCCTCGGTGCTCGGTGCCGGCTCGCTCACCGGCGCTGTCGATGCCGCCGGTTCCGCGTCTGCGGTGGGTGGCGGCGTGTTCGCCTGGCGCGCGGGCGCGTTCGACTCGAGTCCGGTGAGCAGACTCTCCTGACCGAAGGCGCCGAGCACCTCGCGCAAAAAGTCCCAGTCGGCGGCGATGATCATGCCGTCGCGGACCGGCTCGGCGAGCCCGGCCTCGATCGCGTCGGCGGGCACCATCGGGTACACCCCCGCCTCCTCGACGCGGGCGAACCCGGCGTCGTCGAGCGGGCCTGCCACGCTCCACAGGCCCCACTGCAGGCTGGCCGCGGCGATGCCGCGCGCACGCAGGCGGCGGGCCGCGACATCGAGCATCCGGTTGGTCACCGCGTACAGGATCTGCCCGCGGCCACCGATGGTCGCGGCCATCGACGAGCACAGCAGGACCCTGGCGTCGGCGGTGAGCGGGGCGGAGTCGATGAGGTTGTCCAGGCCGCGCAGCTTCGCGGCGGCCGCGGTGCGCACATCGGCGGCGGTGATCTCGTCGAGTTCGGCGTCGACGTAGTTGACGGCGGCGTGGATCACCAGGTCGGCCGGGCGGTCGGCGATCTCGGCGCCGAAGGCTTTCGCGGCGCCCGCATCGCTGACATCGCAGGCACCGACCACGATCTCGGTGCTCCCGAGCCCACGCAACCGCGCCAGTTCGCCCGCCAGCTCCGCGGTCTCGCCGCTGCGGCTGAGCAGGGTGACCCGGCCCGCGCCCGTCCGCGCCAGGTGCTCGGCGAACCGCAGCCCCAGTTTGCCGGTGCCGCCGACGATGACGGCGTGCTCGAGACCTGTACCGAGCGAACCGCTTTCGCTCGCGGTATCGGGGACCAGGCGCTTCACGAAGAGCTTGCCCGAACGCAGCGCCAGCTCGGCCTCACCGGTGGAGTGCACGGCGCCGATGATCTTGGCGGCCTGCGCCGACGCGGGCTCGTGCGCGGCGACATCGAGATGCCGGAACCGGATACCCGGGTGTTCGATACCGACGCTGCGGAATCCGGCGGCCACACCCGCCTGGAACAGGCCGGGGAGCGGGTCGCTGTCGTGCACGGCTTCGCCACCGACGGTGAGCAGCCAGCACTCGCCGCCGGGGCGCAGTGCGGCCAGGGCGGCGGCCCAGGGGCGGTCGGCGTAGAAGCGGACCAGGGCGTCGGTCGCGTCGGCCACGCTGTCCTCGCCACCCGGGGGCAGCAGGACGAGCACTGTCTCGGCGTGTTCTTCGCGGACTGGATCGACCCGTCCGGCGATGGCGCCGAGTTCCGCACGGCCGAGCACGCGGGCATCGGCGCCGTGCCGGTCGGCCGCGGCGGCCAGCGCGGCGGCGGTCTGGGCGCATTCCCCGGTGTGGTCGACGATGAGCAGACTGCGCGGCGCGGTCAGGGTACGGCGCTGCAGTGGCGTCCACTCCTCCACCAGCCGTTGCGGTTTCGGCGTGGTGACGACGAGTTCGGCGGGTGTCGCGTGCGCACCCAGTGGTGCCCAGAGCCGCTTGGGCGCGGTGATCGTGTGCGGGAAATCGCGCAGCGGCAAAGTGACCGAGTCGTCGACGCGCAGCGCCTGCCACCGGTAGCCGAGGTCGAGGACGGCGACCTGGGCGAGATTGCGGGTGAACTCGGACAGATCCTCCGCCGTGCGCAACGAGGTGCCGAGGACCCGGAAGTCACGCGGCGGCAGGCCGGGGCGGGCCGGGACCTGGCTCAGGTTCTCCTGCAGAGCCAGCTGCAGGATCGGGTGCTCGGCGACCTCGATCATCAGGTCGACACCGTCGCTGCCCGCGGTGACCACGGCGCGGTCGAACCGCACCCGGTTACGCAGGTTCCAGAACCAGTACTCCTCCTGCTTGAGATCGGGAGTGATCGGCTCGCCGAGAGTCGCTCCATAGCAGGGGATCTCGGTCGGCGCGAAGTTCGGGGAACTCATCTCGTCCCCGAGGAAGCCCTCGAAGTCGGCCCGCACTTCGGCGACGATCGAGGTGTGCGCCGGGAAGGCGACCCGGATCTCCCTGGCGAACTGGCCGCGCTCGGTGGCCGCCGCCACCAGGTCGATGACGGCACCGCGCTCACCGGAGATGGCGATGATGTGCGGGGAGTTGACGACCGCCAGCTCCGCCCAGCCCGAATGCCGCGCCATCAGCGCTTCCACGCTCTCGCGGTCCATGCCGAACACGGCCATCGAATAGCCGCGCGGGGACAGCCGATCCGCGAGCAGGGCGCGATGGGTCACCGCGAGGACCGAGTCGCGCAGGGTCATCACGCCCGAGACCGCGCCGGCGGCCAGCTCGCCCTGGCTGTGCCCGACGGTCGCGCTCGGTTCGACACCGGCGGCTCGCCACACGGCGGCCAGGCCGGTCATGTGGAACATCAGCGCGGGCTGGACCTCCCACACCGTGTCCTCGTACTGACCCTCGTGGCCGAGCAGATAGTGCAGCGGCTGGGAGTGGCCGAATCGCTCCTCGTGCAGGGCCGCGCATTCGTCGACGACGGCGCGGTAGGGCGCGGACTGCTCATAGAACAGCGCGCCCATGCCCGGGCGCTGGCTGCCCTGCCCCGGGAAGACGAACCCGACGCGGCGCGCGCTCGCGGCGACGTCACCGCGCACCACGGACGGGTGGTCGGCATCGGTGGCGATCGCGTCGAGGGCGGCCGACAGGTCGTTGGTGGTGGCCGAGCCCGCGGCGGCGAGGATCAGGGCACGGCGACGGCGCGGCACGCGCGTGCGAAACAGCATGTCCGCCAGGCGTTCCGCGCTCACGTCGGGGTGGTCGACCAGATAGGCCCGCACGGCGGCGGCCTCGGCGCGCAGCCCGTCGACACTGTCGGAGGACAGCAGGACGGGAACTCGCCCGTCGGGCAGACGGTACTCAGCCATGGTTCTCCTCCAGCACCGGCAGGCCGACGATGGCGTGCGCGTTGGTTCCCGCGACACCGAACGAGGACACCGCGGCGTAGCGCAGGCCATCGGCGCGGGGCGCCCAGTCGGTGAGTTTCGCGGCGAGCCGCAGACTGGTCGCGTCCCAGTCGATATCGGTGGTCGGGGCGTCGGCCCACAGACTCGGCGCGATCGCGCCGTGCGCGCCGCACAGCAGCACCTTGATCAGCCCGAGCATGCCGGAGGCCGCCTGGGCGTGGCCGGCGTTGGACTTCACCGAGCCGAGCAGCGGGGTGTCGGCGCGGTCGGCGGCGCCGTAGGTGGCCGCCAGCGCGGTCAATTCGAGCGGGTCGCCGACGGCGGTGCCGGTGCCGTGGCCTTCGATGAGGCCGATCTCGCTCGCCTCGATCCCGGCCGCGGCGACGGTGGCCTCGATGAGCCGCTGCTGCGCCGCCGCGCTGGGCACCGCGAGCGGCGCGCCCGCGCCGTTGTGGTTGACCCGCGAGCCGAGCAGCCGACCGTAGATCCGATGACCGTGCGCCTTCGCCCGCGACTCGCGCTCGAGCACGATGACGCCGGCGCCCTCGCCCCACAGGGTTCCGGTCGGGTCGGCGGCGTAGGAACGGCAGTGGCCGTCGGTGGCCAGCGCGTTGTTCTTGGAGAACTCGTAGAACGCGCCGGGCGAACCCATCACGCACACGCCACCGGCCAGCGCCCAGTCGCACTCACCCGCGCGCACGGCGGCCGCGGCCTGGTGCACGGCGGTGAGCGAGGACGCGCACGCGGTGTCGACGCTGATCGACGGGCCGATCAGGCCGAGCCCGTGCGAGATCCGGCCCGCTACCGCGCCGAGCGCGGTGCCGGTGGCACGGTAGCCGCTGTACTCGTTGACCTCGCCGGCGCGCGGCCCGTACTCGACCGTCGACACGCCCATCCAGACGCCGGCCGGATCACCGTCGAGCGCACCGGGATTGATGCCGGCGTGTTCGAGCGCGCGCCATGCCACCCGCATGGCCACCCGCTGCTGCGGATCCATGGCCACCGCCTCGCGCGGGGTGATGCCGAAGAACTGGGCGTCGAATTCGGTGGCGCCGTTGAGGAAGCCGCCCGCGTCGCGCACGGGCGCCCAGCCGTCGAGCCTGCCGAGGGCGAACAGTTCGTCGAGCGGCCACTCCCGATCGCGGGGGAAGGGGCCGATCAGTTCGCGGCCGTCGGCCAGCGCCGACCAGAACGCGGGCAGGGTGTCGACGCCGCCGGGGGCCTCGATGCCCATGCCGACGATGACGATGGGATCGGTGTCCTGACTCATCGCGCGAGAGCCTGACCCGCGAGCACCTCGGCGATGCCCTCGATGTTCTCGTCGATGTAGAAGTGCCCGCCTTCGAACAGGTTGACCTCGATCGAGGCGGTGGTGCTCCGCTCCCAGCCGTACAGATCGCGGGGGCCGACGAACGGGTCGTCGTCGCCGCCGAGCACCAGCACGGGCGCGGCGATCTGGACGTCGGCGCCGCAGGAGTACGCGTCGAAGGCGCGGTAATCGGCCTTGAGGACCGGCAGCGCCATCCGCATGACCTCGCGGCTGGCCATCACGTCGGCGCCGGTGCCGTTGAGCGTGGACATGTGGTCGAGCAGTTCCTCGTCCTCGGTGGGATGGGCGGGCAGCTCGGCGATCCGGTGCGGCGCGGCCGCGGCGGAGACCACCAGCAAACGCACCGCCAACCCGGCGGCCTCGGCCAGCCGGACGAACTCGAACGCGGCGATCGAACCCATGCTGTGACCGAAGACGGTCAGCGGGGCGCCGGTGTCGCGCGCGGAGCCGCGGAAGGCCTCGAACGCGCCGGCGGCGAGCTCGGGCAGGGTCTGCGCGGCGGGTTCGGCCAGCCGGTCCTGCCGCCCCGGGTACTGCACGATGACGGTGTCGAAGTCCTGGCCCATGCGCTTGGCGAACACCCGGTAGGCCGACGCGCCCGCGCCCGCGTGCGGGAAGACGATCAACGGCGGTAGGGAATCGGTCCTGGGGGCCTGGAATTGCCTGATCCAGCCGAGTTCTCTTGCCATGTCTCTCCCTCACCGGCCACGCAGGGTCACGCCGCCGTTTCGCACTGTCCAACTCCGCGCAGAGGCACGGACCGGCCCGCACAGTCGTACGGATCGGGGCGAATCCTGTTGCACCCGAGACCGACCCGGGATGCCGGTCCGGCAACCTTCGGGCGATCGGTCGGGCAACAATATCACCCGGCCATTAGTATAGGCTAGCCTTACCATTGAGGTGACCACGGTGGTGATCGAATGATCGGATCGCCATGATTTCTGATTGAAACGCCGCGGTTTGCGATTGACCGCCGCGGTATGTGACTGAACGGAGCGCCGAGCCAGATGAGCCCCGCCGGGACCCCCTACGTGCTACCCCGCGAGCAGACCGAACTGCCCGCCGACGTAGCCGCCGCGCCGGCGCCGACCCTGCCGGTCTTCGCGGCACCCTTCGCCCTGCGCGCGGCCGACCCGGACGGCACCGACCCCGAACTGCTGGCCGAGTGGATGGCCCGACCGCACCTGCTCGACACGTGGGAACAGGACTGGGACGCCGACCGCCGCCGTCTCGATTTCACCGCCCAGCTGGCCGGAACCTATTCGCGCCCTTGCATTCTCAGTCTCGACTTCGAGTTGCTCGGCCGCCCCGGGCTCGGCGTCCGCGACATCGCCTACCTCGAGTTCTACCGTGCCGCCAAGGACGAGATCGGCCGCCTCTACGACTCGGCACCCGGCGACATCGGATTCCACATCGCCACCGCCGACACCGCCGTGATCGGCAAGGGCATCATGACCGGCTGGATCGCCACCATGATCAGCGCGCTCTTCGCCGCGAACCCCGACTGCCACCGCGTCCTCGGCGACCCCGACCACCGCAACCAGGCCATCTGCCGCAGCCTCACGAAGGCAGGCTTCCAGCTCGTCGACGAATTCGACGTCCGCCCCGATCGGCGCATCGCCCTGTACGCGGCGCCGCGCACCCCGGCCGACCTGCCCGTCGCCCGAGCCTGATCCGAGCAGACGACAGCCCCGCGCCTTCCGAGGCGCGGGGCTGTCGCGTGTCAGCGAGCGGTGACGCGCGAGCGGCTCCTGGCCGGTTCGGTCTGCAGCACACGGTCCGAGAGTTCGCCCAGGCAGCTCAGATTCGGGAACCCGGGGCCCTGCGCCAGCGCGGCCATGTTCGGCAGGTACAGCTTTCCGGCCAGGCCGGTGACGGCGAGGTCGTAGCCGATCGACGCCTCGATCCGCTGCTGGGTCAGGGGGCCGCCCACCGCGAGCTCGAGCTGGTCGGCGGTCTGCTGGTCGAACATCTCGAGGAACCACAGCGGCTGCCCGCCGGTGGCGTCGACGACCAGATCGAAGTTGTGCACCTGGTCGGCGCGCAGCTCGTTGGTCAGGGTCAGTGCCAGCGACTCGCCCTGCGGCACGATCTTGGTGACCCGGCCCTGCAGGTGGTGCACGCGATTGTCGCCGAGCAGGCTCTCCTGCACGCGGACCGAGAAGACGCCGCGATCGGTGCGCCGGATGACGTCGCGGCGCTCCTGGATGCTCAGCGCGTTCCACTTCACCGGGTCGCTGAACAGCGAGTTCTCGAAGAAGCTCTCGCCGCGGGTGTAGAGGGTGGCCATCGGCGAGATCACCGAGATGGTGAGCATCTCGTGGCGGACCAGCTCGTCCAGTGCCGAGCCCGCGGTCTCGCCGCCGCCGATCACCGCGGCGCGCGAGGCCACCGGCAGGCTGCGCTTGCCTGCCAGGTCCCAGAACTCGGCGATGCTGAGCACGCGCGGATGTTCGGCGAGCGCGCGGCTGCTGCGGCCGGGCCCGGTGATCATCAGGCGGTCGGCGGCCAGCTCGGTATGGCGACCATCGGCGTCGACGACGTCGACCTGCCAGCGGTCACCGGCGTGGCTGACCTGCTCGACCTTGCCGAGCACCAGCTCCAGATCGATGGACTTGGCGACCCACTGCAGGTACTTGGCCCAGACGTGATGCTGCGGACTCGGCCTGCCGCGGTCGATCCATTCGGCGTAGGTGCCGTGCTCGATCAGGAACGAGGTCCAGCTGAACGCGGCCATTCCCTGATCGATCTCGCGGTTGCGCCCGCGCGCCCAGGTGGACCGGTACGGGAAGCCGATGTCCTTCTCCGGGCTGGTACCGAGCCGGTGCTGGCCGTCGGTCCACCCGCCGGTGGGCAGCCAGTTGCCGCCGACCGCGTGCGACTCCACCACGATCACGCGGGGAGCGGCCAGACCGAGAGTGCGCAGGACGTGCGATTTAGCCGCTACCGCAAGGGCTTTCGGCCCCGCTCCGACTACCAGGAGGGTTTCCACCGGTTCGTTCTCCGCTCTCTCACGAACGCCGTACAGACAAATATGTGACCTTAGGCTAACCTAACGGCATGGGTAAGGGATTGAATGGGCTGATCACCAAGGCCTGGGGCGGCGCCGACTACACACTCACCGTGACCTCCAATGAGCAGATCACCGACAAGTTCGTGCGGATCGGCTTCACCGTCGGCGGACTCCTCGCGGACCACCCGGTGCACCCGACCCAGTGGATCCGGCTCTGGATCCCGGACGCCGAGAGCGACAAGCTGCACCACCGCGGCTACACCCTCGTCGATCCCAACCCGGAGGCCGATACCGCCAGCATCGACTTCGCCCTGCACAACGGCCCGGCCGCCGACTGGGCCGTGCGCGCGAAGCCGGGCGACCTGCTCGACGCCACCGTGCTCGGCTCCAACTTCCAGCTGCCCGAGCAGACCCCGAGCGAGTACGTCGTCTTCGGCGACACCGCCTCGCTGCCCGCCATCAACTCCCTGCTCGACGCCATCGGCGACACCCCGGCGCGGGTCTGGCTGGAATGGCAGTACGAGTCGGACATGACCATCCCCGTGCACAACAAGCCGCACCACCAGCTCACCTGGCTGCAGCGCGTCGACGACGGCCGCCTCCTGCGCGAGGCCGCGCAGGAGATGAGCTGCCCCGGCGACGCGTTCGCCTGGGTGGCCTGCTGCGGTCAGACCACCCGTTCGATCGTGAAGACGCTCAAGTCCCAGCACGCGCTGCCCAAGACCGCGATCAAGGCGCAGGCCTACTGGAAGTGAGGCCCGGGGATCACCCCCGAGGCTGACCGCGACTGCGCCTCGCGGCTGATGCGCCGGTAGCCGGCGCTGCGGCAGGCTGGTCGGACACGTCGGATCACCAGAGCCGACCCGACCGAATCGAGCGAGCGTGTCCGTCATCGATGCCCTGTTGCTGCTCGCCGCCGTGGCGCTCGCGATCACCCTGGTCGCCGTGCCGCGGATCGGCAGGCGGGTCGCACCGTTCGCCCTTCCGGTGCTGGTCATCGGCGCGCTGGGTGTGTGGGTGCTCGAGGGCTACTGGCACTGGTGGCCGGTATACCTGCTGATCGCGCTGATGTTCGCCTTCGTGGTGACCGATACCGCGAGCACCCGGCGCCGCGTGCTGTTCCGGTCCGGGATCGGTGCGCTCGCGGCCTTGTCGCTCCTGCCGTGGGCGGTGCCGCCGAGGCCGGCGCTGCCCGCACCGACGGGGCCCCATCTCGTCGGCTCCGAGATCTTCCGCTGGGTCGACGAGCGGCGACCCGAACCGGCCACCGCCGCCGACGACCACCGCAATGTGGTTGTGCAGGCGTGGTATCCGACCGAGGTGGCGTCCGGGCGGCAGTGGGAGTATCTCGACGGGCACGGCCGCAGGCCCGCGCGGATAGCCGGGGTACCGAGCTTCCTCGTCCCGGATCCCGACACGCACGCGACGGCTGACGTTCCGGTGTCACCGGCGCGCGAACGCTGGCCGGTTGTCCTCTTCTCCCCCGGCTACGGCGCGCCGCGCGCCTTCTACTCGGGCCTGCTGGCCGATCTGGCGAGTCGCGGGTTCATCGTGCTCGCCGTCGACCACCCCTATGAAGTGGCGGTGACCGAACTCGCCGACGGCACCATCGCCACGGCCGTCGAGAACCAGCCCGCCGACGACGCCGACGGCGATCGGTACATGACCGAACAGCTCGAAACCCGCACGGCCGACCTGCGATTCGTCCTCGATCAGCTTGCCCGCCCGGACGTCCTCGGCCCGCTCGAAGGCCGCCTCGACCTCGGCGAGATCACCGCCGCCGGGCATTCCTTCGGTGGCGCCGCCGCCCTCTCCGCGGCGATCGCCGACGAACGGATCACGGCCGCGGCCAATCTCGACGGCACGCTCTACGGCACTCCGCTCGCGCAACCGATCACCCGCCCCGTCCTCCTGCTCGAGAGCGACCACGCCGAAACCGGCCATTCGCAGCGCTATCTCGACGGGAACGCCCGGCTGCTGGAACGCTCCACGGCACCCTCGTTCCGCTACGAGTTCAGCGAGGCCAACCACTACAGCTTCACCGATGTGCCCCAGTTCCTCGCTCCACCAGTACGTTTCATCGCCTCGACGGTGATCGGCGGGTCGCGCGGCCCGGCGGCCACCCAGCGAGCCGCCAACGACATCCTGGTGCCGTTCCTGCTGGGTGAATTCGGCGAGGTCGACCGCGCCGCGCGGGCGCATTCCGGCGTCGAGGGCGGGCCGGTCCCGCGATAGTGGCGATCGCGGCCGATCTGGGCCATGGTGGACGGCGGAACGTCACCGGAACCCACCCACCGCGAGGAGCACACCGTGTCCGTTCTCGACGAGAGCACCCCCTTCGGCGCCATGGTCGCCCGGCGACTGGCCGAGGAACACGTCATCTGGCTGACCACCGTCGGTGCCGACGGCACCCCGCAGCCGAATCCCGTGTGGTTCCTGTGGCGCGCGGGCGAGTTCCTGCTGTTCACCCAGCCGGCGGCCAAGCGGCTGCGGCACATCGCCGAGCGGCCGCGCGTCGCCCTGAATCTCAACAGCACCCACTCCGGCGGCGACGTCGTCGTGTTCGCGGGCGAGGCCAGGGTCGGCGAGCAGGCCGACGCGGCGGAAATCGCCGATTACGTGCGCAAATACACCCAGGGCTTCGTCGACATCAAGATGACCGAGGGCGAATTCTTCGCCTCCTACTCCACTCCGATCCGGATCACCCCGGACCGTCTGCGCGGCTTCTGAGACGGCGCTCGGGGGCCCCCGCGGCGCGGCGGCCGCCCCGGGTGGCCCGGGGAGACGGCGGGGGGGGGCCCCCCCCCCGCCGGGGCGGGGCTCGCCGGGCCTGGGGGGGCGGGTGCTGCGTTGGCGGCGGCTGGTGGTGTAGCCCTTCGGGGCGCTGAGTCCCTGCGGTCGCTTTGGCCCAGGTCGCGGTCGGGGTCGATGGGGGCGCGGACGCGCTGTTTGAGC
>NZ_JARWOJ010000260.1 GCF_029868625.1 Nocardia neocaledoniensis | reverse complement strand
CATACCACACCCCCGTAATGCCCGCGGCCCCGGCGGCGGCCGGGGGGCCCATCGGGCGCTCGCCTCCTCAGAGCAGGCGCGACAGGAACGTCTTGGTGCGCTCGTGCTGCGGGTTGGCCAGCAGCTCGCGTGGCGGACCCGATTCGACGACCACACCGCCGTCCATGAACACCAGTTCGTCGGCGACCTCGCGGGCGAAGCCCATCTCGTGGGTCACCACGATCATGGTCATGCCGGAATCGGCGAGTTCGCGCATGACGGTGAGCACCTCGCCGACCAGTTCGGGGTCCAGCGCCGAGGTCGGCTCGTCGAACAGCATCAGCTTGGGGTCCATGGCCAGCGCCCTGGCGATCGCCACGCGCTGCTGCTGCCCGCCCGAGAGCTGCGCCGGGTAGGCGTTGCGCTTGGCGGCCAGCCCGACCCGTTCCAGCAGTTCCTCGGCCCTGGAGATCGCGTCGGCCTTGCGCAGGCCGCGCACCTGGGTCGGCGCCTCGATGATGTTCTCCAGCGCGGTGCGGTGCGGGAACAGGTTGAAATGCTGGAACACCATCCCGATGTCGCGCCGCTGGATCGCGGCCTCGCGCGGGTGCATCTCGTAGAGCTTGCCGTTCTTCTCCCGGTAGCCGACGAGATCACCGTCGACGTAGAGCCGGCCCGCGTTCACCTGCTCGAGGTGATTGATGCAGCGCAGGAACGTCGACTTGCCCGAGCCCGACGGCCCGACCAGGGTCAGTACCTTGCCGCGCGACACCTCGAGCGAGATGCCCTTGAGCACCTGCAGCGCGCCGAAGTTCTTGCACACCCGATCGGCCAGCACCATCGGCGGTGCGGCCTTGTCCAGTTCGGTCATTTCGCCTTCACCGCCGCCTGCGCCGTGGCCAGTTCCTCGAGCTGCTTGGCCGTCAGCTGCCGGGTGGCACCGCGCGAGTAGTAGCGCTCCAAGTAGTACTGCCCGACCATCAGCACGCTGGTGATCGCCAGGTACCAGGTGGCACAGACGAGCAGCAGCGGGATCGGCTGGAAGTTCACACCGTAGATGTCGCGGGCGCGACCGAACAGGTCGGTGCTGAGCGGGATCGCCGTGACCAGCGAGGTGGTCTTGAGCATGCCGATCAGCTCGTTGCCGGTGGGCGGGATGATCACCCGCATGGCCTGGGGCAGCACGGTGCGGCGCATGGTCTGCGTCCACGACATGCCCAGCGCCACCGACGCCTCCCGCTGCCCCTCGCCGACGGAGTTGATGCCGGCGCGCACGATCTCGGCCATGTAGGCGGCCTCGTTGAGGCCGAGGCCGAGCACCGCGAACAGGAACGCCGCCTGCAGGTTCTGCACGTCGAACTCGAAGAACTGCGGTCCGAACGGGACGCCGAGATGGATCTGCTTGTACAGCGAGGGCACCAGGCCCCAGAACACCAACTGCACGAACACCGGGGTGCCGCGGAAGATCCACAGGTACACCCACGCGGTGGTGCGCAGGACCGGGTTCGGGGACAGGCGCATCACCGCGAGCACCGTGCCCAGGCCCACCGCGATCGCCATGGCGAGCACGGTGAGTTCCAGGGTGACGATCGCGCCCGCGGTGATCCGGCTGTCGAACAGGTACTTGCCGTAGGTGTCCCACCGGTAGGCGGGATTCGTCGCGGCACCGTAGACGAACAATCCCACCAGGATGAGGATGACTGCCGCCGCGATCCAGCGGCCCGGCCTGCGCAGCGGGACCGCCTTGATCGGTTCGGGTTCGGTGCCCGGTCCGGGCACCTCCACCGTGTTGTTCTGCTCGGTCACGTCAGCTCACTGCGCCGTTGATCACCGAGGTCTTGATCTGACCGTCCTGCACACCCCAGTTGCTGGTGATCTCGCCGTACTTGCCGTTGTCGATCAGGTGCTGCAGCGCCTTCTGCAGCGACGCCGCCAGCGGGGAGCCCTTCTGCACGGCCCAGCCGTAGGGCGCGGAGTCGAACAGCGGACCGGCCGCCTCGATCTTGCCCTCGCTCTGCTTGATCGCGTACGCGGTGACCGGCGAATCGGCCGACATCGCGTCGACCTGGCCGAGCATGAGCGCGTTGGCCGCCGCGCTCTGCTCGTCGAAGGGCTTCATGTCGATGGCCGGCTTGCCCTCGGCGACGCACTTGGCGCTCTTGGCGGGGATTTCCTCGGTGTGCTCGACCGTAGTGGCCTGTACGGCGACACGCAGGCCGCACGCATTGTTCGGATCGACGGTTTTCCCGGTTTGCTGGGCCCACTGGATACCGGCGTTGAAATAGGTCGTGAAATCGACCTGCTGCTCGCGTTCGCGCGAATCCGTGATCGAGGACATACCCACGTCGTAGGTGCCCGCCTGAATCGCGGGAATGATCTTCTCGAAGGCGGATTCGACGTAGTCGACCTTCAGTCCGAGCGTCGTGGCGACCGCGTCGAGGAGGTCGACATCGAAGCCGATGATCTTGCCCTCGGGGTCTTTCCATTCGTTGGGCTGATAGGGCACGTTGACGCCGACGACGAGCTTGCCTGCCTGCTTGACCTTGTCGGGGACGGCCGCGGCGAGCGCGTCGACCTTCTCCACCGATACCTTCGTCACCGCGGCGGTGTCACCCTCGGTGTTGCTGGCACAGCCACTCAACACCAGGGCGCCACCGGCGACCGTACACAGCAGCCGCACGGCGCCGCGGCCGAGAACAAAACGAACAGACAAAGGAGCCTCCACATTTCACGTCGACGCCGGCCACGTGTCAGCGCCTGTTTGGCAATGTATGCGAACCGGACACAGCGTGGTGCGACAGTAACCGAAGATTAATCAGCGAATGTGAAAGGGGTCCCTTCACCTGCGGTGCACGCGCGCGCGGACCTGTTCGGTGAATTCGCTGGTGGAAGCCAGACCGCCCAGATCCGCGGTCGCCGTTCCGGCCGCCAGGGTGGCCGCGACGGCCCGGGTGATCCGCTCGCCCGCGTCGTGCAACGCGCTATCCCCCTCGCGAACCGCCAACCAGCGCAACAACATCGCCGCCGACAGCTGTAGCGCGGCCGGGTTGGCGCGATTGCGCCCGGCCAGCCCCGGCGCGGCGCCGTGCACGGCCTGGGCCATGGCCTTCGTGTCGGAGCAGTTCAGCGACGCGGCCATGCCGAGCGACCCGGCCAGCTCGCCCGCCAGGTCGGACAGGATGTCGCCGAAGAGGTTCTCGGTGACGATCACGTCGTAGTCGCCCGGCGTGCGGACCAGGTGCGCGGCCATCGCGTCGACGTGCTCGTCGTCGACCCGCACGTCGGGATACTGCGCGGCCACCTCGTAGCAGACATCGCGGAACAGGCCGGTCGTCATCGGCAGCACATTCGCCTTGTGCACCACGGTGACCCGCTTGCGCCGCCCCCGGGCCAGCCGCAGCGCCTGGTGCGCGATCCGCTCGCACGCCTGCCGGGTGATCACGGCCACCGCCATCGCGACGTCGGCTGTCGGCCGGAACTCGCCGGAGCCGGCGAACATGTTGCGGTCGGCGTAGAAGCCCTCGCTGTTCTCGCGCACGATCACCAGATCGATGTCGGGCGCGCTCGCGCGCACCCCGGCGAAGGCGGCGGCGGGCCGGATGTTGGCGTAGAGGCCGAGGCGCTTGCGGATGGCGCCGCCGGGCGCGACCCGCAGCTCGGCCGGATAGGAGGCGTTGTCGTGCGGGCCGAGGATCCAGGCGTCCAGCTCGTCGAGGGCCGCCAGGGTCTGCTCGGGCAGCGGGTCGGCGTGCGCGGCGATGGCCTCGTGGCCCATCAGCAGCGGCACCCAGTCCACCGGTCCGAGCCCGGCCGCGCCGATCGCCTCGTCGACGACCGCGCGCGTCGCCGCCACCACTTCGGGGCCGATGCCGTCGCCGTCGATCACTCCGAGCCGCACGCTCGCCTTCGTCGCGTTCACGGTGTCCATCCTCGCGCCTGCGGTCGCCGGAGCCGCCACGGGGACACGCCGAAGCGACTACTTTCTGCAGAGCATGGTGCAGTCGGTGGAGTTGCTGCTGGACGAGCGGAGCGAGGACGCCGTCCGCGAGCAGTGGGCGGCGCTGGCGCGCGCGGGCATCGGCAGCCCTCGCGGTGAGACCCATCGTCCGCATGTGACGGTCGCGGTGGCGCGGGAAATCTGGCCACGGATCGACCGCGCGCTGGCCGGGCTCGCGTTCCGGCCGCTGCCGATCCGGCTCGGTGGGCTGCTGGTCTTCGGCGCGCGCAGGCCGATCCTGGTGCGCGCGGTCGTGGTCACCGAGGACCTGCTCGCGCTGCACCGGCAGGTCGACGACCTGGTCGACCCCTGCCCCGGCATCCCCGCGAACACGCGCCCCGGCGCCTGGACGCCGCATGTGACCCTCGCCCGGCGGGTGCCGCCGGACCGGCTCGGCGCCGCGATCGACGCCGTCGCCGCCGACCACGATTTTCCGGCCGTTGTGGTGGGCGTTCGCCGCTGGGACGGGGACGCCCGCCAGGAGCGGGTGATCCTCGGTGGAAGATAGAAGGACGCCACGGCGTTACAGCCGAGGAACCGACAAGGAGAGGACGTCATGGCCACCCAGACGCTGACCCAGCAGAACTTCGACGAAGTCATCACCGGAAACGACGTGGTCCTCGTCGATTTCTGGGCTTCCTGGTGCGGTCCGTGCCGCAGCTTCGCGCCCACCTACGAGGCGTCGTCGGAGAAGCACTCCGACGTGGTGTACGGCAAGGTCGACACCGAGGCCGAGCAGGGACTCGCCGCCGCGGCGAACATCCAGTCCATCCCCACCATCATGGCCTTCCGCGAGGGCGTGCTCGTGTTCGCCCAGCCGGGCGCGCTGCCGCCGGCCGCGCTCGAGGACCTGGTGACCCAGGTGAAGGGTCTGGACATGGACGAGGTCCGCAAGCAGATCGCCGAGCAGGCCGCCGCCGAGTAAGAACTCGCACGGCGCACGAAACGTCAAGGGCCCGTTCACCTTCCGAGGTGAACGGGCCCTTCGCGGTGGTATCCGCTCAGCTCGCGAGCAGGTTGACGCAGGAGATCATCGCGCGCACGGTCGACTCGGCGCCGCCGGCGGTCATGGCGGCGGCCCAGCCACGACGGCCGTTGACCTCGCACTGCACGAAGGTCGCGATGCCCGCGGTGGTGCGGCGCTGGTGGAACCGCAGGATCTCGAGGGGGTAGCCCTCGTCGTAGAGCGCCGAGGTCATCGCGGCGACCGGGTTACCGGCCGAGATGACGGTGCGCAGGTGGTCGGCGAACTCCAGGGTGGCGGTGAAATCCGTTCCGGAGCAAGTGAATTCGCCGAGTGAAAGCGGTCCCTCGATGCGGGTGTACCGATCGAGGAATTGGGTGGGAGTCAGGTTGTCGGTCTCGGCGCGCAGGCCCCTGGGGGCGGCGTCGAACAGGGCACGGTCCAGTGTCAGCAATGTCATTGCAGGTGAGGTCTTCCCGAAGATGGTCTTCGTTGGCAGGTGGGGACCAGCAGAACAATGAAAATCAGCCCGCAGCGAGGGGGCCGGTCCGAATCAGACCCCGCTACGGCGGGTTACTACGAGAAGAATCTGCCGGGTGGCTGCCCGCGCGGTCTGCACAGCAGCGGCCGCGCTGTCGCGGTCGGCGACTAGCAACGCGGCAAAGCGGTCGGCGGGATTCGGCACGACAACGACTGTAGGGCGATCGTCGCGGAATCGCAACCTACATACCGTTCCGACGTGTCTACCCGTGAGTACCATCACCGCAGCTCAGCGGGCACTCCCCCCGCGCCGGTACCGTGGACGCATGGGCACTGTCTTCGCCATGACGATTCCCGGCCTGGCGATCCTGCTGATTCTGCTGGCACTGGTCGAGGTGGTCGTCAACCGGTTGACCGGGACCAGGTTCCTGCCGTGGACGCGCAAGCGCACCGGACCCGCGGTCGCGGCGACCGGCTTCGAACATCTCACGGCGATGTTCCAGGGCTCCAAACACCACGAGTTCGAGCAGCGGCAGAGCACGCTCATGCACCGCGAGACCCCGTCCGAGGGTGCGCCGCCACGAGATCGCGTCGACCTCACCGGCGGCTCGGCCTCACTCGTCGCCAAGCACCGCTGACGCGAATCCGTCAGCACACCAGCGTATTTCAGCGGGCGGGCAGGCGGTCGACCGAGCCGAGCGCCCTGGCGACGCCGTCGACATCCAGCTGCACCCGCAGGCCGCTGGGCCGCAGGCTCGTGCGCAGCACCACCTTGTCCCCGGTCATGACCGGGCCGACGTGCTCGACGATGGCGCGATACGGGAGCTGATGCCGGTCGGGATGGGCGGCCAGGGCCTCCTCGACGGCTTCCCAGTAGACGGCGTTGTTCACGTGGCCGAGCCGGTCGACATCGGTGACGCGCAGCGGGAACGACGTCGCCTCCACCTCGGAATCGTCCAGTTCGGTGAGCGCGGCCCGCCAGCGCAGCCGGTGTTCGGTGGTGCTGGCCAGCATCGGCGCCATGAACGCGTCGCTCATCCTGGCCGGGCGTCCCGCCACCGGGTCGATGTGGATGAGGAACGCCGCGGCCTCGATGTGCCCGCCGCGCTCACCCTTCAGCTGGATCCGCATATCGCACCAGCGGTTCGACAGGGCATCGGCCCACCGGCGCAGCTGGACGCGGTCGCCGAACATGATCGGCTCGTAGACGTCGATGACGGTGCGCCGCACGATCCAGGCCTGGTGGATGTCACCGTCCTCGACCGCGTCGAGGTGATCGAACCCGATGTCCTGCAGGTAGCGGGCGACGGCGTCCAGGCGCAGCCGGTCGTCGCCGTCGGTGTCGCCGAGGCGCACCGGCCACGACACCGCGAAGGCCTGCTCGATATCCGGGCAATCGGGCAGCGGGGTCGCGATGACATCGGCGGGCATGCCCCGATGCTGCCACACTCCGACCCCGGCCTCGCGTCGTGGCGGGGCGCGTCGCGCGGGCTCAGGCGCGCTCGGCCGCCGCCTTGATGCCCTCGACGTGCGTGCTCCACATGCCGCGCGCGTGCTCGGCCTCGGCCGGGCTGGCGTTGTTGTCCTGGCTCAGTGTGAGGTGCGTCGAGCCGTCGTCACCGGTGAGCTCGTAGGTGAGCGTGTGATAGTTCTCCGGTACGTCGGGCTGCCCGCTCAGCGGGCTGTAGTGCGTCATCCGCAGCAGGTGCCCCGGCTCGACCGCGAGGATCTCCCCGCGGTCCTCATAGGACCTGCCCTCGTACTCGCCCTGCCAGACGATCGGGCTGCCCGGTTGCCAGTCGGTGCGCACCTCGGCGCCGAACATGAACCGGCGGATCTCGGCCGGATCGGTCAGCACCGCCCACACCCGCTGCGGAGCGGCGTTGATCTCGGTCTCCGCGGTCGCCACGAATCCGGTCATGATGCTCAACTCCTTCCGTCGACCACCCTCAACCCTACGACCGCCGGGCCCCCGACGTCTTGGACAAACGCGTCAGTTGGACTCAGTGGGCGGCGGCGTCCCAGCTGCGGCCGGTGCCGACCGAGACGGTCAGCGGGACCGAGAGGTCGATGGCCGAGGACATCTGCTCGCGGGCGAGCGCCTCCAGCGCCTCGCGCTCGCCCTCGGCGACCTCGAAGACGAGTTCGTCGTGGATCTGCAGCAGCATCCGCGAGCGCAGGCCCGCTTCGCGAATCGCGTTCTGCACGTTGATCATCGCGACCTTGATGATGTCGGCGGCGGTGCCCTGGATGGGGGCGTTGAGGGCCATCCGCTCGGCGGCCTCGCGGCGCTGCCGGTTGCTGGAGTCCAGGTCGGGCAGGTAGCGGCGGCGGCCGAACAGGGTCTGCGTGTAGCCGACCTTGCGGGCCTGGTCGACCACGTCGGACAGGTAGTCGCGGATGCCGCCGAAGCGGTCGAAGTAGACCTCCATCTGCTCCTTGGCCTCGGCGGTGCTGATCTTGAGCTGGGCCGACAGGCCGTAGGAGCTCAGGCCGTAGGCCAGGCCGTAGGACATCGCCTTGATCCGGCGGCGCATCTCCGGCGACACCTCCGACAGCGGGATGTCGAAGGCCTTGGACGCGACGAAGGTGTGCAGGTCCTCCCCGGAGTTGAACGCCTCGATCAGCCCGGCGTCGCCGGACAGGTGCGCCATGATCCGCATCTCGATCTGGCTGTAGTCGGCGGTCATCAGCTCGGCGTAGCCGGGGCCGACGACGAAGGTGTCGCGGATCTGGCGGCCGGTGTCGGTGCGGATCGGGATGTTCTGCAGGTTCGGCTCGGTCGAGGAGAGCCTGCCGGTGGCGGCGATGGTCTGGTTGAACGTGGTGTGCACGCGACCGTCGTCGGCGACCGACTTGAGCAGTCCGTCGACCGTGACCTTGAGCCGGGTGGCGTCGCGGTGGGCGAGCAGGTGCTCCAGGAAGGCGTGGCCGGTCTTCTCGAACAGCGACTCCAGCGCGTCGGCGTCGGTGGTGTAGCCGGTCTTGGTGCGCTTGGTCTTCGGCATGTCGAGCTCGTCGAACAGCACCACCTGCAGCTGCTTGGGCGAGCCGAGGTTGATCTGCTTGCCGATCACCTCGTACGCGGAGTTCGCGGCCTCGGTGACCCGGTCGGCGAACTGGCGTTGCAGCGATTCGAGCTGGGGGACGTCGACCGCGATGCCCGCCTCCTCGAGCACCCCGAGCACGCCGAGCAGCGGCAGCTCCATCTCCTCGAGCAGGGCGGTCGACTCGATCTGGGCCAGCTCGTCGTCGAGCGCGTCGGCCAGGTCGGCCACGGCGCGGGCCCGCAGCATCTGCTCGCGCGCGACCTCGGCGGCGACGGTGTCCTCGTCGTCGAGCAGCGACAGCTGGCCGGAGTCGCCGGTCTCGGCACGCAGCTCGCGCTTGAGGTAGCGCAGGGACAGATCGTCGAGGTTGAAGCTGCGCTGACCGGGCCGCACGAGGTAGGCCGACAGCGCGGTGTCGCTGGTGAGCCCGGCCAGGGTGAACCCGCGCCCGCGCAGGGCGTGCCCGGCCGCCTTGGCCTCGTGCAGCGCTTTGGGCACGGCCGGATCGGCCAGCCAGGCCGCGAGGGCGGTCTCGTCCTCGGGGGTGAGCACCGTCAGGTCGACGTAGGCGCCCTCGCCGTCGGCGGCGGCGAAGGCCAGCGCCTTCGCGTCACCGTGCACCGGCGTTCCGGTGCCCACGATCGAGAGACCGTGGCGGGCACCGGCTTTCGCGTGTTCGGCCAGCCAGTCCGCGACCGCGCCCGGCCCGAGCGCGGCGCCACTGATCTCGAAGCCCGACTCGGCCTCCGGTTCGGCGGAGCCGAGCGTCTCGAACAGCCGGTCGCGCAGCACGCGGAACTCGAGGTCGTCGAAGAGCTGGTGGATCTTCTCCCGGTCCCACGGCGCCTGCGCCAGCTGGTCGGGGGTGTAGGGCAGCGGCACCTCGCGCACCATCTCGGTGAGCTGACGGTTGAGCACCACGCTGGACAGATTGGCGCGCAGCGCGTCGCCGACCTTGCCCTTCACCTGGTCGACCCGATCCACCAGGGTGGCCAGGTCGCCGTATTCGCGAATCCACTTGGCGGCGGTCTTCTCGCCGACGCCGGGGATGCCGGGCAGGTTGTCGCTCGGGTCGCCGCGCAGGGCCGCGTAGTCGGGGTACTGCGCCGGGGTGAGCCCGTACTTGGTCTCCACCTCGGCCGGGGTGAAGCGGGTGAGATCGGAGACGCCCTTGCGCGGGTAGAGGACGGTGACGTCGTCGTTGACCAGCTGGATGGCATCGCGGTCACCGGTGACGATGAGCACCCGGAACCCCTGCGCGGCGGCCTGGGTGGTGAGCGTGGCGATCACGTCGTCGGCCTCGTAGCCGTCGATCGCCATCACCGGGATGCCGAGCGCGCCGAGGACGTCCTTGGTGAGTTCGACCTGGCCGCGGAATTCGTCGGGCGTCGCGCTGCGATTGGCCTTGTACTCCGGGTAGGCCTCAGTGCGGAAGGTCTTGCGGGACACGTCGAACGCCGCGGCCACGTGGCTCGGCTGCTCGTCGCGCAGCAGGTTGATCAGCATCGAGGTGAAGCCGTACACCGCGTTGGTGGTCTGCCCGGTGACGGTCTTGAAGTTCTCGGCCGGTAGCGCGAAGAACGCGCGGTAGGCCAGTGAGTGCCCGTCCAGGAGCAGCAGCGTCGGCCGCTCACCTCCCGAGGTGGTGGTCGTGGTCGATGCCTGCGCAGTCGTCGGTGAACTCACCCGGATGAGTGTAGGGACACCCACCGACACGGGCGAACGCCGCCGCGCCGCTCCACACATGGAGCGCTGGCGCGCTCGAGTCGCGGCCCCCTTGTGTCGCCGGGGGGGGGGCGGCGCGGCGGGGGGGATGGGGGTGGGGGAAGCACGACCCGCGCGGCGGGGGGCGGGCCCCGCCCCCCCCCCCCCCCGCCCCCGCCCCACCCCCCCCCCCCCCCCGCCCCCCCCCCCCCCCCCCCCCCACGGCCCGCGACCGCCGCTGACGCGGCGGACCCTCCTCGCGGTCGGGTCGTGCGGGGCCGGGTGGGTGTTCAGCCCGGCATGAGAGCCTGCCACTGCTGGAGGGTCTGCGGGCGCAGGACGTAGTTGTTCTCGCGGACCGAAGACAGTGCGGCACTGGGCTGTTCGGAGTACCAGTGGCCGGGGTAGACGACCGGGTTGCCGTCGAGGGCGGCGAGGTTGCGCAGGCTGCGGAACATCTCGTCGGAGTCGCCGCCGGGGAAATCGGTGCGGCCGCAGCCGTCGACGAACAGGGTGTCGCCGGAGATGAGGCGGCCGTCGAACAGGAAGCACTGGCTGCCCGGCGTGTGGCCGGGGGTGTGCAGGAGTTCGATCTCGAGGGCGCCGACCTTCACCTTGTCGCCGTTGTCGTGGCCGGTCAGTTCGCTGGGCGCGATCCCCGTGGTCTGGGCGACCCAGTCCAGCTCCTGCTTGTTCACGTGCACCGGGACACTGGTCTTCTCCAGCAGTTCGCGCACGCCGCCGAGGGTGAAGCCGAGCATGGTGCCGCCGACGTGGTCGGGGTGGTGGTGGGTGGCGAGCACGCCGGTCACGGTCATCCCGTCGGCCGCGGCCACGTCGACCAGGTCCGAGGCCTTGTACGCGGGATCGACCAGCACGGTCTCGCCGGTCTGGCGGTCGCCGATGAGATACGCGAAATTGCGCATCTGCGTGGCGATCGGATCGCCGACGGCGTAATCCCGGCCGGACAGCAGCTGGCGGAAGTAGAGGCGCTCGGAAGACATGGTCATCACCTTATTGCCACCGGTGTGCTGGCGGAGCACCCGAGTGCCGAAGAGTGCGGTGGTCTGTGGGACCACACAACCGCCGCGCCCGCGAAATTATGACTAATGCGGGTTTCACATTTTTCTGGTTTGGCTACCCTGTGAGCGAGAAACCAACGGCCGCAAGTGAAACCGTGATCTCGACGGCGGCTCCGAGCACATCGCCGGACAGGCCGCCGAAGCGCCGCACGCAGTGCCGCACGATCAGCACCGACAGCGCGAGGACCCCCGCGACCACGGTCGGGCCGAGCCAGAGGTTGCCGGGGACGGCGAACACCGCCGCGGCGACGGCGAGAAGCGGCCACACCGCCACCGGGCCCGGTGCCTGGGTCCCCGCCACCAGCGTGCCGAATCCGGAATCCGGCGCGGCCGCGATCCCGCGACGGCATGCCGGGACGACGGCGACCCGGCCCAGCGCCACGGCCAGCCCGAGCGCGAACCATCGGCCCTCGTCGGCGAGCGCGGCGAACGCCGCCGCCTGGACCGCGACAGCGAAGATCAGGGCCGCGACCCCGAAGGGGCCCGCGCCGCCGGACTTCATGATCTGCCGGGCCCGCTCGGGCGGACCGTAGCTGCCGAGTCCGTCGACGGTGTCGGCCAGCCCGTCCAGGTGCATACCCCTGGTCAGCAGGCCGAGGATGCCGACGGTGAGCAGTCCCGCCAGCAGGGTGGTGAGTCCGGCCGTCACCGACAGCCACATCGCCGCCGTGGCGAACCCGCCGAGCACGAGCCCGACCAGCGGCGCGAGCGCGATGGCGTGCCCGGCCGCGCGGCGATCCACCGCGGCCGGTCCGGTGATCGGCACGACGGTGAGCCAGGAGAACGCCAACCGCACGGCGCTCACGACGACTGCTCGATCCGGCGGCCGGTTCCCCGCGGCGGTGCGGCTCGCCGCCCGATCGTCGGCCCCGGCATGGTGGCGCCCGGTCGGTTCACTTGACCAGGTCGACGGAGTCCGGCTCGTCGGCGGTGCTCACGCCCGCGTCCGCGAAGGTCGACATCTCCGCGAGCGTCGCGACGGCGGCGCGCAGGATCGGCAGGACGGTGAGGGCGCCGGAGCCTTCGCCCAGGCGCATCTCGAGGTCGATCAGCGGTTCCAGGCGCAGGTGCTTCAGTGCCAGGTCGTGGGCCGGTTCGGTGGAGCGGTGGCCTGCCAGCCACCAGGCCTTCGCGCCCGCGGCGAGGTCCTCGGCGACCAGGGCGGCGGCCGTGACGACGACACCGTCGAGGATGACCGGGGTGCGCCGGGTCGCGGCCTGGGCCAGGAAGCCGGTCATGGCGGCGAAGTCGGCGCCGCCCGCGACCCGCAGCAGGTCGACCGGGTCCTTGGCGACGGGGCGGGCGCGGCGCATGGCGTCGCGGATGGCCGCGACCTTGCGGATCCAGCCCGCGTCGTCGACGCCGGTGCCGCGGCCGACGGCGGCGACCGGCTCGGTGCCGGTGAGGGTGGCGATCAGCACGGTGGCCGGGGTGGTGTTGCCGATGCCCATGTCTCCGGCGATCAGCACGTCGGCGCCGGCGTCGATCTCCTCGTCGGCGATCGCCCTGCCCGCAGTGAGCGCGGCGGCGATCTCGTCCTCGGTGAGCGCGTCCTCGCGGTCGATCGCGCCGCTGCTCCGGCGCACCTTGTGCTGGGCGACGGACGGATCGGTGTCACCGTCGACGGCGATGTCGGCGACCCGCACCGTCGCCCCGGCGACCGCGGCCAGCGCGTTCACCGCGGCGCCGCCCGCGAGGAAGTTCGCCACCATCTGCCCGGTGACCTCGCTCGGATACGCCGAGACGCCGTGCTTCGCGACGCCGTGATCACCGGCGAAGATCACGACGCGGGCCCGCTCGAACTGCCTGGGCGGGCACACGCCCTGGCACGCCGCGACCCAGTTGCCGAGCGCCTCGAGCTTGCCCAGCGACCCGGCCGGTTTCGTGAGCTGGGTCTGGCGCTGCTCGGCCGCCGCGCGCACCCGCGCGTCCGGGGCCGTGACCGGCGCGAATCCGTGAGTCACTTGCGAAGCCTTTCGACAGTGCTGCCTGGTGTCGGACACATCTTGCCCGGATCCCGGTGTGCCGCGCAGACCGACCCGGCCCCGATCGCTCCCACCGGCCCCACGACGGCGGCTCCACCGGTGTCGTGGGTGCTGCGCCGGAGCCCGGGGCTCACTTGAGCCGCACCGGCAGCCCGGCCACGATCAGGAACGCCTCGTCGCACGCCCGGGCCAGCCGCTGGTTGAGGGTGCCGATCTCGTCGCGGAACAACCGGCCGGACCTGGTCGCCGGGATGACGCCCATCCCGACCTCGGGGGAGACGATCACCAGCCGTGCGCGGTAGGCATCGACCGCCTCGACCAGCGCGTCGCACTCGGGGGCGATGGTGCCGCGCGGGGCGTCCCAGGCCGCCCGTTCGTCCAGGCGTGCGGTGAGCCAGGTGCCGATGTCGTCGAGCAGCGTGGCCGGCGCGGTTTCGGTGAGAACCGTTGCGGGCTCGGTGTTCTCGACCGTCGACCAGTGTGCCGGACGCCGCTCGCGATGTGCCGCGATCCGATCGGCGAAGTCGTGATCAGCGGGATCGAGGACCGCCGTGGCCAGGTACCGCACCGACGCGGCGTCCGCGAGCAGGTCTTCGGCGAAGGCGGACTTGCCCGAGCGCGCGCCACCCAGGACGAGGGTGCGCAGAGAGGTTCCGCTGGCAGGCATTCCAGCACGGTAGCAATCGGCGGCGCGCCGCCGCGCACCGTGGGCTCAGCCCACGCCCAGGGCGTCGAGGATCATCGGACGCGCCGTGGTGAGGGACTGCTGCCAGTAGGGCCAGGTGTGGGTGCCCTGGAGGATGTCGACCCTGGCCGAGATGCCGAGAGCGGTGGCGCGGTCGCGGAAGATGCCGGCGGCGGTCGCGCTGCTGGCTTCGAGGACCATCGCGTTGATCGTGTTGCCGATGCCGTTGGCCAGGTCGAGCTGACCGGGCAGACCGTTGCCGGTGCTGAGGTAGATCGGCAGGCCCCGCAGCCGTTCGGCCTGGACGGTGGCGTCGTTGCGGGCCCACGCGGGATCGCCGGCCGGGCCCCACATGTCGTCGACGTTGAAATTGCCCTCGTCGATCATGGCCGCGCGGATGGCCTGGTTCCACATCGGGTAGGTCGGATTGACGAAGCCGGAGAACGACCCGGCGAAGCGGAACTGGTCGCGGTGGTGGGCGGCCAGGACCAGCGCGGCGTTACCGCCCATGGACGCGCCGACGATCGCGTTGTTCGTGCGCGAGACGCCGTATCCGGCCAGGAATTCGGGCAGTTCGCGGGTGAGGAAGGTTTCCCACCGGTAAGTCGTGGCTTGCCGATTGGTGCTGCTCGGGCGGTACCAATCGGTGTAGAAGCTCGAGTGACCACCGACGGGGAACACCAGAGTCACGTCGTCGCCGGCGAATCGGCGCAGCGCGTCGGTGTCGGTGGTCCACTGGCTGTGCTCGGCGGGCGCGCGCAGCCCGTCGAGCAGATACAGCGCCGACGTTCCGCCCCTGGCGGCCCACTGCACCTGCACCTTGATCGGGCCCATGCTCGACGGCACCCACAGTTCCTCGAAACCGCCTGCCGGAGCGCGCGTCACGGGCACCGCCGCCGCCGTCCCGGCCACCGTGGCGGTGCAGACGAACACCACGGCGGTGACCGTGGTGAGAGCCTTCATCAGCCGTCCGACATTTCCCCGCCTGGCACGCAACACCAGGTCAGCACACCAAGCGCCGATGTCGCCGTCAAGCCGACCATGAGGGTCGACAGTCGCGCCGGTGGGGAACTGTGCTGTTCACCAATGGTTTCGCGCGATCGGGAAAAGGTCAGCTCGCGCGGTCCGGCGCCCCGAATCGGCGGCGGTACTCGGTGGGCGCGATGCCGACCTGACGCTGGAAGTGATGGCGCAGCAGCGCACCCGAGCCGAAACCGGATCGATCCGCGATGCGCTCGAGCGACATGTCGGTGGTCTCGAGCAGTTGCTTGGCGAACAGCACCCGCTGCGTGGTGAGCCACTTGACCGGGGTGGTCCCGGTCTCGGCGGCGAACCGGCGGGCGAAGGTCCGGGTCGACATGCTCGAGCGGGCCGCGAGCTCGTCGACGGTGTGCGGGTGGGCCAGGTTCTCGGTGAGCCAGCTCAGCGTGGTCGACAGACCCTCGGAGCGGCATTCGGGGACGGGCTGCTCGATGAACTGGCGCTGGCCGCCGTCGCGCTGGGGCGGAACCACCATGCGCCGCGCGATGCCGTTCGCGGCCGCCGAGCCGATCTCGCGGCGCACCAGGTGCAGGCAGGCGTCGATGCCCGCCGCCGTGCCCGCGCTGGTGATCAGATCGCCCTCGTCGACGAACAGCACGTCGGGATCCACGGTCGCGGCCGGGTAGCGCGCGGCGAGCGCGTCGACGTAGCGCCAGTGGGTGGTGCACTTGCGCCCGTCCAGCAGCCCGGCCTCGCCGGCGAGGAAGGCGCCGGAGCAGACCGTCAGCACGATCGCGCCCGCGTCGGCGGCCGCGCGGACCGCCTCGACGACCCCGGGCTGGTAGCTGTGGCCCTGGGCGAACGGGAAGGCGGGGATCGCGACGAGATCGGCGTGCACCAGCTCGTCGAGACCGTATTCGGGGGTGACCGTCACGCCGGGGCTGGTCGAGCGCAGCGGCTTGCCGGGCTCGGCGCCGCAGACCCGGAAGTCGAAGCCGGGTAGCCCGTCGGCCGTGCGGTCGAGCCCGAAAACCTCGCAGACCACGCCGAATTCGAACATGGCGAGCTTGTCGTTGAGCACGACGGCGACACGCGAGAGCATCAACCCATGCTACGTGGCCGAATATTTACGCACAATGACAGAGCTGCCACTTTCGGCTGAAAACTGATGAGCGCAAAATTTCTGCCATGGTTACTTTCTTGCTCGTCCTCGCCGCCATCGTCTTCCTCGCACTCGTCATCGGGCGCGGTACCGCGGGGTCGACCGGGGTCGTCGACCGCGACGCCCAGCGGATCGACGCCGAACTCGCCGCCATCGCCGGGTACGCCACCAACATCCGTCCGGGCCTGCACTGATACGCGAATGCCGTCCCACCCCGCGGGTGGAACGGCATTCGTCGTGTGTGGCGTCCTAGACGGCGTCGCCGGGGCCGACCCGCGGCTTGGGGGCGCGCATCTTGCGGATCTGCGAGGCGCGCACGAAGGCGTACCAGCCCAGCTTGAAGCCGGTATCGGTGGTGTCGGGGTAGCGCTCGATCACCCGGTTGTTCACGATCTTGCCGAGCACGAAGCCCTCGATGATCATGAACACCATCATGACCAGCATGGCCAGGGTGACGATGGTCTGCAGACCTGGCGCCACGAACATCGACAGGATCAGCACCAGCGCCATCGGCATGAACAGGCCGACCAGATTGCGGCGGGCGTCCACCAGATCGCGCACGTAGGCGCGGACCGGACCCTGGTCGCGGGGCAGCAGGTACTTGTCCTCGCCGGCCAGCATCCTGGCGCGGCGGTCCTGCACGGCGGCGCGTCGATCCGCGGCCGCGGCCTTGCGGTCCTCTTTGGTGCCCTTGGTGGCCTTGCGGCGCGCGCGGGCCTCCTTGGCGGTCAACGGGGCAGGGGCGACCGGGCCGCGGCGTTTGCCTTCGGCGTCACGCCTTTTCGGGGTCGGTCGACCCTTGCCCGGCGTGGTGGAAGCGGGTGCGCCGGCGGTCTGTTCGACGTCCGGCACCGAGGGGTCGACGGACTCGTCGATGGTGCTGGACTCGTCGCGACGAAACAATTTCACGTTCACCAGGCTATTCGATCGGGTCTGGCAGCGGGAAATGTGGTCACCTTCCGGTGCGGCCGGTCTCATCGAGCGTCCGGTGCGAGCTGGGTCACCCGCGCCGGGGGCGTAGTGTGGGGCGCACCACCGAGGTCGTGTCCACGCTGCGTGCCAGGGGTGGCAAAATAGGAATAGCAGCGGCCGCGACGGAGTTGGAATGAGTCGTGCGCTGTGCACCTGAGGTCCGTTCGACGGACTGACCGACTTAGGAGTGTCCATGACTGTGCAGAACGAGACCGCCACCGAGACCCACGGTGCGACGCTGACCGACGCTGCCGCCGCCAAGGCGAAGGCGCTGCTCGACCAGGAAGGTCGCGACGACCTCGCCCTGCGCATCGCCGTCCAGCCGGGTGGCTGTGCCGGCCTGCGCTACCAGCTCTTCTTCGACGATCGGGTCCTCGACGGCGACATCGTCGTGGAGTTCTCCGGTGTGAAGCTGGCCGTCGACCGCATGAGCGCCCCCTACATCCAGGGCGCCTCGATCGACTTCGTCGACACCATCGAGAAGCAGGGCTTCACCATCGACAACCCGAACGCCACCGGCTCCTGCGCCTGCGGCGACTCGTTCAACTGACGCACGACAGGTTGCGCTGAGGTGAACCACTGGGGGTAGCCGCTTGCTACCGTTGAAGTGCCGGGTGGGGGGGTGCCCGCCGTAGGGTGTTTTGGGGCCGAATGTGGGATGGGGCGGCGCGCCGGTGGGTTTGTGTTTGAGCGGGCCAACCCCCCCCCCCCCCCCAGCGATTTTAC
>NZ_JARWOJ010000259.1 GCF_029868625.1 Nocardia neocaledoniensis | reverse complement strand
GCTTGCGCCTTTGGGGGGGGGGTTGGGGCCGGCGCGGGGGCGGGGGGGGGGCGGGGGGGGCGGGCCGCCGCCCGGGCCAGCCGGGGGGCCGCGCCGACCCGGACCTGCCAGGCCGGGTCGCGCAGCGCCGCGACCAGCAGTGCCAGGTCGGGCGCGTCCGCGCCGAGCGCCGCGTAGGCCGCCGCCGCGGCGGCCCGGACCAGCGGATCGGGATCGGCGGTGAGCGTCCGGACGACCTCGACTCCGCCGGCGCCGATGGCGGCCAGCCCGTGCGCGACGGCGATGCGCACCTCGCGGTTGACATCGCCCGCGAGCGTGGCCACGGCCGCGGCGTCGTCGAGCGACACCAGCGCCCGCACCGCCTCGATCCGCACCCGATGATCGGAATCACCCAGCGCCGCACGATATTGCGCCGCCGACCCCGCCCGCAACGCCCGCAACAGATCCACCACGGTCGCCCGGACGAGCGGATCGGGGGAACCCAGCTCACCGGCGAGCCCACCCGCACCGGGCAGCACCTCGATCAGCTCGCGCAGGCTCTCGGCGGCCGCCCGGCGCACCGAAGCCGCCTCGTCGCCGAGTGCCCGGACCAGCTCGTCGGCGAATCCGTCCGGGGTGCTCTCGGTCAGCACCGACAGTGCCGCCACCCGCACCACGGGGTCGGGATCGCGCAGATAGCTCGACAGCTCCTCGACGGCAGGCGAATCCAGCGCCAGCAGCGTCACCACGCGCGGCGATCCCGGCGAGGCGGGCGCGGGCTCGGCGCGCACCGTGGCTTCGCGCTGGGGTGCGCGGGTGGCCACGAGCTCCGGCTGGGCGATCACCTCGACGATCGGTTCGGGCGAGGGCACGTCGTCGAGTCCCGGCACCGGCACCAGATACGGTGCGACCGAACGTTTCACGAACTCCATCGACCCGTCCGCGGTCTTGCGCAGGTTGAGGTGGAAGTTCCAGGCGGCGTCGTCGCGCTCGGGCAGATCGGCCCGATCGTGGTAGAGGCCCCACCGGGATTCGGTGCGGGTCAGCGAACTGCGGGCCGCCATTTCCGCGCAGTCGCGGATGAACGACACCTCCGCCGCCCGCATCAACTCGTGCGGCGTGCGCGCCCCGATCCCCGCGACCTCCGCGCGCATCCGCTCGAAGGTCTCCACCGCGATCGAGAGTTTGGCGGCGGTCTTGGGTGGCGCCACATAGTCGTTCACGAAACGGCGCAGTTTGTACTCCACCTGCGGCTGCGGCGGGCCCTCCGGCTGACGCAGCGGCCGGTAGATCAGCTCGTGCGCCTCGGCCAGCTGGTCCGCGGGCAGCGCGTCCGGCGCCTCGACCTCGGTCAGAGTGGAGGCGGCGTGCGCGCCGGCGAGGTCGCCGTAGACGAACGCGCCGATCATGTAGTTGTGCGGCACGCACGCCAGGTCCCCGGCGGCGTACAGGCCGGGAACGGTGGTGCGCGCGTTGTCGTCGACCCACACGCCGGACGCGGAATGTCCACCGCACAAACCGATCTCGGAGATGTGCATCTCGATGTCGTGGGTGCGGTAGTCGTGGCCGCGGTTGGCGTGGAAGGTGCCGCGGGTCGGCCGCTCGGTGGTGTGCAGAATCGATTCGAGGGTCGAGAGCGTCTCGTCCGGCAGATGCGAGACCTTGAGATAGATGGGCCCGCGCGCGGATTCGATCTCCTGCTTCACCTCGGCCATCATCTGCCCCGACCAGTAGTCGGAATCGACGAACCGTTCGCCCTCGGCGTTGACCTGGTACCCGCCGAACGGATTGGCGACATAGGCGCAGGCCGGGCCGTTGTAATCCTTGATGAGCGGATTGATCTGGAAGCACTCGATTCCGGAGAGCTCGGCGCCCGCGTGGTAGGCCATGGCGTAGCCGTCGCCCGCGTTCGTCGGGTTCTCGTAGGTGCCGTAGAGGTAGCCCGACGCGGGCAGGCCGAGCCGGCCGCACGGCCCGGTCGCCAGGATCACCGCCTTCGCGCCCACCGCGACGAACTCACCCGTGCGGGTGTTCAGGGCCGCCGCGCCGACGGCGCGTCCGGTGTCGGTGAGCACCCGCACCGGCATGAGCCGGTTCTCGATGCGGATCCGCTCCCGCATCTTCCGTTGCCGTAGGACGCGATACAGCGCCTTCTTCACGTCCTTGCCCTCGGGCATGGGCAGCACGTACGAGCCGGAGCGGTGTACCCGCCGCACCGCGTACTCGCCGTACTCGTCCTTCTCGAACTTCACGCCGTAGCGCTCCAGCCGCTGCACCATGGCGAAACCCCGTGTCGCCGTCTGGTACACGGTCCGCTGGTCGACGATGCCGTCGTTGGCGCGGGTGATCTCGGCGACGTAGTCTGCCGGTTCGGCCTTGCCAGGGATGACGGCGTTGTTCACCCCGTCCATCCCCATCGCGAGCGCGCCCGAGTGACGCACGTGCGCCTTCTCCAGCAGCAGCACGTTCGCGCCGGACTCGGCGGCTGTGAGCGCGGCCATGGTGCCCGCGGTGCCGCCGCCGATCACCAGCACATCGCAGTCGAGACGCACCGGATCGGACAGGTCGGGAATGTTCACAGTGACTCCAGGATTCGGGCCCGGGTGGCGCGCCGGTCGACCGGTTCGCGCGGCTCGGGCACCTCGACGAGGGTGCGCAGCGTGCCGTCGCCGAGCACGGCGATCCGGTCGCCGAGCAGCAGCGCCTCGTCGAGGTCGTGGGTGACGAAAACGATCGTGGTGGGATGCGCGCGCCAGGTGTCGACGAGCAGTCGCTGCATCTCCGCGCGGGTCTGGCTGTCGAGCGCCCCGAACGGCTCGTCCATGAGCACCGCGCGGGGCGAGCCGGCCAGGCTGCGGGCCAGCTGCACCCGCTGCCGCATCCCGCCCGAGAGATCCCGCGGCAGGTAGTCGGCGTAGCCGGTGAGCCCGACCTCGTCGAGCCAGCGCCGGGCTCGTTCCGCGCGGTCGGCCCTGGCGACACCGCGAAGCCGCAGGGCCAGTTCGACGTTCGCGCGCGCGGTGCGCCACGGCAGCAGCGCGTCGTCCTGGAAGATCAGCGCGCGATCGGCGGACGGCGCGGTGACCGGGTCGCCGTCGGCGCGGATCACGCCGCCGCTGGGCTGCCGCAATCCCGCGATGGCCCGCAACAGGGTCGACTTGCCGCAGCCGGACTTGCCGACCAGGACCAGGATCTCGCCCGGCGCGATCTCGAGGTCGAGGTCGCGCACGACGGTCCTGGCACCGTAACCGACGCGGACGGAGTCCAAGCTGAGCCGCATACCCACCGAGACGGTGGACGCGGCGGTGGTGGTCGTCATGACGCAACCTCTCTCGGCAGCCAGCGGGTCACCCGGCGGCCTGCCAGTTCGACGATGCCGGAGGTGAGGAAGCCGAGCACGCCGATGGAGATCATCCCGACGAACACGGCCGGATAGTCGACGATGGTGTAGGACTGCCAGGTGCGGTAGCCGATGCCGAGGCGACCGGAGATCATCTCCGCCGAGATCAGGCAGATCCAGGCCACGCCCATGCCCACCGACAGACCGCTGAACACCCCGGGCAGGATGCCGGGCAGCACCACCCTGGTCAGGACTTCCCGGCGCGAGGCGCCCAGGGTGCGGATCGCGTCCTCCCAGATGGTCGGCAGCGCCCGCGTGGCGTGCCGGGTGCTCACCAGCACGGGGAACAGCGACGCGGTGAAGGTGATGAACACGATCCCGGACTCGTCGCTGGGGAAGAGCAGGATCGCCACCGGTACCAGCGCGATCGCCGGGATCGGGCGGACCAGCTCGGCCAGCGGACCGAACACGTCGGCCAGGATCCGGGAGCGGCCGAGACCGATGCCGGCCAGCACGCCGACCGCGGCGGCCAGCCCGAATCCGGTGACGATGCGGATCAGCGATTGCGCCACGTCGACGTAGTACTGACCGCTGCCGAGGTGCTCGCCGAATTCGGCGATGATCTCGGTGACCGTCGGCAGCGTGTCGAAGCGCAGCACCGCCCGCACATCGGTGGCCGTGAGCAGCTGCCACAGGCCGATGGCCGCGGCCACCGAGGTGACGCGCAGTGCCCTGGACCGCCAGGGCGCACGGTCGGTGACCGCGAGGGTCGTGGGGGCACGGTCGGCTCCGCCGGACGTCCCGGTCGGATCGGCGCCGGACCGGACGGGCGCCCGCGTCCCGGAGATCGCGCTCATCCGCGGACTTCCGCGACGGCCTGCGCGTAGGTCACCGGCGCGGCCGCGGGATGGTTGGCCCGGTAGCGGTCGGCGGCGGCCTGGGTGGTGAACGGGAGGTACCGGGCGTCCTCGCGCAGCCAGATCGCCTTGTCGGCGAACCAGCGGGTGCCCAGCTCGGCATCGGGCAGGTAGACCGCCCTGATCTTCTTGCCCTGTGCCTGCGCGGCCTGGACGCCGCGCAGCAGGCACGCGGGGTTCGCGGCGGGCTGCGGCCGGTCGGCGCCGTCGATCCAGATCTCCCCGGCCAGCGCCGGATCCTGTACCGGGACAGCGCAGATCGGGTCGGTGCCGGTGACCTTGCTCGGGTTGACCAGGGACGCCAGCTCGGTGTCGTACCCGCCGCGGCCCGTCTCGGTGTAGGCCTGTCGCAGCGGACCGTCCTGGACGAAGGCGTCGATGTCGAGGTCGGCGAAATCGCCTATCGATTTCAGGTAGTTCACATCGTCTTCGAGCGCGGCGATCAGCTCCGGCTTGAGGGTGGTGTCGAAACTGGTGCCGCCGGGCCCGTTGTAGAGGTAGACGACCTCCGCCGGCAGCCCCGATCCCTTGGCGACGAGATCGGCAGCCTCGAACGGTTTCTCGTTGAGGAAGGCGGTCGCGTCCAGCTGGGCCGCCAGGAACGCCTGCAGCACCTCGGGATGCTCGGCCGCGTAGGCGCGGCGCGCGACCACACCGTGGAAGGTCGGCACGTTCAGCTCCGCGCCGTCGTAGAGGAGCTTGGCCTTGTCCTGCTGCACCAGCAGGCCCGGCCACGCCACGAACTGCGACAGTGCGCTCACCTGGTGCGATTCCAGTGCCGTCGCGCCGACCTGCGGCTGCTGGTTGAGCACCTCCACGCCCTTGGCCGGATCGATCCCGGCGCGGCTCAGCGCCTGCACGAGGGTGCCGTGGCCGGCCGAACCCACGCTGGCCGAGATCTTCTGCCCGGCCAGCTCGGTGAGCGAGCGTGCGGGCGAATCCTTCGGCACGACAACCATGTTCAGCGCGCCCTTGGGGTTGTAGCCGGTGATCGACACCAGTTCGGTGCGCGCGCGTTCGTTGGCCTGGGTGCGGGACCCGTTGATGAGCAACGGGTAATCGCCCATCGAGCCGATATCGATCTTCTCGGCCACCATCTGCGCGGTGATCGGCGCGCCGGTGTCGTAGTCCTGCCACTCCACCTGGTACTTCGCGCCGCCGGCCGCGGTGATGCGCTGGAGCCGCTGTTCCAGGTACCCCTGCGCACGGAGCAGGGTGCCCGCGGTGACGGTGTTGATGGTCTTGGACTGGTAACCGATGACGACCTTCACAGTGCCCGCGGGCGCGGCATCGGTGGTGTCGAGTGAGCAGCCCGCCGCGGTGAGCGCGGCGGCTAGCAGGACGGGGACGAGACGGGTGAACTTCATGCGTGGATTCCCGGGATCAACGGAGCAGATAGGGCATGTTGACGGTGACGGCGCCGGTGGGACAGCGCGCCGCGCACGGCCCGCAGTACCAGCACTCGTCGACGTGCATGTAGGCCTTGCCCGAATCCTCGTGGATGGCAAGGGAATCGAGGGGGCACATGTCGACGCACAGGGTGCAGCCGGTGATGCACAGCGATTCGTCGATCGTCACCGGGACGTCGGCGCGCTGGGGGACCAGAGCCATCTAGAGGACCTTCCATTCGGGAGCGCCGCGGGTGAGGCTGCCGCGCATCGTGATGCGGTCACCGCGCATGCGGATGTACTCGAGGTCGACGGGCCTGCCGTCGTCGAGGTGGGTGAGGCGCTCGAGCATCAGCAGGGGAGCGCCGGGCGGGGTGTCGAGCGTGGTGGCGGTGTGCGGATCGGCCGCGACGGCCTCGAGGGCGAGCGCGGCCGCGCCGAGCGACTGGCCGGTGACCTGCTCGAGCAGCACGAACACATCGGTCGTCGCGAGATCGTGCGCCAGCACCGCGGCGCCCACGTCGGGGGCCAGATAGGTGAGATCCAGGCTCAGTGGCAGCTCGGCGAGGAATCGCAGCCGCTCGATGTAGACGACGCGCTCGCCTGGCACCAGGCCGAGCCTGCGCGCCACCGCGGGGGGAGCGGTGATGTGGGTGGCGGCGCGGACCTCGTTGCGGACGGTGCCGTGCTCGGTGAGCGTCTCCTGCAGGCCGCGCAGTGTGTCCAGGCCGTGGTCGAACTTGCGGGCGGCGACGCGGGTGCCGACCTTGGGCGCGCGGTCGATGAGCCCTTCGTCGCGCAGCAGGGCCAATGCTTCGCGCACCGTATTGCGTGAGGTGTCGTGTTCGGCGGCCAGTTCCTGCTCGCCGGGCAGTGTGCCTTGCACGGTGCCCGCCAGGATCTGGTGGCGCAGGATGTCGGCCACCCGGCGTGCCCGATCGGCGCGGTGGCCTCGGAGCTGGGTGGGTTCCGCGGTGGCGGTTGTCTCGCTGACCTGCATGAACAGCGACGATAGCGGCCGTTTCGGTGCCCGGATTCCGGCCGCGGACGACCCGGAATTCAGGGGATGTTTCTGCGCCGGGTGGGGTGTGGCCGGGACCTGCGGCGATCGGGCGCCGATCCGCTATTGCGCCACCCCGGCGTGGCCGGGCTTGAGGAGGATGAACAGGCCGTTGGCCTCGGCGCAGAGCCGCTCGCCGTCGTGCATCGTGGCCCGCAGGTACACCTTGCGGCCGTTGACGCGCTCGACCCAGGCCCGGATCGTCAGTTCCCGGTTGAGCGGGGTGATCGAGCGGTAGTCGATGGTGAGCGAGGCGGTCCGGGTGACGGCGTTGGTGTGGACCGCGGCCGTCATGCCGAGGATGTCGTCGAAGGCCACCCCGATCTGTCCGCCGTGCGCGGCGCTGTTGCCGCCCAGGTGGAAGGTGCGGAAGGTGAGCTTGGCGGTCACGCCGTCGATGTCGGCGCTGTCGACGGTGTACGGCGGCAGCGTGATGTTGCCGCGCGAGGGCAGGTCGGTGCGGGTCCAGCTGGGGGCGGACCACTCGTCCACGACCGCCTCGTCCAGGCGCGCGTTGAGCTGCTCCAGGGTGGCGATCGCGTCCTTGGCCAGCTCGTCGGACGGGTTGATCAGGCGGGCCTTGTCCATCAGGATCCGCACCTGTTCGATCAGCTCCCCGTAGTGGGGGCCACCGATCGTCCTGTCCTGCATCGCGGCCCTGCGCTGCTGGATCAGCTCGGTGACCGGCCGGAATCCGCCTTCGTGATGCTCTGCGTCCGGCAGCGACGCGCCGAGATGTGTATCGTCCATATACAACACGTTATCGCTGCCGAGCTGGATGTTCGCGCCGGGTGCCCCACTGCGCGGCCCTGCGCTGCCGGTGACGCCGTCGATTCGCTCCCGCAGCAGATCCGCGTGACCGTGCAGCTACACCCAGCGCAGGGTGCAGGGTCCGACCACCACGGCACGGTGCAGGTGTACCGGGGACGGTGGGTCGGGCGCGGGTCGTTGTCGTCAGGTGCTGGTGAACCGCGCGGCGTCGGGACCGTGCAGTCGCCCCGGGGGCAGCGTGCGTCCGCACAGGACGAGCAGCAGGTCCTGCGCCGCCCCGGACAGGACCTCGCCCGCACCGTGCCGGAAGTCGAGATCGGTGGCCCGCAAGGCGATTCCGTCGAGATCGACGCCGAAGTAGGCGATCGAGCGCGGGGTCTGCGCATCGAGGACCAGCCGCATCCGGTCCAGCGGGACGGGCTCGGTGTGCCCGAGTGGGACGGTGATGTCGAGACCGTGGATCACGTCGTGGCTGAGCGCGCTCGCGTATCCGCTGCCGCCCGGTGGCTTCCACGGGTGACCGGTGTTGTCGCGGAGAGCGGCTACGAGCTCGCCCGTGCTCATCCGGGCCGCGTCGGCGCGCGCCGCGCGATCGGCCAGCCGGTCGAAATCGCCGCGCGCGGCGATCATGCCGAGAACGAAGCGCGGCAGGGACGTCCGGAACGGCATGCTCAGGTGCGCCGCGACCTCGCGCACCCGCCAGCCGTCGCACAGCGTCGGTTCGTCCCATCGCTGCTCGTCCAAGCCGGCGAGGAACTCCGCGGTCTCGGCGCGTTGCGCGGCGATCGCGGCTCTGACCTCGGTGTCGCTCACAGTGGAACCTCCTGTCGACAGACCTGTGCCTGTGGAGGTAGACGAGGTGAGCCGCGGCGATTCATCGGTGTTCGTTGGTCGGCCCGGCCCTGATCCGGCACACTGGCCCGATGGGTGATCGACGTGACGAGGCACCGGAGGTCGTGGTCCACCTCGGTGACGGCGCCGGCGCGCCACGGGCCGTCGACCCGGCCCACCCGGGGACCGCGGCGACCGATCCGGCGCCCGAACATCCTTTCCTGCTGTTGACCCGCGCCGCTACCGAGCGCATCCAGGCCCGCTATCTCGACGACGGCACCTACGAGCTCGAGCACACCGAGGCGGGCGCGCACCGCCAGCTGTTCACCGACGACGCGCTGCTGGTCCGCGACATCGTCTGGTCCTGGATCCAGCGTGACGACTGGTGGCGCGACACCGTCGCGTGGACCACGGTCGACCCCGCGATCGCCGAACTGGATGCTCTGCGCGCCGAACTGTCCGACCTGCTCGACGGCATGTCGGTCATGGACGCGGTCACCGACGAACTCGACAGCGCCCTGGCCCGCGCCGACGAGCTCCTTGGCGCCGACCTCGACCCAGGTGAGGACTTCTAGTCGCTCTCGCCTTCGCACCAGTCGTCGAAGGCGTCGAATTCCGGTTCCCACATGGGCGGGACGGAGTCCTCGATGGCGTCTTCGACGGGGTCCCAGGTGGCGTTGCACCAGGACGGGGCGGGTGGCCACGATTCGATGTAGCGGACCAGCGGAGACTTCGGTGGCTCCGGCTCGGTCTCCTGGGCCGCCGCGATACCGGTACCGGTGAGGGCGAGCGCCGCGGCGGCACCCGCGGTGGCGACGATCCGGTGAACGATTCTCATGACATCCTCCTGTCCGCGCCGACATGCGATGTGTCCGCGATCCTACGCCGGGCGTCAACGGGCCCTGGCGCTCCAGCGGCCGTCGTAGCGCACATCGATCGGATGGTCGAAGGCGGTGGAGATGTGCTCGGTGGTGATCACCTCGGCCGCCGGACCCGCGGCGACGGTGCGCCCACCGGCGATCACCAGGGCGTGGGTGGTGCTGCTCGGCAACTCCTCGAGATGGTGGGTGACCAGGACCGACGCCACCTCGGGATGCGTGTGGTCGAGGGTGTCGATCGTGGTGAGCAGTTGTTCACGGGCGGCCAGGTCGAGGCCGGTGGACGGCTCGTCCAGCAGCAGCACCCGCGGATCGCTCAGCAGCGCGCGGGCGATGAGCGCACGGCCGCGTTCGCCCTGGGACAGCGTCGGCCAGATCTCGCCCGCCTTGCCCCCGAGTCCGAGGGCGTCGATGGTCGCCTCGGCGCGGGCGACCTCGTCATCGGTGGGTGACCAGCGCAACGGGGTGTCGATGGTGCCGGTGATGCCGGTCAGGACGACCTCGCGCACGGTGAGCGGCGAGCGCAGCGGATGGCGGGGGTTCACGTGGCCGATCGAGCGACGCAGCCGCGCCAGCTCCACGCGCCCGAACTGTTCGCCGAGGACCCGCACCGTTCCCGTGGTCGGGAAGGTGACCGCGCCGCAGAATCCGAGCAGCGTGCTCTTGCCCGCGCCGTTGGGACCGAGCAGCGCCCAGTGCTCGCCGGCCCGGACGGTCAGCGAGATGCCGTCGATGATCTTCTTGCCCTCGCGCCGGAAGCTCACCTCGTCGAGCTCGATCACCGCGACGCCGCTCATGCGAAGGCCTCCTTCAGGGCGGACAGGTGGGTGCGGCTGAAATCCGCTGCCGCCGTGGGGTTCCGGTCGGCGATGGCCTGGGCGAGGTGTTCGTGCGCGGCGTGATCGGCGGCCTCGGAGGGGACCGGACGCAGGGCGAGCATGTCGATCATGGCCAGCCGCAGTCTCGGCAGGAAGCTGTCGAAGAGCTGGGTCAGCACCGTGTTGTGCGCCGCGAGGACGACCGCGCGGTGGAAGGCCATGTCGGCGTCGACATGGTCGGCCACGGTCCGGCCCGCCGCGAGCCGACCGGCCAGGGCGCGCCGGATCGCGCGCAGGTCCGCGGGGGTGCGCCGCTGGGCCGCCAGGGCCGCGGCCTCGGCCTCGATGGCGATGCGTGCCTCGATCACCGCGACGATGGTCGCGCCGCGCAGCACGACGTCCCAGTCGTCGGTGACATCGAGCGCGGTCACGAACACCCCGGCGCCCTGCCTGCTGTCGAGCACGCCCTTGCCCGCCAGCTCGCGGATCGCCTCGCGCAGCGTCGACCGGCCCACGCCCAGCTGCGCGGCGAGCAGGGTCTCACCGGGCAGCCGATGACCCAGTGGCCACTCACCGGCGCGGATCCGCGTGAGCAGGAGCTCGGCCGCCTGGGCGGCCAACGGTTGACGGCGTACCTGGGCGACCACCGATTCACCTCTCTACTTGTCTGAGGAGTTGTGATAGAAGTGTACCCATCATGACCCACACCGCGCTTCTCCTCGGCCGCCACGGCGGGGCCTGACCGACCGGCCGCCCCGCCGTGGGGCTCTGTCGTGGCCGGTCGCCGATGTCATGGGGCCGACCGTGGCCCAGGAAGCAGAGACCGTCATGTACACCTTCCCGACCCTCACCACACCCGCGGGCGCCGTTCCCGCCGAGGCGCCCGCCTGGAATCGGCAGCGCCGCTCGGCCATGCCGTCGCACCGCTATCGGGACATCCACCGACGCGTGAATGTCCCTGCCGAACAGCGGGACTGGCCGAGCGCGCGGATCACCGCCGCCCCGCTGTGGGTGCCCGTCGACCTGCGCGACGGCAATCAGGCACTGGCCGAACCGATGGACCCCGCGCGCAAGCGGCGATTCTTCGAACTGCTGGTCGCGATGGGCTACAAGGAGATCGAAGTGGGCTACCCGTCCGCCTCGCAGACCGATTTCGACTTCGTCCGGCTGCTGGCCCACGAGCCGATCGCGCCACCGGACGTCACCGTCGTCGTCTTCACCCCGGCCCGGCGCGACCTCATCCAGCGGACCGTGGAGTCGGTGCGCGGGATCGCGAACGAGGTCGTGATCCACCTCTACACCGCGACCGCGCCGGTCTGGCGCGAGGTGGTTCTCGGCAAGGATCGCGCGCAGTTGCGGACCCTCATCGTCGACGGCGCGCGCGAGGTGCTTGCCGCGGCCGGCGACCTGCCGAACGTGCGATTCCAGTTCTCGCCGGAGGTCTTCAACCTGACCGAACCCGACTTCGCGCTGGAGGTCTGTGACGATGTCACCACTGCCTGGCAGGCCTGCCCACAACGTCCCGTGACGCTGAATCTGCCCGCGACAGTGGAGGTCGCGACGCCGAATGTCTACGCCGACCAGATCGAGTACATGCACCGTAATCTGGCCCGCCGCGAGGGAGTGATCCTGTCGGTGCACCCGCACAACGACCGGGGGACCGGCATCGCCTGCGCCGAACTGGCGGTGCTGGCCGGCGCGCAGCGGGTGGAGGGCTGCGTGTTCGGCAACGGCGAACGCACCGGCAATGTCGACATCGCCACGCTGGCCTTGAATCTGCACGCGCAGGGGGTGGACCCGATGATCGACTTCTCCGATATCGACGAGATCCGCCGCACGGTCGAATACTGCACCCGGCTGCCCGTGCCCGAACGACACCCCTACGTCGGCGATCTCGTGCACACCGCTTTCTCCGGCACCCATCAGGACGCGATCCGCAAAGGAATGGCGCGCCACCGCGCCCTGGCCGCCGAGGCCGGTCGGCCCGAGCGTGAGATGGCCTGGCAGGTGCCGTATCTGCCGATCGACCCGGCCGATCTCGGGCGCTCCTACGACGCCGTGATCCGGGTGAACTCCCAGTCGGGCAAGGGCGGGATCGCGTATCTGCTGCAGACCGAGTACGGGCTGGACCTGCCGCGTCGCCTGCAGATCGAGCTGGCGCGGCGCGTGCAGCGGCACACCGACGACACCGGAGCCGAGATCACCGCGAAGGAATTGTTCACGCTCTTCGAACAGGCCTACACCGTCGCGGATCCGCGGATCGTGCTGACGCGGTGGCAGCTCGACGAGGAGGTCACCGAGATCGTGCTCACGGTCGACGGGCACGCCCGGTGGTCGGTCCACCGCGGCGTCGGTCCTGTCGACGCGTTGGTCACCGCGCTCGCCGATGCCGGCCATCCGATCGAGATCCTGGGTCTGGCACAGCATTCTGTCGATCACGGGGCAGGCAGCGCCGCGGTGAGCTACCTGGAATACCGGGCGGGCGGCCGTACGGGCTGGTCCTTCGGCCGGAGCAGCTCGGTCCTGGCGGCGTCCCTCGACGCGGTCATGAACGCGGTGAACGCCGGCGAGTGATCCGCTCGGTGGGGGGGTGGCGCGGCAACGCCCCCCCGCGGGGGGAGCCCCCGCCGGGGGGGGGCCGCAGGCCCCCGCGCGCGGCGCCGGGGGT
>NZ_JARWOJ010000258.1 GCF_029868625.1 Nocardia neocaledoniensis | reverse complement strand
CCCGCGACCACCGCGGGCGATGCCGCCGCCGCGTCGCGGGGGCGCGGGCCCGCCCCCCCCCACCGCTGTTCGCCTGATCCCAGACGACATCAGACCTCTTCGGACAGAAGGCTTTCCATGCACAACTCCATCACCCGTGGCACCGGCGCCGCCGCGCTCGCGGTCGGCCTGGTGCTCGCCGCGAGCGGCACGGCGGCGGCGCACGTCACCGTCGACGCGCCCGGCGCCGCGCAGGGCGGCTACACCGTCGCGACCTTCAAGGTGCCCAACGAATCCGACACCGCGTCGACCACCGGACTGCGCGTCACCGTCCCCGGCATGAAAGGTGTTCGCACCGAACCACTGCCGGGCTGGAAGGCGGAGACCGCGCGGAACGACAAGGGCGAGGTCATCGTCACCTGGACCGCGGAACCGGGTAATCCGGGCATCGGTCCCGGCCAGTTCCAGCGGTTCGTGCTCTCGCTCGGCCCGCTCCCGAACCAGGAAACGGTGCTGTTCCCCGCGCAACAGACCTACAGCGACGGCAAGGTCGTCAACTGGGATCAGCCGAGCACCGACGGCGCGGAACCCGAACACCCCGCGCCCACCGTCACCCTGGCCGACAAGGGCAGCGCCGAGGGCGGCGATCACCACGTCGCCTCTGCCGATACCGTCCAGGCCGAACCGGATTCGGTGGCGCGCTGGCTCGGCGGGATCGGGCTCGCGCTCGGTCTGTTCGCCGCGGCGCTCGGCCTCGGTCTCGTCTTCCGGTCGCGGAGGTCGTGATGCGTGGATCCCAGCGTCTTTTGATCGCCCTGCTCGCGGTGCTCTTCGCCGGCGCCTTCGCCGCGGCGGGTACCGCGGGCGCGCACTCGGGCGCGGTGAGCAGCGTCCCCGAGGACGGGTCGACCGTCGAGGTGGGCCCGGCGCGCGCCAGCATCACCTTCAACGAGGAACTGCAGCCGAACTTCCCGTCGCTGACCGTGGTCGGCCCGGACGGCAGGCTGTGGTCCAAGGGCGAGGCCAGCGTCGAAGGCCGTTCCGTGAGTGTGGAACTGGGTGAGCTCGGCCCGGTCGGCCAGTACACGCTGGCGTACCGGGTGACCTCGGCCGACGGCCATCCCGTGAGCGGGACGCGGCAGTTCACGCTCAGTAAGGAGGGCACGGGCACGCCGGGCGCCAAGCCCGGCGAGGACAAGGCCGACGGCGGCGGCGATTCCGGCGGGGTGCCCGTGTGGGTGTTCATCGCGGGTGGTGTCGTGCTGTTCGGCGCCGGGCTCGCGGTCGCGCTGCTCGGCGGCCGTGCCGGACGCGGCAAGTAGCCACCGATGACGACCGGTCGCCGGGACCCAGGTACCGCGCTGCGGCGGTGGCGGATCCTGGCGCCGGTCGCGGTGGCGGCCGTGGCCGGGGTGGTCCTGGCCTGGCTGGTGCGCGCCGACGGCGGTTTCCCCGCCGCCGCGTGCGCGCGGGTCGTCGCCGATGTCGCGGGCGCGATCGTGCTCGGGCTGGCCGCGCTCCCCCGGCTCGACGCGCGGCTGCGGGTCGACTGGCGGCCGCTCGCGGTGCTCGCCGGTGTCTGGTTCGCGGCCGAGTTCGCGGTGCTGGCCGGTGAGGCGGCCGACATCGTCGGGGTGCCGGTGCGCGCGCTCGGCGCCGCCGATTTCGGCACCTTCCTCACCGAGCTCAGCGGCGGCCAGATCGGCATCGCGATCCTGTTCTGCACCGGCGCGGTCGCGTGCTACGCCGCCGTGGCGTTCCGCAGGCCCGACGCTGCCTCGGCCGATCTGGTGCTGGTCTTCGCCGCGGTCGCGCTGGCGCTGCGACCGATCACCGGGCACATGTCCCAGCAGATGTTCGGGTCGGTGCTGGCCGCGGTGCACGCGCTGGCCGCCGCGGCGTGGCTGGGCCTGCTGCTCGCCATGGCGCTCGTCCTGCGCACCAGGGGCGGCTGGGCCTCGACGCTGCCCGCCTATTCGCGGGTGGCGGCCCCGCTCGTGCTGATGATCGCGCTCACCGGCCTCATCGACGGGCTGGTGCGCGTCGGCGGCATCGAGCCACTGTGGACCAGTGGGTACGGCCGCATCCTGGTGGCCAAGTTCGCGATCCTGTGCGCGCTGACCGGGCTTGGCTGGTGGTGGCGGCGCACCTGGGTGACGCGGGCCGCGAACCACCGGGTCACGGTCGAGATCTCGCTACGCAACGCCCTGGTCGAGGTGACGCTGATGGCCGTCGGGTTCGGCCTGGCCGCCACGCTGGCGATCACCGCCTGAGCGGTCCGCCGCTAAAGTTGCCGCCATGACCGAAGTGAGGATCGCCGAAGACTGCGCGGCTCCGGCCAAGACCGCGTTCGATTTCATGAACGACTACCACAACCTGCCGAAATTCTGGTACGGCATCGAATCGTTCACCCCGGTCACCGAGCAGACCACCGGTGTCGGCGCGACCTTCGACGGAAAGATGAAGCTCGGTCCCGCCTCGCTCACCTCGCGCATCGAGGTCGTCCGCTGGGAAGAGGGCAGGCTGATCGCCACCAAGGCGATCAAGGGATTCGAGATCGTCACCACGTTCCAGTTCCTGCCCAAGGGCGAGGAAGTGTGCACGGTCGATGCCGTCATCGAGTACTTCGTGCCCGGCGGCATCGCGGGCAAGATGCTCGGCAAGACCATCGAGCCGTTCATCAAGGTCGCCGTGAAGCACACCACAGAGAGCCTGATCAGGGAGATCAACAAAGCCCATCAGCGCAGCGCCTGACACAATCGGCACCATGACCGAATCAGCGAATGTTGTGGCCACCGCCGATCTGGCCGATGAGATCGGCCCCGAGATCCGCAGCTGCGACACCCAGTTCATCCAGTTCGGTGGCCGGGCCGCGTTCGCCGGACGGATCACCACGATCCGCTGCTTCCAGGACAACCTGCTGGTCAAGCAGACCCTGAGCGAGCCGGGCGAGGGCAAGGTCCTCGTCGTCGACGGCGGCGCGAGCGTGCACACCGCCCTCGTCGGTGACATCATCGCCGGCCGCGGCGTGGACAACGGCTGGGCGGGTGTGATCGTCAACGGCGCCGTGCGCGACTCGGCGATCCTGCGCACCCTCGACATCGGGGTGAAGGCGCTGGGCACCAACCCGCGCAAGAGCACCCAGACCGGCAGCGGCGAGAAGGACGTCACCGTCGAGTTCGGCGGGGTGAGCTTCGTCCCCGGCGAGATGCTCTACAGCGACCACGACGGCATCGTGGTCCGCGCCGAGGACTGAAGTCTGGAGCGCTGGCGCGCTCGAGTCGCGGCCCTTCCAGTCCCGCCGATCGGACACCGGTGCTTGCTTCTACGTCGCCTACGCACCGGCGCCCGATCGGCGGGACGGCCGCGACCGCCGCTACGCGGCGGACCCTCCTCGAGGTCGGGTCGTCGTGGCCGGGTGTGTGACGACGCTCAGTTCCCGGACACCCGCACCCGGTGTCCGGCCAGCACGACGACATCGCCGACCTGCAGCTGCCTGCCGCGGCGTAATTCGACCTCGTCGTTGACCCGGACCAGGCCCTGGGCGATCACCGTCTTGGCCTCGGAACCCGAATCGATCAGGTTCGCCAGTTTCAGGAATTGCCCGAGCTTGATGACTTCGTCATCGATCGGCACATCAACTGGTTCCGACATGGGCTAATCCTTACATACCCATCCGGTCCCGATGGACGCACACTGGATCGGTGACCGCAACGCAGGCTGAGCAACCCACCGTCCAGGCTCCGCCCGACCGCGCCGCCGCCGTTCCCCATCGCGGACGCGGCAGGCTCGCGGAGGTACCGCACGTCACCGGGCTGGTGCTCGGCGTCTTCGCGGTGCTGTGTCTGCTGTGGAGCGTCTCCCCCGCGCTGCGGCATCTGACGCAGACGCCACGGCACTACATCGACGCCTACTACTTCGACGCACCGGACACCAGCCTGGTCTGGGCGCTGGTCGTCGGGCTGATGGCAGGCGCGCTGGCCGCCCGCAAACGCGTGGCGTGGTGGCTGCTGGTGGTGTACCTGCTGCTCTACACGGTGACCAATGTGCTGGACTTCGTCGCCGACGACAACGTCGACGCCCTGGTCGCCGGGGTCGTGCACGTGGTGGTGCTGGTGATCCTGATCGCGGCGCGCACGGAGTTCTACACGAAGGTCAGGCCGGGCGCGCTGTGGAAGGCGCTCGGGGTACTGGTGGCCGGTCTCGCGCTCGGCTGCCTGGTCGGCTGGGGGCTGGTGGAGCTCGCGCCCGGTTCGCTCCCCTCGGGCGGTCAGCGGCCGCTGTGGGCGGTCTACCGCGTCACCGCCGCGGTGCTGGTGGACAACGAACACTTCGACGGCCACCCGCGCCCGTGGGTCAACTTCCTGCTCGGCCTGTTCGGCGCGATCGCTCTGCTCACCGCGGTGGTGGTGCTGCTGCGTTCGCAGCGCGCGGTCAACGCGATGACCGGACTGGACGAGTCGGCGCTGCGCGGATTGCTCGCCGACAGCGACGTCGAGGACTCGCTGGGCTACTTCGCCACCCGCCGCGACAAGGCGGTGGTGTTCGCGCCGAACGGCAAGTCGGCCATCACCTATCGCGTGGAACTGGGCGTCTGCCTGGCCAGCGGTGACCCGATCGGGCCGAAACAGGGTTGGCCACAGGCCATCCGGGCCTGGCTGGAGCAGGCCGACCGCTTCGGCTGGGCGCCCGCGGTGATGGGCGCGAGCGAACTCGGGGCGACGGCGTACCGCCAGGCCGGGCTCTCGGCGCTGCGCCTCGGCGACGAGGCGATCCTCGACACCCGCGAGTTCTCGCTCGCCGGACCGGAGATGAAGCAGGTCCGCCAGGCCGCGAACCGGCTGCGCAAGAACGGGATGAGCGTGCGGGTGCGCAGGCATCACGACATCCCCGCCGCCGAGTTCACCGAGGTCGTCGCCCGTGCCGACGCCTGGCGCGACACCGAGACCGAGCGCGGCTTCTCGATGGCGCTGGGCCGCCTCGGCGACCCGCTCGACGGCGACTGCCTGCTGGTGGAGGCCGTCGACCACGACGACCGGGTGCAGGCCATGCTCTCGTTCGTCCCGTGGGGCCGCACCGGCGTCTCGCTGGAGCTCATGCGCCGCGACCCACACAGTCCCAACGGCGTGATGGAGCTGATGATCTCGCAGCTCGCGCTGAACTCCGATCAGTACGGCATCACCCGGATCTCGCTGAACTTCGCGGTGTTCCGCTCGGTGTTCGAGGAGGGCGGACGGATCGGGGCCGGGCCGATCCTGCGGGCCTGGCGCGGGGTACTGCTGTTCTTCTCGCGCTGGTGGCAGCTCGAGGCGCTGTACCGGTCGAACGTGAAGTACCACCCGCGCTGGGTGCCCCGGTTCTTCCTGTTCGAGGAGCGCAGGCAGCTGCCACGGGTGGCCGCGGCGAGTGGGCTGGCCGAGGGCTTCCTGCCGCGGCTCGGCCCGGAGCCCGACGCGGCGGTGCACACCGGCGCGCATCCGGCCGTGCCCGCCGGGCTCGTCGGCCTGCACGCCGACGGCACCCCGCCCGACGCGCCGGAGGGCGCCGAGGAGCAGGGACCCCGCAGGCCCGAACAGGTCCGGGTGCGCATGGCCAAGCTGGACCGGCTCGCCGGAGCCGGCGTCGACCCGTATCCGATCGCCTACCCGCCGACGCACACCATCGCCGAGGCCCGGCGCGGCCCGCAGGGCCCCCCCCGGCGGGGGGGACGCGGGGTCTGGCCCCCGGCGCCCGCGGCTGGCAGGATGCGCGATACATCGTCCGGCAGCACCCCATCTCGAGGAGACACCGTCCAGGTGAGCAGTCATACGCAGGACCGATCCATCGTCGCCACCACCCGCCGCGCTGCTCTCGGCCCTGCGCCGTGGGCTGCCGTCCTACATGGTCCCCTCGGCGCTGGTCGTGCTCGACGAGCTGCCGCTCAGTGCCAACGGCAAGGTCGACCGGAAGGCGC